>CACPLT010000001.1 GCA_902634845.1 uncultured Pelagibacteraceae bacterium
AAAAAACTTTACTCTGATGTCGTGCCTAAAGCTGTAGACGAGTACTTATCTCTTATTGAAAAATTTCCAGAGCAAAAAGAAAAAGATAAGTTATTAAATCCTGTTTGGCATATTCACGAGGGGAAACCACCAAAAGAAAAAATAGTGATGTCATTTTCAATGTTGTTAAATTTAGTAGGCTCAAGTAATGCAGATGATAAAAAAATATTATGGAAGTTTATAAATAGATTCCATAAAAACGTTAATCCAACAAGTAATCCAATATTAGATAATCTCACAGAGCATGCTATTAAATTTTTTAAAGATAAACTTAAACCAAAAAAAATATACAAAAAACCAAACAAACAAGAAAAAAGCGCTTTAAATAATCTTGCTTTAAAAATTGAAAATATTAAGGATGATATGCAACCTGAGGAGATTCAGAGTATAGTATATGCAGTAGGAAAAGAAAATGGATACGATAAAAATTTAAGAGAGTGGTTTAAATTAATATATCAAGTTTTATTTGGCGATATCGATGGACCAAGAATGGGTTTTTTTATAAGTTTTTTTGGTGTGCAAGAAACTATAAAACTGATAAAAGATAAAATTAACTAATGTATTCTCTGTTAAAGCCATTTATATTTAAATTAGATCCGGAGATGGCGCATGATTTCGCGATAAAGTCTTTAAAATATAATTTTTTACCTGAAGATATTTTTAAAGTCGAAAATGAAGAAATTCTTAAAACAGAAATATTTGGAACAAAAATAAAAAATCCAATTGGATTAGCTGCTGGTTTTGACAAAAGCGCTGAAGTATATAATTCTCTATTTAGATTTGGCTTTGGATTTATAGAAGTTGGAACAGTAACGCCTAAAGAACAATTTGGAAACCCAAAACCGAGAGTATTTAGACTAGAAAATGACCATGCACTGATTAATAGACTAGGTTTTAACAATGATGGATTAGAAAGAGTTTCAAAAAGACTTCGAAAAAGTTCACCAACAGGTTTTCTAGGAGTTAATATTGGTCCAAATAAAGACAGCGAAAATAGAATAGACGATTATCTTAAATGTATTAAAGAAATAAGTAATTTTGCTAACTATATAACCATTAATATTTCTTCTCCCAACACACCAGGTCTAAGGGATTTTCATAATCAAAATACTTTAAAAGATCTCCTAAGAACAATTACTGAATTCACAAAAAAAAATAGTATTCAAACACCATTAACACTTAAAGTTTCTCCAGATATAGCTGAAGGAGAAATAGGTTATATAATTGAGTTTATGAAGAAATTTAAAATAAGTGGGGTTATTATTTCAAATACAACAGACAAAAATAGAGAAAGTTTAAGTGGATTGCACAAGAATGAAGTCGGAGGATTGTCTGGAGAACCTTTAAAAAATTTATCAAATAAATTGATTAAAAAATTTTATAAAGAAATTAAAGGCGAAATTACAATTATTGGGGTAGGAGGAGTAAGCTCAGGCTTAAGCGCTTATGAAAAATTAAAATCTGGTGCAAGTCTTTTGCAGTTATATACCAGCATGGTTTATGAGGGACCAGGCATAGTAAAAAAGATAAAAGCCGAACTTATTTCTATACTTGTAAAAGAGAAAATTAAAAATGTGAGAGAAATAATAGGTACTGGTTCATAATTTACCCTTGACCAAATTAGAGCTTATAACTATACAATTCAATTAATATGACAAAAAAATGTGAACTTACTGGCGTCTTACCACTAAAAGGGCATAACGTTAGTCACGCAAACAATAAAACAAAAAGACGTTTTTTGCCAAATCTTAAAAAAATTTCTTTTAAAAGCGATATCCTTAAGCGGAATGTAAGACTGAATGTTACTAACGCAGCTCTAAGAACAGTTGATTTTAAGGGAGGCCTAGATAAATTTTTAAAAACAGCAAAAAGTAAAAACTTATCAAAAAGAGCTCAAAAATTAAAATATTCAATAATTGCTCAGAAATAATTTAATGGTTCACATAAAAGAGAGAAAATTATTCTTTTCGCTTTCATTTTTAATGGGAGCAGTTGTTATCGTTTCGAATTATTTAGTCCAATTTCCCGTTAAATTTTATGGTTTAGATAATTTGCTTACTTATGGAGCTTTTAGTTATCCAATTACTTTTTTAATTACTGATTTAGCTAATAGAGCTTTCGGAAAAAAAATAGCCAGATATATTGTGTTGATCGGATTTTTTATTGGAATAGTTTTAACATTTTTAGTTTCAACAAATTTTGAAGATTTAATATCAATAAGAATAGCAATTGGTTCTGCAACAGCATTTTTCATTTCTCAAAATTTTGATGTAACAATATTTGATAGATTAAGAAAAAGAAAATGGTATATAGCTCCATTAACCTCTTCAATTCTTGGGTCAATTATTGATACTTTTCTTTTTTTCTCAATAGCATTTTACGGTACCGAAATACCTTGGTTAACTCTTGCGTTTGGCGACTTAATTGTAAAGTTAATTGTTGCACTAATAATGTTAGTTCCTTTTAGAATTTTATTAAATAAAATTAAAAGTTACGATAATTTAGAAATTAAAAATTTTAATTATTAATTTAAGATTTTTTTATCATCTTTAAACAAATCAGTTAACTGATTTATCATTACATCACCTAAATCTTGTACATCTGTAATTTTTACTGCCTTTTTATAATATCTTGTAACATCATGACCAATTCCAATAGCAAGCAATTCCACACCAGATTTATTCTCAATCCATTGAACAGTATTTTTTAGATTTGTTTCTAAAAAGTCACTTGAATTTGTTGAAAGAGTAGAGTCATCAACTGGTGCACCGTCGGATATAACCATTAATATCTTTCTTTCCTCTTTTCTTTTGGACATCTTTTCAAAAGCCCATTTTAAAGCTTCTCCATCAATATTCTCTTTAAGCAAACCTTCCTTTAACATTAATCCCATATTTTTTTTTGATAATCTCCAGGGTGTGTCTGCAGACTTATAAATTATATGTCTCAAATCATTAAGTCTTCCTGGAAATTTAGGTTTGTCATTTTTCATCCATAGTTCTCTACTTGATCCCCCTTTCCAATGTTTTGTAGTAAAACCTAAAATTTCAACTTTAACAGAACATCTTTCTAAAGTTCTTGAAAGAATGTCAGCACATATCGCTGCAACAGAAATAGGTTTCCCTCTCATTGAACCTGAATTATCTATCAGAATTGTCACTAAAGTATCTTTAAATTCTGTCTCTTTTTCTTTTTTAAATGATAATGAGTTTAAAGGATCCATTATAATTCGTGGAAGTTTTGAAGTATCTAGTGTGCCTTCTTCCAAATCAAAATCCCAAGATCTATTTTGTTTTGCAAGAAGTTTTCTTTGAAGCTTGTTTGCTAATTTTGATATAAAACTCTTTAATTGCAACAATTGCTGATCTAGATTTTGTCTCAAACGAAATAATTCTTCCTCAGTCTCAAGTTCTTCAGCGAGAATTATTTCATCAAATTCTTTTGTATAAAATTTATATTTTTGATCACCAAAATTATTTTTACCTCTTATTTTTTTTTCAGACTCATTGGTAGTTTCATCTACTTCAATCTCATTAGAATCTTTGTCGTTCTCATCTGCTAGGTTATCAAGCTCAGGAACATTAGTGTCTATTGCCATTTCTTGATTTTCATCAAATTTATCCTCTTTTTTTTGGCTAGACTCATCTTTGTTGCTTAAATCTTTATTATCATCATCCTCTTTTTTATTTTCCATTTCTTCATAGTTTGAAGTTTCTTTAATTTCTAATTTTTTAATTATTTCTGATATTGCTTGATTAAAAACTTGTTGTTTATTTAAACTGTCTCTAATGATATTAATTTTTTCTTTAAAAGCTTTGTCAAAATTCTTTTTAAACTTTGTTGAAATATCCGGGATATTTTTTTTCTCATCATATTCAAAAAATTCTTTTCGCAAATAATTTTCAAAAGCAAAATAAATATTTTCTTGTTTATTTTGAGGGGGTGTTTGTTTCAAATAATAATTTATTAAATTATTTTTAATTCCTTTATATTCTTGAGTGCCCAAAGCCTCATACCTTACTTTTTCAGCTATTTCATAAAGTTTTTTAGCTTTTAATCCTGACGGCTCGAAACTTTTAAAAATTTTTTTAGTACTATATCTTAATTTTAACGACTCAGAATCTGCCTGAGCTCTTGTTAAATCAAAATTTATCTTATTTTGTATTTCATTAATTTCAGGTAGTTTTAATTTATTATAATCACTAGTGACTTCCTGTCCACCAAAGCTGATCTCAAGATCTTCCTTGTTAGATATCGATTTTACTGTTGATTTAATTGCAGTCTTAAAACTTTCAATTATTTCCTCTTTTTTTTGCACTTTAAATTTGAACGTTAATAGATGACTCCGGTAATTCCTCACCAAAACATCTTTGATAATATTCAGAGATTATCTTTTTTTCAATTTCATCACATTTGTTTAAAAATGTAACTCTAAAGGCATATCCTTTGTCTTTAAAGATACTTGTATTTTCAGCCCAATGCATAACTGTTCTTGGACTCATGACCGTTGATATGTCACCAAGCATAAAACCTTTTCTAGTTAAATCTGCTACTTTAATCATATTTGATAAGATTTCTTTTCCCTCTTTATTATTGTACTTTTTATTTTTAGACAAAACTATTTCTAACTCTTTTTGACTTGAAAGATAATTTAAAGTCGAAACAATATTCCACCTGTCCATCTGACCTTGATTTATTTGTTGAGTGCCGTGGTAAAGCCCAGTTGTATCACCTAAACCAACAGTATTAGTTGTTGCAAACATTCTAAAAAAATCGTGTTGCTCCAATACTTTATTTTTATCTAATAAAGTAAAATTCCCTTCACTTTCAAGAACTCTTTGAATTACAAACATAACATCTGGTCTACCGGCATCATATTCATCAAATACCAGAGCTACCGGATTTTGGATAGACCAAGGCAGTATACCTTCTTTAAACTCGGTTACCTGCTTACCATTTTCAAGCACTATTGCATCTTTACCTATTAAATCTATTCTGCTGATATGACTATCAAGATTAACTCTAACACATGGCCAGTTAAGTCTCGCGGCGACTTGTTCGATATGAGTAGATTTACCGGTTCCATGATAACCTTGTATTAAAACTCTTTTGTTGAAAGAAAAACCGGCTAAAATTGCTAAAGTAGTATCTTTATCAAATTTGTAATCAGGATCAATCTTTGGAACAAATTCATTTTTTTTTGAAAACCCATTAAGCTCCATATTACTTTCAAAACCAAAAGTTTGTTTAACAGAAATTTTTATATCTGGCTTAGCTGTAAATTGTGTTGTACTCATGTTTATTTTTTCCCTAAATTCATTTTTAGTTGACTGTATGCTAAAGTAATCTTTTTTAGCCTATCTTCAAATTTTTTACTACCTTGGTTTTTATCAGGATGATATTTCTTTACAAGATATTTAAATTTTTGTTGGATTTCTTGCCATTTTGCAGAATAATTTAATTCTAAAATATCAAAAGCATCCTTTTCTTTAGGTGAAAGATTAGTTTTTTTAAACTCTTTGAACCCTGTCGTCTTGAAAATATTCAATTTGTCATCAAGCGCATTGTTCCATAAAAGATTAAAAAAATTTTCTGAAGACCCAAAGCTTTTGGTAGATTTATGCCATGTTACGTCAGATTTAAGAAAATATTCTATTTCTGCATCATTCATATTCTCAAAATAATTCCAATTTTTATTGAAAATTTTTATATGCTTTAAACAAAGTAATCTATATTTTCTTACATTATCTCTTTCAACCGGTGCTTTGTAGTCGCCTGGCTCTTTACAATTATCCCAATCACAAATAATTTTCATAATTTTTTTTTTTATATATAATATTAAAATTTATGAATCTTTATATAAATCAAATTGAAGAAAAAATAAAAAGTAAAATTGAACTAGAAGAGATAAAAATCATTGACAATACCCATAATCATAAAAGTCATAAATCATTTCAAAAAGGAAAATATCATTTAATTTTAGAAATAAAATCAGACTATCTTAAAAATCTCAAAAGACTAGACGCGGAAAAATTGCTTATGAAAACAATTGAAAATGAATTTAAAGAAAAAATTCACGCACTTGAGATACGTTTAAAATAATTTTTTAACTAAATTCTCTATTTGCTTAGTTCCATATTTATACTTTCCAGGCATTGTAGTTTTGCCTATTTCTTTTAAAAATATAAAACTTACTTTTTCATCATCTTTTTTTTTATCATTTTTCATAAATTTAATTGATTTTAAAATTTCTTTCTTATTTAGATATCTTCTAAACTTTTTAATTAGTAGATTTTTTCTGTATAAACTTTCTATTTGATTATAGGTATTTATAGAGCATAAATTTTTAAATTTAGAAATTTTTACGGCTATTAACATTCCAATTAAAACAGCTTCACCATGATTTAATCTGTTCGAATATTTATTTTGAATTTCTAAGGCATGTGCAAAAGTATGCCCAAAATTTAATTTCATTCTTAAACCTTTTTCTCTGAAGTCCTTTTCAGTAAAGTTTAACTTTATTTTGCAACTTTTATGAATACTTCTTGTCAAAGTGTTATTCTCCAAAGATAAAATTTTCCTTGTATTTTTTCTTAAAAAATTAAAAAAGTTTTTATCGTAAATTATCGCATGTTTTAAAATTTCAGCGTACCCGCAAGTAATTTCTCTTTTTGGTAAAGACTTTAAAAATTCGGTTTCAACTATAACTACTTTTGGATTATAAAATGACCCAATTAAATTCTTTCCAAATATTGAATTAACTCCTGTCTTACCACCGATGCAAGAGTCGACTTGAGAAAGTAGAGTGCTTGGTAAATTAATAAAATTTATACCTCTTTTAAAGATACTAGATACGAAACCTATCATATCTCCAACAATTCCACCTCCTAATCCAATTATCAAATCAGATCTGTTAAAATTTAACTTAAGCAGCTTGTCAATTAACAAGTTTACTTGGTTAATATTTTTTATTTTTTCAGACGATGAAATAAAATGAATAAAAATTTTGTATTTTTTCAATTTTTTTTTAATTCTCATTACAAATTTTTTTGGAACTTTACTGTCAATTATAATTGCAATTTTTTTACACTTTGGGCAATGTTTTTTAATCTCAGACGGTAAAGTATTAATAGAATTTTTTCCTATTATTATTGAATAATCTTTTGCTTTTAAACGACTAATTTTCATAAGATAATAATATTTTTTCTACTATTTGTGATTTATTCATATTATCACAATTAATTTTAAAATTAGCCAAACCATAAATTTTTTTTCTCATTTGATATATTTTTTTCACATCAGTTTCTAAGTTTTTTTGGTTTAATAGTGGCCTTCTGTTGTTTTTTTTATAGCGTTTAATGAGTTTATTTAAATCTACTTTAAGCCAAAAACTAATACAGGACTTAAGTATCTTTTCCCTAATTTCGTTATTCATGAAAGCACCACCTCCGAGAGCAATAACTTTTTTATTACTCTTTAATATTTTAGATGTGATTTTTTCTTCCAATTTTCTAAAATATACTTCTCCGTTTTCTTTAAAGATTCTTTTTATAGATTTTTTCTCGTTTCTCTCTATTACTTTATCAACATCAATAAACTTAACTTTAAGTCTTTTGGCTAATAATCTGCCTATAGTAGACTTACCTACACCCATCATTCCAGTTAAAACAAGGCTTTTTTTCAATAATAATCCTAATTAAAAATTTGATTTATCACAAATTTGTCTTATTTTCCGAGTTTAAATATATTTTTTAACTATGCAACTTAAATTCAACCGTCAAAAAAGTTTAAAAGACTCTCTTTTACAAAAATTACTAAAGCTAATAGTAATAGTAGGGCTTTTTGTGATTGCCGTTTTTTTACTAGAAAAAATTAATTTTTCCAAACCTAACAAGAAATTTAATACTGATATAACAAATGAAGTTATCAGACTTAAATAAATTATTTTTTTTTTTAGTTATTTTTATAAATACAAGCTTTATTTATGCTGAAGAAGAGATAGATATTTGGAAGAAAAAAAACTCTAATGAAAATAATGAAGAAATTAAAAGTACTGAAAAAAAAATCCAGAGTCCATTAATTAACAAAAATAACTTATCATCAAACAATATAATTCAAGAACAAACATCTCAGGTTAATAATGATATAAAACTTTATGGCATATGGGACCCTGACAAATATGACTTTGAACTTGCGATGTGGTCTAAAACTGATGGTAAAAATATACAAAAGACTATTGAAAGAATTAACAAATTAAAGCTATCTGACACTGCGGAAAATATTTTCCTTAACACTTTATTTTCATATTCTTATTCCCCAGATAATATCAGTGAAAAAGAATTTTTAGACATAAAAATTAATTGGTTAATAAAAAATAAAAAAGATAATCTTATTGAGGAGTTTTTAAAAAAGAATACTGATTTTCCAAATAAAAATAAAATTATTCAATATTTAGTTGATAGAAATATTTCAAGTGCAAATATTAAAACCGGTTGTGAAAAAGTCAATTTTATTGGAAAGGATATCAAAGATCCATATTTAGAAAAATTTAAGATATACTGTTTAATTTTTAATAACAAGAAAAGCCAAGCTCAACTTTTACACGATATTCTTAAAGAGCAAAATCAATCTGATAAATTTTTTGATAACGCGGCAAATTTTTTGTTAGGCGTCTCAGATAATAAAAATAAAAAAATCAAAGATGATAACTTGCTTAATTTTTATTTGTCGAGCATTACATTTCAAAATTTTAAATATGAACCAAACGATAAAACTAAAAAAAGTATTTGGGAGTATTTAAATTCAGCTAATTTAATTTCTATAGATGATATAAATGACAAAGAAAAAATACGAAATATCGAAATAGCTGCTAATAAAAATCAAGTCGATAAAAATCAAGTTTTTAAGATATATAAACAAATACCTTTTGAATTAAATACTTTAATAAATGCTAAGAATATCTATCAATCCCTTGAAAAAATTGAGGGAAGAGCACTTTTATATCAAAAATTTTTACTCTCTGACAATATACAAAACAAACTTGATTTATTATTTTTACTTAAAGACCTTTTCAAAAAAGACAACTTATCAAATGTTTATGCTGAATTTTTAAGCGATAGATTAAAAGAATTTGAAAAAAGTGAAATCCCTGAAAACTACCAAAATACTGTAGAAAAAAACATATTTTCAAATACAAAAATTACACAACAAAAAATTAAATTTGATGAAAAAGTTCTCCACAGATCGAAGTTAATTAGATATTTTTACGACAAAGAGTATCCATTAAAGAAAACCCAAAAAGAGCTGGACAGCGTCTTTAAAAAGATAAAAAGAAATAAAAATTACTTTTATTCTGCTAAAGATGTTGCTGTATTAGAGTCTCTCGAAAGTGATGGAGTTATTATTCCTAAAGAAATTGACCATAAGAGTCTTTCAGCGAACTACAATATTCCTGACAGTTTAAATGATTTAGCTGAGAAGGGTGAAAAAGGGTATTTAGCCTTAAAAATAGTAGAAATAATAGGCGAAGATGAAGTAAATAATCTAGATCCAGAAACGATTTACTTTATAACCAATTTACTTAATAAATTAAAACTAAGAGAATTCAGAAACGAAATTCTTGCAACCGCTCTACCTTTAAGAATATAAGTGTAGTAACATCTTAAATGTCAAAAAAAAAAATTTTAACAGTTCCGGATGTTATGCTAAGAAAAGTTTCAGCGCCAGTAATTACAGTAGATAAAGAAATAAAAAAATTAATGGATGACATGCTTGAAACCATGTATGCAGCCCCTGGCATTGGTCTTGCCGCAGTTCAAGTAGGTATATTAAAAAGAGTTATTGTTATTGATTTGTCAAAAGAAGATGAAAAAAAAACCCCATTGTTTATAGTCAATCCCGAAATTATTTTTAAATCAAATGATTTGGTTTCATATGAAGAAGGCTGCCTATCAATTCCAAATCAGTTTGCAGAGGTAAAAAGGCCGAGTTCGTGTAAAATTAGTTTTCTTGATTATAATGGAAAAAAAAAAGAAATGCACGCGGAAGGTCTTCTTGCTACTTGCATTCAGCATGAAATCGATCATTTGAATGGAATTTTATTTATTGATCACTTGTCTAAACTTAAAAAAGACCTAATTTTAAAAAAAACAAAAAAACAAAAAAAAGAAATTGATAGGGTGGTAGTTTAATTTCACTAAAAGAATGTCATTAAAAATAGTTTTTATGGGCACTCCAGAGTTTTCAATTCCCTCCCTTGAAAAATTGATAAACTCAAACCATAAAATTGTATGCGTTTATACTCAACCATCTAAGAAAAGTTCTAGAGGTCAAAAAGTTAAAAAAACTCCAGTTCATATTTTTTCTGAAAAAAAAGGAATTAAGGTTAGAACTAGCAAACTTAAAGATGAAAATGAGCTCATAAAATTTAAAGATTTAAAACCAGATCTTGTGGTAGTTGTGGCCTTCGGGCAAATAATTCCAAACTCATATCTACAGATACCTAATTTAATATTCTTAAACGTTCACGCTTCTTTATTACCAAAATGGAGAGGAGCTGCACCTCTAGAAAGAGCAATTTTAAATGGAGATAAAGAAACAGGAATATCCATTATGAAAATTGAAAATAAATTAGATACCGGACCATATATTATGCAAACAAGAATTAAAATAGATAGCGAGACTAATAGCGGGGAACTAAAAGAAAAACTCTCTATCTTAGGGGCCAAGACCTTAATACAGTCAATTGATCTAATTTTGTCAAAAGAGGGAAACTTTATAGATCAAAACGATAAAGAAGCAAGTTATGCAAAAAAAATTGAAAAGGAAGAAACTAAAATTAACTGGCAAGAAGATGCCGAAAAAATTATTTTGAAAATCAATGCTTTTAGCCCTAAGCCAGGTGCTTGGTTTTATTTTGATAAATTAAGAATAAAAATACATAAAGCTAAAATTGTTAATTTAAGTGGAAAACCTGGGACTGTATTAGATGATCAACTTACTGTAGCAACAAAAAAAAATGCCATTAAAATTCTTAAGTTACAAAAAGAGGGTAAAAATATAATTGATGCAGCAGATTTTCTTAAAGGAAACAAAGTTAATAAAAACGTTATATTAAATTGAAATTGAATATTTACAAACAAAACTACCAGATTATAATTGAATACGATGGATCAAAATTTGTTGGGTGGCAGTTGCAAAAAAATGGAAAATCAATTCAAGGTGAAATCCAAAAAGTCATAAAGCAAGTGTTTGGCATTAACTTTAGAGAAAATATAACTGGCTCAGGCAGAACCGATGCAGGTGTGCATGCTTTAGGTCAATCTGCAAATTTTTTCATTTATGGTGGAATAAATCCAAGTAGAAAAAAAGAATTACTTAATAGGTGGAACTTTTTATTAGCTAAAAAGGGTATATCCATACTTTCAATTAGGACAAGAAATAAAAATTTTGATGCAAGGCGCAGCGCTAAAGAGAGAACTTACCTTTATAAAATTATGAATAGAACTAGTTCTTTAGCACTAGATAAGAACCGAGTTTGGCATGTGAGAAAAAAATTGAGTATGACTGAAATGAAAAAAGGAGCAAAATTACTTACCGGAACTCACGATTTTTCAACATACAGATCTTCCTCTTGCACAGCGAAATCTCCCATAAGAACAATTAAAAAAATTTCTATTAAAAAAGATAGAAATGGTAAAATACTAATAAGATTTGTCTCTAAATCTTTTTTGCAAAAACAAGTTAGATCAATGGTTGGATGTCTTAAATTTCTAGGAGAGGGGAAATGGAATATTTCAAATTTTAAAAAAACTTTAAATTCAAAAAAAAGATCATCATGCGCACCACCCGCACCAGCATATGGTCTTTATTTGGAAAAGGTTAAATATTAGTAGATTTTAATTTTTTTCTTTTTTTAATTCTCCATCTTGACTCAGATCTCACAATGTAGCCTACACAATTTTTTGATCCACAGCGACATGGGTAATTTTTATAATCACTATCATAACTAAAACCATAATCGTAGGTTAATTCCTCTCCCTTCTTAATCTCTTTAATAGAATAAACCCATATTTTTAAACCAACACCGTCCACCTCACAATTCGGATCACATGAGTGATTTATTAATCTGGCGGTATTGTATTTGAAATCACCGTCCAAATCATATCTTTTATTTAAATTAAATAGATAAATCGCTTTATCATTATCAAATTTGGGATTAGTTTCAGTTTCTTTAACTGAAATTATTTTTCCTTTGTACTCTATAATTTTAGTTCCCTCTTTAATATCTGTAGAGGCGTACAACCCTTTATTATCAATATTAGATTTTCTTATTTTATAAAGTTTTTTCATCTTAAAATTTTATAAGTGCCTTTACATGTTCTTCAGCACTCTCTGCTAAAGCATTCAAATCGTATCCACCCTCTAAAATTGATACAACTTTTCCATTACAATAATCTTTAGAGTCTAGCAAAGTTCTTTTTGTAATCTCAAAATAATCATATGATTTTAAATTTATGTTAGAGAGTGGATCATCTCTATGAGCATCGAATCCTGCTGAAAGAAGTAAAAATTCTGGTTTAAATTCTTTTAATTTTTTCAGAACATGTTCATAGGCATCAAAAAATTCAGATGTATTTGTTCCAGCTGACAAAGGTATATTTAAAATATTATTAAATTTCCCTTTTTCATTGTTTGCTCCCGTTCCAGGAAAGTGAGGATATTGATGTGTAGATAAATATAAAACTTTTTCATTTGAATAAAAGATGTTTTGTGTACCATTACCATGGTGGACATCAAAATCTATAATAGCAACTTTCTTATATTTATACTTTTCTAAAAGATAATTAGCTCCCACAGCGATATTATTAAAAATACAGAAACCCATTGCCTTATCGTACTCAGCATGATGTCCAGGAGGTCTAACAGCACAAAAGGCATTTTTTAGTTTTTTATTTTCCACTAAATCTATAGCAGAAGTAATAGACGAAACAGCTTCGAAAGATGCATCTTTGCTTCCAGGAGATATAACTGTATCTCCGTCTAAAAAAATTTGTCCTTTTGAAGGAAAGGCTTTTTTAACTTCACTTATGTAATGAGAATTGTGTGTTTTTTTTAAAAATTTTTCATCTAAATTGCCGGGTTCACTCCAAGCAAGTTTAGAATTATCTCCTTTTTTAAGTCTTTCTAAAATTGATTGAATTCTAAATTTATTTTCTGGGTGACTATCACCTGTGTCATGATTTAAGGATTTTTCTGAATAAATTATTCCAGTTTTCACTTAAAATACTCTACTAAAAAATTGTAATATATCTTTTTTAATCTTTTTAAATCTCCAAGAGAAACACATTCATCAATTTTGTGCATTGTCTTGTTAACTAGACCAAATTCAAGACACGGGGCTATTTTTTTTATAAATCTTGCATCGGATGTGCCGCCAGTCGTTGAAAAAACTGGGTTTATTTTAGTTACTTTCTTTATAATTTTTTTGGCCAACATAATATTTTTACCTGGCTTTGTTAAGAAAGCCTCACCACTTTCTAAATAATTAATTTTATATTTGCATTTATTTTTTTTAGAAATCTTTTTTATTACAGAATTTATTTTTTTCTTTAATTTTGATGCAGTTTGAAGATTATTATATCTTACATTAAACTGAGTTTTAGCTGAAGCAGGTATAACATTATGAGCTTTGTTATTAACATTTATACCTGTAAATTCGAGATTTGAGGGTTGAAAATTTTTGTTTCCTTTATCTAACTTTTTTTTCTTTAATTCAAAACATATTTTAACCAAAGTATTTATTGGATTATTTGAAAGATGAGGGTAGGCAATATGACCTTGTGTGCCAAATATTTCTAATTCAGCCGAAAGGCTACCTCTTCTTCCAATTTTAATCATCTCTCCTAATTTTTTTGGGTTTGTAGGCTCACCTACAATGCAAAAATTTATTTTTTCTTTTCTTTTTTTTAAATAATCGACTACTTTTTTTGTGCCATTGGTTGCAAAACCTTCTTCATCTCCAGTAATAAGAAAACTTATCGAGCCACTAAATTTTTTGTAATTAATTATATACTTACTTACTGCGGATACAAAACAAGCAATTGAGCTTTTCATATCATTTGCACCTCTGCCAATTAGATATCCTTTTTTTATTTTTGGTTTAAAAGGATTTACCGTCCAGTTTTTGTAATTACCTGGTGGTACAACATCAGTATGTCCTGCATAACATAAATTAGGTTGTTTATTTCCAAATTTTGCGTACAGATTTTTTATAGGTTTGCCTTTACCTTTCTTAAATTCTAGTATTTTACATTTAAATCCAAGAGCTCTTAACTTTTTTGCTAAAAAATTTATAGCTCCTGCATCAACCGGAGTAATACTCGGAAATGAGATCAGATCTTTAGATAAAGCTAGCTCGTTTATTGTTCGCATTTAATCTCTCAATAAATCGTTAATTGATGTTTTACTTCTGGTCTTCTCATCTACTTTTTTTACAATTACTGCACAATACAAGCTAGGACCATTTGGATTTTTTTTATTAGGAATACTACCAGGAACAACAACTGAATATGCGGGGACTTTTCCGTAAGTAATTTCACCTGACATTCTATCTACAATCTTAGTAGAAGCACCGATATAAACTCCCATAGAAATTACAGCTCCTTCTTGAACAATTACTCCTTCAGCTATTTCAGATCTAGCACCAATAAAACAATTATCTTCAATTATCACTGGCCCAGCTTGAAGTGGTTCTAATACTCCACCTATACCTGCACCCCCCGAAACATGACAATGTTTACCAACTTGAGCACACGAACCTACTGAGGCCCAGGTATCAATCATTGTACCTTCATCTACATAGGCTCCAAGATTTACAAAACATGGCATCAAAACAACATTTTTTCCTATGAAAGAACCTTTTCTGACTACTCCGTTAGGAACATGTCTATAACCCGCTTTTTTCCAATCAGACTCATTCCAAGCAACAGATTTACCAGGAACTTTATCATACCAAGTAGTATATGGGCCTTTAGACATGGTCATTGAGCTTGTTCTAAAACTTAACAAGATTGCTTTTTTTACCCACTGATTTACTACCCATTCTCCATTTTTCTTTTCTGCAACTCTTAATTCTCCTTTATCAGTTAATTCAATCGTTTGATTAATTGCTTTTAAAATCTCAGTTTCAGATTTTTCATTAATATTTTGTTTATTATCAAATGCTTTATTTATAATTTTTTCTAATTCACTTTTGTTCATTTATCTCCTTTAAAAAACTTGATAGTTTATTAGTTTTATAGTCAATAAAATTGGAATCTGAAAATTCCGCAGCCCATGGTTCGTCATTTATTATCCATACTGTTTTCATGCCTAGTTCGTGAGCAGGTTTCAAATTTCGCGCAATATCTTCAATAAATATACTATATTGTGGCTCAATTTTGTATTTTTCTATAATTTTTTTATAAGTCTCTATAGACGGCTTGGGTATAAAATCAGCGCTTACAATGTCAAAAATATTATCAAAATGTCTGTCGATTCCAAGTCTTTTTGTTACATTTTTAGCGTGTGCTAGAGACCCGTTAGTGAAAATTATCTTTTTTCCTTTAATTTTTTCAATTTGTTCATCCAATTGTTTATCCTCCTCTAAAAAACTTAGATCTATATCATGAACAAATTCTAGAAATTCATTTGCATCAATTTTGTGATTTTTAATCATGCCATTAAGCGTTGTGTTATATTCAACAAAATAATTTTTTTGAATTTTTCTTGCCTCTTCTTTGCTGATATTCAATTTAGAAGAAATATAATAGGTCATTTTTTTATCAACTTGTTCAAAAACTTTAGTAGCTCCTGAATATAAAGTATTATCTAGATCAAAAAGCCAAAATTTTATATTCTTCAATTCTTTCATTTTCTTATCAGCGTTCCTGAACCTTTATCCGAAAATATTTCATCTAATATTGAATGAGGTTTTCTCCCATCAAGTATAACAACACCTCTAACTCCATTTTCGACTGCATCTATACAATTTTTTATTTTAGGAATCATTCCTCCTTGTACTATTTTCAATTTAACTAAATTCTCGATATCAAAAGGTTTAATTTCAGATATTAAAGTTTTTCTATCGTCATAAACTCCCTCAACATTTGTCATAAGCAAAAGTCTTCTTGATCTAAGTTTTTTTGCTATGGCACTAGCCGCAGTATCGCCATTGATGTTGTAAGTATTTTTATTTTTATCAATTCCTAAGGGAGCTATAACCGGTATCTGTTTTTTATTTATGATATCTTTAAGAAATTCAATGTTTATGCTGTCAGGAATACCAACAAATCCAAGTTCTTTATTATCAGGAACAACATTGATTACATTATTAGTTTTTGATGTAATCGTAACAGCTTCTGAACCTTTTTTTTTCAAAGAGTCCACAATATCCTTGTTAAAATCAATTAATACATTCTCAACTATAGAAATTACTTTTTCATCAGTAACTCTTAATCCATTAATAAATTTTGTTTGAATATTTTCCTCTTTTAATTTTCTTTCTATTCTTGGACCTCCTCCGTGCACAACAATAATTGAAAGTCCTAATTTATTCAAAACACTAATATCTTCAATAAAGTTATTAAAAATTTTTCTGTCAATTAAAACGTTTCCACCATATTTGATTACTATAAGCTCTTTTTTATACTTATTAATATATTTTGGAACGTTATCAAAATTTGGAGCATCTTTAGGCCAAAATTTTTTTATTTCATCTACTTTTATTTCCCCAGACATTTAGTTAGTTTTAACTTTTGTTTTTCTCATAATAACCCACTGCTGAGCTATCGTGAGAATGTTATTAACCGTCCAATAAACAACTAATCCAGACGGAAAGGGTGCTAAAATTATTGTCAAAAATAGAGGAAAGAATGCAAAAATTTTAGCCTGAATCGGATCAGCTGGTGCAGGATTTAATTTTTGTTGCACGTACATCGAAAGCCCCATTAATATTGGCCATATACCTATAATTAGAAATCCTGGAGGATCCCAAGGTATTAATCCAAATAAATTAAAAATTGTAGTTGGATCTTTAGCAGACAAATCTTGTATCCACCCAAAAAAAGGCTGATGTCTCATCTCTAAAGATATAAATAACATTTTATATATAGCGAAGAAAAAAGGTATTTGTATTAAAATTGGCAAACATCCAGAGGCTGGATTAATTTTTTCTTTTCTATATAAAGCCATCATTTCTTGCTGCAATTTGACTTTATCCTCTTTATGAAGCTCCTTAAGCCTTGTCATTTCTGGTTGCACAGCCTTCATTTTAGCCATTGATCTAAATGAATAATTTGCAAGCGGAAAGAATATAATTCTAATAGCTAGGGTTATAAGAACAATTGCAATTCCAAAATTACCAGAAAGCTTAAATAAATAATCAATTACGAAAAATAAAGGCTTTGTGAAAAAATAAAACCAACCCCAGTCGATTGTTAAATCAAATTTTTCAATATTTTCACTTTCAGCATATCCGTCTACTGTTTCTACCTCTTTAGCCGCAACAAACAATCTTACCTCGTTATCAGAAGTACTTTTTGGATTAATCGTAACGGGTGAATTTAATATATAATTTGCTCTAAAATTGTCTTTATAAAGAAATGTAGATTTGAAATTTTTATCTTTTGGAGGAACTATGGCAGTTACCCAATATTTATCTGTAATTCCTAACCAGCCATTATCTGAGTTTCTTACAATTTTTTTATCTTTAATATCATCATAATCATCTTCTTTTAATTCACCATCGAATACTCCAATAAAACCTTCGTGCAAAATATAAAAACCCATTACATCGTCAGGTTTTTTGTTTCTAGTAATTTGAGAATATGGATAAAGATTTATCTTTGAAGAGGTGTTATTTTTGACCTCTTGCTTAATTTTAAACAAATATTTTTCATCTAATTTTATTGTTTTTTTAAAAACTAAACCTTTTCCGTTATTCCATTCTAGTACAACATCATTTTTTTCACTTAAAACCCTGTTTCCTTTGACTTGCCAGAGGGAGTCTACTCCAGGAACTTCAACTTCATTTCCAACACTTGCCCATCCAGACTCTATGAAATATCCATCTTCTATATCTTTTGGATTAAGAAGCACAACAGTCTCTTCAGACTTCAAATCTTTTTTATAGTTTTTAAATGATAAGTCATCAAATATAGCTCCTTTTAATGAAATAGATCCTTTAACTTTTTCATTCTCAATAATAACTCTATCATTCTCTGTTAAAGCATCTTTTCTAGAAATTTTTTTTACAACTCTTTCTTGATTAATATTTGGTGTTATATCACTTTGTGTTTCATTCTGATTAGTTTGAACATTATTAAGTGTTTGATTTTCTTTAACTTGCCTAGGCGTCTCAAAAAAAGCACCCCAGAAAAGAAGAACGGCCATTGATAAAGCAATTGCTACAAAAACATTCCTATTGTCCATTTTTCATATTCCCTTTTTTTGGCACCAAATCTAACCCTGAGTTTCCACCTAAAAATTTGATAGGATGACATTTGATAATTCTTTTAAAACTTAAATAGAGCCCTTTGAAGAAACCATGCTCTTTTAAACATTCGATACAGTAATCTGAACATGATGGTAAAAACCTACATTTATTTCCTAACAGTGGAGAAAAAAAATATTTGTATATATTAATTAATAAAATTACAGCTTTTATTAAGATCTTATTCATTTAATTTAGTTTATTAAAACTTTTTTGCATTTCTAAAAATATTTTGTCGTACTTCTCCGTATAGGATTTTGTTTTACAAATTATTATATAAGTATAATTAGTATTAATTGCACCTTTTATTTTTAAAATTTTTTGGGTTATTGCTTTCAATTTTCGCCTTATTCTATTTCTTTTTACTGCGTTACCTATTTTCTTCTTTGCTACGAAGCTAATAAGTAAAGTGTTTTTTCTAAGCTTTAAAAAATTTTTAGTTGCAAAAATTGAGTAAAAATTGGTATGGATTTTCTTACCATTTAAAACAAGCTTGAAATGATCGCTTTTTTTTAAACTTTCAAGCTTTATCATTTTAGGTTGATATAGTTTTTCTTCCTTTTGCTCGTCTTCTAGCAATAAGCTTTCTTCCGCCTTTTGTGGCCATTCTAGATCTAAATCCGTGTCTTCTTTTTCTAACTAGTTTACTTGGTTGGTAAGTTCTTTTCATAAAATAATTTTAGTTATATATTTAATAATATCACTGATGTACAGTTAAAATTATCTAATGACTAAAAATGTAAAAATTGCAGTAGGCCTTATTTATATTCTTTGTTTAGGTCTGATTTTGTTTGGGTTTTTTAATTTTGTAGATGTAACACAACTCAATGACTATAGTTATATTAGGGATAAGACCCAATTTTTAATAGCGATCAAAGATCAAAATCCGTTTTTGTTTCCAGTTCTATTTTTCTTATTTGCTATAATTTGGATTTTGCTATTAGGCTTTGCAACACCGATTTCTCTAATATCAGGATTTTTATTTGGAAAAATTTATGGAACATTAATCTCAGTCTTAGGATTCACATTTGGGTGTACACTTTTATATTTTCTTGCAAATCAATATTTCAAAGAATTAATATTAGATAAACTTTCAAATAGAATGTCTAAATTAAAAGACATTTTTAACAAGAATGAATTCTTTTATTTTATGATTTTTAGATTTGCGGGCGGCGGTGGCACACCATTTGCTATACAAAATTTATTACCAGTACTTTTTAACATGAAAATAAAAAATTATTTTTTTTCAACATTAATAGGTCTTTTTCCAATGGTTTTTATTTTGTGTGCCATTGGTGAAGGAATAGAAAAAATTATTGAAAATAACATTGACCCTAGTTTTTTAACAATGATTCAAAATGAAGAAATTCTTTTTCCTATGCTTGGGTTTTTTTTAATTTTGATTATCTCATTTTTATTAAGAAAAATATATTTTAAGAAATGAAAAATATTTTATCTGAAGATCCTAGTCCTTACTTACAACAACATAAAAACAATCCTGTTCACTGGCAAACTTGGTCAAGTGAGTCTTTAGGTAAAGCTAAAGCAGAAAAAAAACCAATTTTATTAAGTATTGGTTATTCAAGTTGCCACTGGTGCCATGTAATGGCGCATGAAAGCTTTGAAGATCAAGCTACTGCAGATTTAATGAATAAATTTTTTGTAAATATAAAAGTTGATAGGGAGGAAAGACCAGATTTAGATTTTATTTTTCAAAGTTCTTTTCAACTTTTTAATCAAAGTGGAGGTGGATGGCCTTTAACTATGTTTTTAGATGAGAATGGCGTGCCTTTTATGGGAGGGACATATTTTCCTAAAGAGGAAAAACATGGCCTACCTGCATTTAAAAATGTAATTCAAAAAGTCCATGAGGCTTATACCGACCAAAGAATTAAAATAATCGAACAAAAAGATTTAATTAAAAAAAATTTAGAATTAAAAAAAACGAATGTAATAAGTCAAGAAATAGATCCAATTTTGGAAAACATTATCAATAGTTTAGATAAAATTAATGGTGGCTATAAAGGCGCTCCAAAGTTTCCAACTTTTCATGTATTTGAAACCTTAATATATTTTTACAACAAGACTAAAGATCGTAAATATTTAGATCCAGTTGAACTTATTCTGAATAAGCTCTGCTCTAAAGGTATTTACGATCATGTCGAAGGTGGAATTTCGAGATATACAGTTGATGAAACCTGGCTAATACCTCACTTTGAAAAAATGCTTTATGATAATATACAGTTTGTATTATTGTTATCTAAATTTTTAAAAAATAAATCAAATAATTATTATTTTAAGAAATTGAAACAAACTACAAATTTTTTAATTAATAATTTTATCACTGAGGATACTGGTTTACTTGGTTCAGCATATGACGCCGATAGCGACGGTGTTGAGGGAAAATATTACGTATTTAGTTATGAGGAAATAAAAAATATTAAAGATATTAGCAAGCATTTTGATATAAAACCTGAGGGCAACTGGGAAGGTAAGATTATTTTAGATGAAATTAAAGAGTCAAATGAAATTATTTTAAAACAATTATTAGAAATAAGAAGGAAGAGAAACAAACCTTTTTTTGACAAAAAAAATCAATTAGATTTGAACTGTATTTGGATAACTGCTTTAGTTTCTTTGCATAATCTTATACCTGATAATGGATATCTAAAAAAAGCAGAAATGTTTTATGAAAAAATTGAAAAAAAATTTTGTGTCAATAATATATTTCATAGTTATTTTGAAGATATATCATTTATCGAGGACTATGCTTATCTTATTCAAAGTTTACTTGATCTTTCTGATGCAACAATGAATCCAAAGTACAGAATTTTAGCCAAGAAATATTGTAATGAGGCTATAGAAAAATTCTATAACTCGGATTACAAAATTTTTCAAAAGAATGTAAAAAGTAAAAATGATATTTTCATGAACCCAATTGATATAAGTGACAATACAATTTCAAACGGAAATTCAATAATGCTTATTAACTTCTCTAGACTGGGGTTTATGGAAAAAGCCGAAGAGCTATCCAATAGTCTTAATGGATATTTAAATATCTATAAAAACTTTATGATAAGCTCTATAAAAGCACTCGATTTTTTTAAGGAAAAAAAAAATGGGAAAAATTGTAATTCAGAAGGATGCACAGTGTGAGAAGAAAATATATCGAATGGTTTTGTTGGTTATTTTTGGTTATTCTCTGGAATTATGGATATCCTGAAGCTTCACCATTTTTTGATGTTTTAGTAGCAGTAATTTTATCAATAATTTTTATCTTTATTAAAAAATATAGAAATTAATACACCCACAACCGAAGTATATAAGAGGGTTGCATAATTCCAATCCAAGAAGTAAAAGTATAAATATGCAGGAGCAGTTATGGGAATTCACTATGATTATAAATCTACACGTGGCGAGAAAGCTTTGAAAAAAGAAGCTAAGAAGAAAGCGCGTTTAGAGCAAAGAAGGGCAAAAAAAAAGAAAGAAAACCCTATTTCTGAAAAAGAAGAAAAAATGCATGACATAGATAAACCTATAACTTTGGAAGATCTAACGAACCCAGACAAGTCATAATGCCCAAACAAAGTTCTGGACAATTAAATTTCAATATTAAAGAAACTATGAAATTAAACAAACAAAAAGATAATTTTGAAAAGCGTAAAAAGAAATTGAGAGAAAATTTAAAAAAAAGAAAAAAAATAATTAAATTTATTTAATGACAGTTCTTTCAGACAGATGGATAAAAAAAATGTCTCAATCAGAGGGTATGATTAAGCCGTTTGTTGACAAACAAAATAGGAAAGGAAAAGTATCTTTTGGTTTATCCTCGTATGGATATGATGCAAGAGTTTCGAATGAATTTAAAATTTTTACAAATGTTAATTCAGGAGTAGTAGATCCTAAAGTCTTCAAAAAAGATAGTTTTGTGACAAAAAAAGCGAAAGAGTGCATCATACCTCCAAATTCTTTTGCACTTGCCAGAACTGTTGAGTATTTTAAAATTCCAAAAAACGTTCTTGTAATTTGTTTAGGTAAATCGACATACGCTCGTTGTGGAATAATAGTAAATGTAACACCTTTGGAGCCTGGCTGGGAGGGACATGTAACATTAGAATTTTCTAACACAACGCCCTTACCAGCAAAAATTTACGCTAATGAGGGAGTGGCGCAATTTGTTTTTATCAAAGGAAATGAAGTTCCTAAAGTTACATACGATAAAAGAAAAGGTAAATATATGAAACAAAAGGGTGTAACACTTCCAAAGATTTAACTTTAATGCAGAAACTTCTCATTGATGGAAAAAAAACCTTATCCGGTAACATTAATATTTCCGGATCAAAAAATTCTGCATTACCAATACTTGCTGCTACGATATTAAACAATCATACTACGATTAAAAATATTCCTTTTGTTAATGATATTTTTACGATGTTAAATCTTCTTAAATTTATCGGTCTTAAATACAAGTTGTCCAAAAAAAAACAGTCAGTCGAAATAATAAATCAAAATAAAAAAATTAATACAGTTGCACCTTATAAACTTGTAAAAACAATGAGAGCTGGAGTTTTGGTGCTTGGACCTTTACTTGCAAAATATAAAAAAGCTAAAGTTTCTCTTCCAGGAGGATGTGCAATAGGTACTCGACCAGTTGATTTACACTTGTTCGCTTTAAAAAAGTTGGGGGCGAAAATAAAAATAAAAAATGGTTATATTTTCGCATCAGCCAAAAATGGCTTGAAAGGAGCAAAATTTAAATTTCCGAGCATTTCTGTTGGTGCTACAGAAAATGCAATCTTAGCAGCAGTCCATGCAAAGGGCATAACAACAATTGATAATTGCGCCATTGAACCAGAAATAAATGATTTAATTAGTTTTTTAAATAAACTTGGAGTGGAAATAAGAATGTCAGGTAGGAAAATCACAATAGAAAGATCTATTAAAGAAAAAAAAACATCTCATAAAATAATTTGTGACAGAATTGAACTTGGGACTTATCTTATTGGAGGTGCTTTGATAGCAAAAAAACTTAGATTAAAGAATATTGACTCAAATCTTATAAAAAAAGAAATAAGTATCCTAAAAAAGATGGGTGTTAAAATGTCTGTTTACAAGAATTACATTGAAGTCTACAAGTCTAAAAAAATTAAAAAGATTAATATTAATACCGACCCTTATCCAGGTTTCCCTACAGACTTACAGGCACAAATAATGATTTTGATGACACAAGCCAAAGGACTATCAAAAATCAAAGAGAGTATTTTTGAAAACAGATTCATGCACGTTCCTGAATTGAAAAGAATGGGAGCAAAAATAGAAATACGCAATAATACCGCTTATATCACAGGACCTTGTTTATTGAATGGGGCTGAGGTTATGGCAACAGATCTAAGGGCCTCTGTAAGTTTAGTGTTAGCCGCACTAATTGCTAACAAAAGAACGAAAATTAATAGAATTTACCATCTTGATAGAGGTTACCAAGATCTAGAAAAAAAATTAATTAAGTGCAAGGCAAAAATTAAAAGAGTTTAAGGTGAAAGTTGAAAATTTAAAACTTATAGCTAAAACAATTGAAGATTTAAGAGTTATATCAGCCCATTTACAAGATTCTATTGTTAAAACATCTGATATTGCAAATCTGAAAAAAAATAGAATTTTTTTAATGCAAATAAACAGATTTATGTGGGAGGATGTTGAAAAGGGGGTTTTTAGAAAAAATAAAAGAATTAGAACTATTCTTAAATTTGAGAATGTTCTGAAAGTTACATCAAAGAATGTAAATCAAAAAAAAAGTGACAGATTTTTGGACTTTTTAGCTATTGAAACGTTTAAAATGCCTGATAGAAATTATGAAATGAATTTAATTTTTTCTGGGGATATAGTTATAAAACTCATAGCCGAGGCAATCGAGGTAACACTAGATGACCAAGGAACCCCTTGGGAAAGCAAAAGCAAACCAAAACATAATGAATTATAATGTTTAGAATAAAATTGGAGGTGAAATAATTGGCCAAGCAAGAAACTTTAGAGTTTAAAGGAAAGGTAACAGAATTGTTACCCAACGCTATGTTTAGAGTAAAACTTGAAAATAATCATGAAATTCTTGCTCACACAGCTGGTAAATTAAGAAAGAATAGAATAAGAGTTCTTGCTGGAGATAATGTTATGGTTGAAATGACTCCATACGATCTTACAAAAGGAAGAATAACTTTTAGATTTTAGGCCTTGTAGCTCAGTAGTAGAGCAGTACCCTGAAAAGGTATGTGTCGTTTGTGCGATTCAAACCAAGGCCACCACCAAATGACTGAAAAAGATATTTATAAAATATTTAAACCACAACTTACACCTAAAAAAATGTTAGAGCTTGGCGTTTTTGGAGGATCATATTTTGTTGATGGTGATATAAGTGAATTTCCAGAGGATTGGTTTAAAAAAGCAAAATTTAGTAAAAAATTTGATGTGAGTATAAATTATTTTAAAATTGAGTCAGGCCTCTCAAGAAAAGAGTGGATTGATAAGGGATGGATATTTAAACAGGATCCCTTAGGCTGGTTTCAATGGTATTGTAGATTTAAAAATGGGAGAAGATTACCAGACATGGACAGAGTTCAAATTAAAAGGTGGAAAGCTTTTGGAGATAGGCACGCCCCAGCTGTG
The DNA here is from genome assembly GCA_902634845.1 of uncultured Pelagibacteraceae bacterium. GTDB lineage: Bacteria > Pseudomonadota > Alphaproteobacteria > Pelagibacterales > Pelagibacteraceae > Pelagilacustribacter. Next base: position 25,229 of record CACPLT010000001.1, read on the forward strand.
AGAAAAAACTGCGAAGAAGGAGATTTTAGTTGTAGAAAAAGACAAAGACAAGCACTGTTACAATGGGCTTACAACCCTTTCTTTTAACTAAACTGATCCGCAACAATGTTTATATTTTTTTTCAGAACCGCAAGGACATTTATCATTTCTACCTATTTTCTTATTTAGTTCTAAAGGTTTTTTTTGTTGTTTTTCATTCGTTACAACTAAATTCATATTTAAAAGAAATTTAATAACATCAGTTTTAACTTTTTCTAACAAAATCTCAAATAAAGTGAAGGCTTCCTTTTTAAATTCAGATAAAGGGTCTTTTTGGCCATAACTTCTTAAACCTATTACCTGTCTGAGTTGTTCAAGATATTGTATATGAGCTCTCCAAGAAAAGTCTAAAATCTGTAAAAATATCTTTTTTTCTAAATCCTTATATTGCTCTAATCCGATTAATTTAATTTTTTCGTCTCTTTTAAAATTAAAAACATCAAAAATTTTTTTTATAAAATCTTTATCCTCAAAATTACCATATTTTAATAAATCTTCATCACTTATAGTATTTCCTGTCAGATTTTTAATCCCAGCTAAAAAAAGTTTCTCATCATTTGATGTTTTAAAATCAATTTTAATTTTTAATAATTTCTGTGACAATTCATTCAGAAAATCTTTAAGCATTTCATAAATATTGTTTCGTTTTAAAATATTAAGTCTTTGACTAAAAATAACCTGACGCTGATCATTCATAACATCATCAAATTTTATGAGAGTTTTTCTTACGTCAAAATTTCTTGCCTCAACTTTTTTTTGAGCTCTTTCCATTGCTTTATTTATCCATGGATGATCAATAGACTCGTTTTCTTTCAGACCTAGTTTTTTTAATATCCCATCAATCTGATCTCCTCCGAAAAGTCTCATTAATTCGTCCTGTAAACTAATAAAAAAAATTGAGGTTCCAGGATCACCTTGTCTACCTGCTCGCCCCCTTAGCTGGTTATCTATTCTCCTGCTCTCATGTCTTTCTGTTCCAATTACACATAAGCCGCCAATTGACTTAACTTTATTTTCATAATTCTTATTTTCTTGATTATTTACATCTTTAATTAGGTTGTTATCAAATTTTCCGCCCAATTTTATATCCGTACCTCTTCCCGCCATATTTGTCGCTATTGTAATTGCATTTACTTTACCTGCTTCTGCTATAATTTTTGCTTCTTCCTCGTGGAATTTGGCGTTTAAAATATTGTGCTTAAGATTTTTTGCTTTTAGAAATTGTGAAATTTTTTCTGACTTTTCTATACTTGTTGTTCCTACTAAAATTGGCTGACCTGTTTTATTACATTCGAATATTTTTTTTGTGATTGCATCATACTTTTCTTTTTCAGTTCTAAATATTAAATCGTTAAAATCTTTCCTAATCATTTTATTATTGGTAGGCACTGTGACTACATTAAGTTTATAAATATCAAAAAACTCTTCAGCTTCTGTTATTGCAGTGCCTGTCATTCCAGATAATTTTTTATATAATCTAAAATAATTCTGATATGTTATCGAGGCTAGAGTTTGATTTTCCTCTTGGATATCTACATTTTCTTTTGCTTCTATAGCTTGATGGAGTCCATCAGAAAATCTTCTTCCACTTAAAATTCTCCCAGTGAACTCATCAATAATTTGAACTTTTCCTTCTTTCACAATGTAATCTTTATCTTTTTGAAAAAGTAAATTAGCTTTTAAAGACTGATTTACGTGATGTACTAAATTTAAATTTTGAGGGTCATAAAAATTATTATTTTTAAGAAGCCCTTTTTGTGAAGCAAGTTTCTCTATTTTATCAATTCCAACGTCAGTCAAAATAACGTTTTTATTTTTTTCATCCAGGTCATAATCATTTTTTTGTAATTTTTTTACAAATTCATTTGCACTAAAATATAAATTACTTTTATCTTCAACTTTACCAGATATAATTAAAGGTGTTCTTGACTCATCAATTAAAATACTGTCAACCTCATCAACAATACAAAAATTATGATCTCTTTGTACCATATCATTTAGATCATATTTCATATTATCTCTAAGATAATCAAAACCTAATTCATTATTAGTCCCATAAGTAATATCACAACCGTAATTTTTTTTTCTTTCATTATCATCAAGACTTGATGTTATACATCCAGTTGAGTTTCCTAAAAATTCAAAAATTTTACCCATCCATTCAGAGTCTCTTTTTGCTAGATAATCGTTGACTGTAACAATATGAACACCTTTTCCGCTAAGGGAATTTAAATAAGCAGGTAAAGTAGAAACTAAGGTTTTTCCCTCTCCAGTTTTCATTTCGGCAATTTTTCCCTGATGAAGAATTATACCCCCCGCCAACTGAACATCAAAGTGTCTTTCTCCTAAAACCCTTTTTGCTGCCTCTCTGACCAATGCGAAACTCTCTGGAATAAGCTTTTCTAATTTCTCTCCATTTAAAACTCTTTTTTTCAAGGAATAAGTCTTTTCTTTGAATTCTTGATCTTTTAGTGAAGATAGTGAATTTTCTTTATTATTTATCTCAACAATCAAAGGCTTTATTCTATCTAATACCTGTTGATTACCACTTTTAAATATTTTACTAAAAGCTGCTGTAAATAAATTCATTAATATTCTATATATGTATTTATAACTTAAATTAAATAGTAATAATGACAATAAATTTAAAAAACTTTCTCTCAGATAAATCCAAATTATCAAAAATGGGTGAATTTCAAGATCTTAAGCCTTTGGACGGGCTTGAAGTCTCATCAATATCGGCTGATCTATACAACAACGGAAGAGACGATTTGGCTCTTTTTTATTTTAGAGAAGGAGCAAACTATGCTTCGCTAACTACTACAAATTCTATAGTTTCTGAAACCATAATTTGGAATGAAAAATCAAATAAGAAAATTATAAAAGGATTATTGGTAAACACAAAAAATGCTAACACGTTTACGGGTAAACAAGGATATGATGGCATCGATGCTGTGGCTAAGAGTTTAGCAAAGAATTTAACTATTAGAGAGTCGAAAAAAAAGGAGGGAATATCAGAGACTGTAAAAACTAAGGATTTAATTTTTGCATCAACCGGTGTTATCGGAGAAACATTTCCAGCAGAACAAATTTCAAATAGAATTAGTGATCTTGTGTCAAAATTAAGAGACGACCAAAACAAATTAATTTGGATTAAAACTGCTTCAGCTATTATGACAACCGATACTAAGCCTAAATTAGCTTATGAAGAATTTACTTTTAACAATAAAATAATTCGTATAGCAGCAATAGCTAAAGGCTCTGGAATGATAGCGCCAAATCTTGCAACAATGCTATCTTTTATTTTTACTGATGCAGACATACCCTCAAATCTATTAAAGACGTTACTTAAAAAAGCTGTAGCTAATACATTTAATGCAATTACAGTTGATAGCGATCAGTCTACCAATGACATGGTATCAATATTCTCTACTAGAAAAATAAAAATTGGACACAATAGAGGAATAACAGATCCCGTAATACAAAAATTTGAATCATCCCTTAAAAGCGTTTGTCTGAATTTAGCAAAACAAATTGTAGTTGATGGTGAAGGAGCAAAAAAATTTCTAACAATAAAAGTAATTAATGCCAAATCTATTTCTAGCGCAAAAAAAATAGCCTTTTCAGTTGCTTGCTCACCACTTGTTAAAACTGCCATCGCAGGAGAAGATCCTAACTGGGGTAGAGTAATAATGGGCGTTGGAAAGTCTGGTGAAAAAATCGATAAGGATAAAATTTCAATTAAGTTTGGAGATTTTTTGCTAGCAGAAAACGGAGCACCAGTTGAAAATATTGATATAAATAAAATCAGAGAATATATGAAATGGGACTCAATTCTAATTGAAATAAATCTTAATTCTGGTTCAGACTTATTTGAGTGCTTCACATGCGATTTTACTCATGACTACATAGACATTAATGCTGATTATAAAAATTCAACTTGAAATTTACAGAATAGATATTAATTATAAATTATGATCAAATATAACTTAAAATGTGATAACAAACATGAATTTGAAAGCTGGTTTTCAGAGTCAAAAGAATTTGACCGTTTAAAAAATAAGAATTTAATAGAGTGTATATACTGCCAATCAAAAAAAGTTGATAAGTCAATCATGGCTCCTAGAATAGTAAATTCTAAAGTTAAAAATAAACAAAAACAAGTTTCTGACCTAGAAATAAAAAATTTTAAAAAAGACTTGTTAAAACTCCGTAGATTTGTAGAAAATAATTTTGAATATGTTGAGCATAATTTTGCAAAAAAAGTTAGAGAAGTTTATTATGATAAAAAAGGAAAAAAAAATATTTACGGCACAACTACAGATGAGGAAAAAGAAGAACTGAGAGAAGAAGGTATCGATTTAGTAAATATTCCCTGGGTAGATAAAGAAAATTAGTTTTTCTCACTAGTTATAATATAATTAACTGACAAATTTTTAGATCTTTTCCATTTTTTTGTTAAGGGGTTATATTGTAGACCCATAATGTCTTGAACAGAAAAATTTAAATCTTTAATTTTTTTTTCTATTTCTTCAGGTTTAAAAAATTTATTCCAATCATGAGTGCCGATAGGAAGCCATCTTAAAACATATTCAGCTCCAATAATGGCTTTAACAAAAGATGTGAATGTTCGATTTAAAGTAGCTGTAAACATAATTCCGTTTTTTTTTAATAGCTTAGCGCAACTTCTAAAGTATAAATCTACATCTTCAACATGCTCAACTATTTCAAGATTTAAAATTACATCATATCTTTCATTTTCATTTAAATTTTCGGGTGATGTATTAAGATATTTTATATCAAGATTATTTTTATTAGCATGTATCTCAGCGATTTTTATATTTTTTAATGATGCATCAATACCAGTAACATCTGCTCCCAATCTAGACATGGGTTCTGCCATTAGCCCACCTCCACATCCAATATCCAAAAATCTTAATCCTTTTAAAGGAAGCTTCTTATCACTACTTTTAAAATGACTAGATGTTTTTTCTAGAATATATTCTATTCTTATAGGATTAAACATGTGAAGTGGTTTAAATTTACCTGAAACATCCCACCATTCCTCAGCAAGTTTTGAAAATTTTTGAATTTCCTCACGATTTATTGTAGTCATAAAATTTTAATAAGTATTTAAATAATCATATTCATACTATACTAAAACTAAATTATGAAAAAAAAAGTTTTAAAATTTGGAGGCACTTCAGTAGGCTCAATTGACAGAATTGTGCATGCGGCAAAAATCATTAAGAAAGAGCATGAGCAAGGCAATAAAATCATTGTAGTTGTATCTGCTATGGCAGGAAAAACAAATGAGCTGATTTCTTTATCAAAATCAATTTCTAATAATTTTACTAAACGTGAATTGGATGTTTTGCTCTCAACCGGTGAGCAAGTTACCTGTGCCTTAATTTCTGGCGCTTTGAAAGAAATGGACATTAAAGCAAAATCATTTATGAATTGGCAAATTCCAATCTTAACTGAAGGTGAAAATAATAACGCTAGAATAATAAATATAAGCGTAAATAAAATTAACGAATATTTATCTAGTGGGGGTATAGCAGTTATTCCAGGCTATCAAGGTATATCTAGTTTAGGAGACGTTACTACAATTGGAAGAGGAGGATCAGACGCAACAGCGGTGGCAATAGCTAAAATATTTGATACTGACAGCTGTGAAATATATACTGATGTTGAAGGAGTTTACTCCACAGATCCTAATAAAATCCCTATTGCAAAAAAAATTGATAAAATATCTTACGAGGAAATGCTAGAATTATCATCGCTCGGCGCTAAAGTGATGCAATCGTCTGCGGTTCAAACTGCCATGATTTACGATATTCCTTTACAAGTTAGATCTACTTTTACAGATCGTCAAGGTACAAAAATTTTTAATAAAGAAAATTTAGATTATTCTAAAGCTGTTACAGGAGTAGCCTACTCAAAGGATGACGCAAAAATTACACTCCAGTCAGTCGAAGATAAACCAGGTGTAGCAGCAGAAATTTTTGAACCTTTTGAAAAAAATCAAATAAACATTGATATGGTAATTCAAAATGTGTCCTCTGACGGCAAAACAACAGATATAACTTTTACCGTAAAGAGAGAGGATCTGAACAAGTCTTTGGAAATATTGAAAAATAATAATAAAATTAAGTTTGGAAATCTTAGTTATAAAGACAATGTATCAAAAATTTCTATAGTTGGAGCTGGAATGGTAACGACACCTGGTGTAACATACAATATGTTTAGAGCATTAGCGGATGAAAAAATTAATATTTTAGCTATATCAACATCAGAAATTAAAATCTCAGTAATAATAGATGAAACATCAACAGTTAAGGCAGTAAAAAAATTACATAATATATTTAAACTAGATTAAAATGGAAATAAGACCTTACAGGGAAGTTAAAAGAAAAAAAACTAAAGTTATAAAGGTAGGGAAAGTTTTAGTTGGAGGAGACTCACCCATTAGCGTGCAATCTATGACTAATACTCTTACGACAGATGTTAAATCTACAATTAGTCAAATAAATTCTTTAGAGGAAAACGGTGCAGATATTGTGAGAGTTTCTTGTCCAGATGAAAACTCAACTAGAGCATTAAAAGATATTACTAAAGATATAAATGTACCAGTAGTTGCAGATATTCATTTTCATTACAAAAGAGCAATCGAGGCAGCAAAAAATGGTGCTGCATGTTTGAGAATAAATCCTGGTAACATTGGATCTAAAAATAGAGTTTTAGATGTTGTTAAAGCTGCTAAAGATTATAATTGTTCAATTAGAATCGGGGTAAATGCAGGATCTCTCGAGAAAAACTTGCTGGATAAATATAAAGAACCTTGTCCCGAGGCACTTGTTGAAAGTGCAATTTATAATATTAAATTATTTGAGGACAATGATTTTTATAATTTTAAAATAAGCGTTAAATCATCTGATATTTTTTTAGCTGTTAAATCATATGAAATGTTATCTAATCAATGCGATTACCCTTTACATCTTGGCATAACAGAAGCAGGCGGACTCATTACTGGGAGTATAAAGTCCTCAATTGGTATTGGTAGACTACTTATGAATGGAATTGGTGACACTATTAGAGTTTCCCTATCAGCTGACCCAATTGAAGAAGTTAAGGCTGGTTACGAAATTCTGAAGTCGCTAAATCTAAGATCTAGAGGAGTAAAAATAATATCTTGCCCGTCATGTGCAAGACAGGCTTTCCCTGTTATTGAAACTGTAAAAGTTTTGGAAGAAAAATTATCTCATATTAAAAAACCAATTACTTTATCAATAATTGGTTGTGTAGTTAATGGTCCAGGCGAGGCCGCGCAAACGGAAATTGGTATCACGGGCGGAGGTAACGATAATAACTTGCTTTATCTTTCAGGCATCCCACATAAAAAAGTAATTAATGATAAAATCATTAGTCAAGTTGTTGAATTAGTAGAAGAAAAGGCTAGAGAAAAAAATAATTAAATATGATACCCAGAGAAAAAGTTGAAGCGATAGTTTCAAAACACAATTCTATAGAAAAAGAGCTATCAAGCGGGAATATAGATCCAAAACAGTTTGCTGAAAAATCGAAAGAATATTCTGAACTTGGCATTATATTAAAAAATGCAAAAGATTATTTAAACTTTAAAAATGAAAAAATGGATCTTGAAAATATAATTAATGACAAAAATAGCGATGATGAAATGATTAATTTGGCAAAAAGAGAATTAAGCGAATTAGATAAACAAAATCAAATTAATGAAAATAAACTAAAAATATTTCTTTTGCCGAAAGACTCTGATGATAAAAAAAACGCAATCGTTGAAATACGTGCCGGCACCGGTGGTTTAGAAGCAACTTTATTCTGTTCAGATTTATTCAAAATGTATGAGAGAGTTTGTACAAAAAAGAGGTGGAAAATGGAAATTATAAATATTTCTAAAAGTGAAGCTGGTGGATTTAAAGAGATAACGTTTTCCGTGTCTGGAAATGATATTTACTCTTATCTAAAATATGAGTCAGGTGTTCATAGAGTTCAACGAGTTCCAGATACTGAGACACAAGGAAGAGTTCATACATCAGCTGCAACTGTTGCAGTTTTACCTGAGGCAGAGGAGGTGGATATTAAAATTAAAGATAGCGATCTAAGAATAGATGTTTTTCGCTCAGGCGGTCCAGGCGGTCAATCAGTCAATACTACTGATAGCGCTGTACGAATTACTCATCTACCTACAGGAGTAGTTGTAAGTCAACAAGATGAAAAATCACAACACAAAAATAAAGCTAAAGCTTTAAAAATTTTAAGAGCCAGAGTTTATGAAGCTGAAAAAAATAAAAAGGATAAAGAAAGGTCAGAAAATAGAAAAAGTCAAATTGGAAGTGGAGATAGATCTGAAAGAATAAGAACATATAACTTTCCTCAAGGTAGAGTTACTGATCATAGAATAAATTTAACTTTACATAAGTTAGACGAATTCCTTAGCGGAGAGATACATGAGGAAATGAATGAAAGTCTAAGACTAAAAGATCAAAATTTAAAGTTACAGGAACTTACTTGATGACATCAAATGATTTTATAAAAAAAGGTTCTAATTTTCTTAAAATGAATAATATTAAGTCTCACATTATTGATGCAGAGCTAATCTTATCTAACGTTTCAGGACTATTAAGAGAGAAATTTGTTATTAATTCTGAACTTAAACTAGACTCAAATCAAATTAATGCTTTCAATAAATTAATATTAAAACGCGGTATGTCCAAAGAACCTTTGGCTTATCTATTTAAAAAAAAGGAATTTTGGAGCAATGATTTAAATGTTAACAAAAATGTTTTAATACCTAGACCAGAAACAGAGATTTTGGTTGATGCTCTGGCTAGGTACTATAAAAATCAAAAACCTTTTATTTTAGACATTGGTACAGGCTCGGGATGCATAATCATTTCATTACTACAAGAACTAAAACAATCAAAAGCAATTGCTATTGATATTTCTAATAAAGCTTTAAAAATTGCATTGGAGAACTCAAAAATTAATAACACTTTTGATAGAATAAAATTTATTAACTCCTCTATAGATAATTTTATAGGGTTTAAATTTGACTTAGTTGTTTGTAATCCACCATATATTGCAAGACATCAATTAAAAAATTTAGATGACAGCATTAAATATTTCGAGCCAAAAATAGCCTTAGACGGAGGAAATGATGGGCTTGACGTAATAAGAAAAGTTATCTACAAATCGAAGAAAATCTTAAAGATTAATGGTATGCTCGCCTTAGAAATTGGAAATGGGCAATATAGCAAAGTTTCACAAATTTTAAAGTTAAACAAGTTTAAAGAAAAATTTTTTGTAAAAGATTATAAAGATAATATTAGATGTATTTTTTCAAAACTAGATCATTACTAATTAAATTATGAATAATAATAGAAGAAGAAATTTTAGAGGCAGGCCTCAAAAGAATAATTTTAGAAGAAGAGCACCAACCAATCAAGTTTCGAATGGGCATTTTGCAAATAATTTAGGAAATAAAAGTTTTAATAGAAATGGATCTCTCTCAAATCCTATTAGTATAGAAAAGGTAATCTTAAAATATCAACAACTTGCTAAAGATGCTCAAAGTAGTGGAGACCCAGTTTTAATTGAAAATTATTTACAGCATGCCGAACATTACTCTAGAAGACTGGCAGAAATAAATTATAAAAGCCAGCCTAACTCTAACAATTCCTCAGAAAATAAAGATACAAATTTAAGTTCAAATTCTACAATTGAGAAAAAAATATAATTTTATTTAATTATTTGTTCTAAGCTCAGCAAGTTTTAAATCTATTTTTATTCTCTCAAGCTCAAATCTTTCTCTTGCTTCATTTTTTAAAATTTTCCCTGATGGTAATTTTAATTTTTGAGAATTTACTTTTTTTCCGTTTACTACAACTTCATAATGTAAATGTGGACCCGTTGATAATCCTGTTGATCCTACATAACCTATAATTTGTCCTTGCTTAACTTTTTTTCCTTCTCTTATACCACTTGCAAATTTTGACATGTGAGCATAAATAGTTTCATAAGTTGAGTTATGTCTAATTTTTACACAATTTCCTCCTCCACCACACCAACGAGCTCTAGTAACAGTCCCTGAACCTGAAGCCATAATTGGCGTTCCAGTTGGAGCTGCAAAATCTGTGCCTCTATGCATTTTATTAAATCCTAGAATAGGATGTTTCCTCATTCCAAAAGATGAAGACAGTCTCGCTCCATTAATTGGAGTCTTCATTAAAGATTTTACAATACTTTTACCGCTGATATCATAATAACCAATCTCATTTTTATCATTAAAATTGTAAAGATTTATTTCTCTATTGTTTACATTCATATGTGCATAAATAATCTTTCCAGTATCACGTACAATATTATTATCATCTAAAAATTTTTCATAATAAATTTCAAATGTATCACCTTTTCTAATATCTCTTTGAAAATCGATTTCAAAACCATATATTCTAGCAAATTCAATAATTATATTGGGTTCTATTTTGGCTTCTATTGCTGCTGAATATAAATTATTATTAATAGTATTTTTTAAAACAACCTCTTTTTTATTTAATTTGAGAATATTTTCTTTTATTTCAATAATATTTTTATTCTTTCTAATTTCTACGCTAAGAGTATTGTTGATAGGATAAAGTATATTTACTATGCTATTAGTTTTATCGTCTAATTTTTTTAATATAATATTTAATTCTCTGCCAGCATAAATATTAGTAAGTTTTTTTAACTTTAAGCCCTCAATGATTTCTGATATTTCGTTATCTGATATTCTAAATTTTCTTAAAATTTTAGCTAAAGAATCATTATTTTCTATTTTATAATTAAACTCTTTGTAAGGGCTTTTGAGATTTTCAAAAAAAGAAACCGTAAGATTTTCCAATTCGTTTGACTCAAAAAAACTTTCTAAATTTTTCTTGTTTTCATTTTTTTGATTATTAATCGAGTTATAAGTGGCAAAATATACTATAAATGAAATCAATAAAATCGTGGGATAAATAACTAAATTTATTTTTTTTGAAAACGTAAATTCTCTCTTTTTTTCATTGTTTTCGATTGTGGGTATTAATAATTTTTTTAAGATATCTTTTATCGCCATAGTTGTTTTCTATAAAAATTAGTTAAATTTTGCAATTATAAGTCGCTATTTAAGCCTAATTTTAAAGGGTTTTTACACCAATATACGCCTTGACAATTCCTTCTATTGTAATACAACGGGCGCTCACCTCTACGATCAAATTTTATCGATAGCAGAGGTGTGTTTAGATTTTACTATAAAATCTTAGCTTTTTTAAATTGTAAATTTTTAAGAAGAGAAGTGTGGACGGCTAGGTTAATAGAGAAATTGTCGTACACACTTTAACGAAAATAACTTTTATTACCTAAAAGTTATAAAGCTAGTGTGCGCCGTTATTAAACTTGAGAGTTTGATCATGGCTCAGAACGTACGCTGGCGGCACGCCTTATACATGCAAGTCGAACGCAGTAGCAATACTGAGTGGCAAACGGGTGAGTATAATGTGGGTATCTGCCTTTTGGTTTGGAATAACATGAGGAAACTTGTGCTAATACCGAATAAGCCTTCACAGGGAAAGTTTTATACGCCGAAAGATGAGCCCGCACTTGATTAGTTTGTTGGTGAGGTAAAAGCTCACCAAGACGATTATCAATAGCTGGTCTGAGAGGACGATCAGCCACATTGGGACTGAGACACGGCCCAGACTCCTACGGGAGGCAGCAGTAAGGAATCTTGCACAATGGGGGAAACCCTGATGCAGCGATGCCGCGTGAGTGAAGAAGGCCCTTGGGTTGTAAAACTCTTTCGTCGGGGAAGAAAATGACTGTACCCGAATAAGAAGGTCCGGCTAACTTCGTGCCAGCAGCCGCGGTAATACGAAGGGACCTAGCGTAGTTCGGAATTACTGGGCTTAAAGAGCTCGTAGGTGGTTAAAAAAGTTGATGGTGAAATCCCAAGGCTCAACCTTGGAACTGCCATCAAAACTTTTTAGCTAGAGTGTGATAGAGGAAAGTGGAATTTCTAGTGTAGAGGTGAAATTCGTAGATATTAGAAAGAACACCAAATGCGAAGGCAACTTTCTGGGTCACTACTGACACTGAGGAGCGAAAGCATGGGTAGCGAAGAGGATTAGATACCCTCGTAGTCCATGCCGTAAACGATGTGTGCTAGACGTTGGGAATATATTTTTCAGTGTCGCAGCGAAAGCATTAAGCACACCGCCTGGGGAGTACGACCGCAAGGTTAAAACTCAAATGAATTGACGGGGACCCGCACAAGCAGTGGAGCATGTGGTTTAATTCGAAGATACGCGCAGAACCTTACCAACACTTGACATGTTCGTCGCGAGACCAAGAGATTGGTTTCTTCATTTAGTTGGACGAAACACAGGTGCTGCATGGCTGTCGTCAGCTCGTGTCGTGAGATGTTGGGTTAAGTCCCGCAACGAGCGCAACCCCTACTTTTAGTTGCCACCATTTAGTTGGGCACTTTAAAAGAACTGCCAGTGATAAGCTGGAGGAAGGTGGGGATGACGTCAAGTCCTCATGGCCCTTACGTGTTGGGCTACACACGTGCTACAATGGCACTTACAATGGGAAGCAAAGAGGCGACTCCTAGCTAATCCCAAAAATGTGTCTCAGTTCGGATTGCACTCTGCAACTCGAGTGCATGAAGCTGGAATTGCTAGTAATCGCGAATCAGCGCGTCGCGGTGAATACGTTCCCGGGTCTTGTACACACCGCCCGTCACACCATGGAAGTTGGTTACACCTTAAGGCAAATCGTCAACCTTCGGGAGACATTTGACTACGGTACGATCAGCAACTGGGGTGAAGTCGTAACAAGGTAGCCGTAGGGGAACCTGCGGCTGGATTACCTCCTTTCTAAGGATGACCAAAAAATTTCTTTTGGTCACAAAAAATTAAGTTAATGTGGCCGTCCTCATTTCTCTTCTTTTAAATTAAAGTGTCTCTTTAATGCTAGGGGCCGGTAGCTCAGGTGGTTAGAGCGCACCCCTGATAAGGGTGAGGTCGGACGTTCGAGTCGTCCTCGGCCCACCATTTTCTTGGGGGATTAGCTCAGCTGGGAGAGCGCCTGATTTGCATTCAGGAGGTCAGCGGTTCGATCCCGCTATCCTCCACCAAAGACACTTTTAGCTTTTTTAAATTGTAAATATTATATCAATATCTATATCCGATTGTTCGAATAGATGAACAATCATGAATGTTCGAATAGATGAACATTCCAACAAAAATTTAATTAGAACAGAAAATTTTTTTCTGTGCATAATTCAAGCGTTTAAGGGCGTATGGCGGATGCCTAGGCACTGAAAGGCGATGAAGGACGTGGTATACTGCGATAAGTTTCGGGGAGCTGTATGCAGGCTTTGATCCGAAAATTTCCGAATGGGAAAACCCACCACTTTATGTGGTACTTTGAACTGAATTCATAGGTTTAAAGAGCTAACCCGGAGAACTGAAACATCTAAGTAACCGGAGGAAAAGAAATCAATTGAGATTCCGTTAGTAGTGGCGAGCGAACGCGGAACAGGCCAGTAGCAATATTAGAATAATCTAAATAGTTTGGAAAAGCTAACCACAGAGGGTGATAGTCCCGTAGGAGTAATGTTTAATATTGTTCTTGAGTAGAGCGGGACACGTGAAATCTTGTTTGAATATAGGGGGACCACCCTCTAAGCCTAAATACTCTTCAGTGACCGATAGTGAACTAGTACCGTGAGGGAAAGGTGAAAAGAACCCCTATTAGGGGAGTGAAATAGAACCTGAAACCGTATGCCTACAAACAGTCGAAGCTCTTTTTAGAGTGACGGCGTACCTTTTGTATAATGGGTCAGTGACTTAATTTATCCAGCAAGCTTAAGCCGTAAGGTGTAGGCGTAGCGAAAGCGAGTCTTAAATGGGCGATTAGTTGTATGAATTAGACCCGAAAACGAATGAGCTTACCATGAGCAGGTTGAAAGCAGGGTAACACTTGCCGGAGGACCGAACCAGTTGACGTTGAAAAGTCTTTGGATGACTTGTGGTAAGGGGTGAAAGGCCAACCAAATTCGTAGATAGCTGGTTTTCCGCGAAAACTATTTAGGTAGTGCGTTAAATAAACATATGTTTGGAGGTAGAGCACTAAACGGGCTAGGGGAGAGAAATCTTTACCAAACCTGATAAAACTCCGAATGCCAAACATATTTCCTTAACAGACAGACTGTGGGTGCTAAGGTCCATGGTCGAGAGGGGAACAGCCCAGATCACCAGATAAGGTCCCTAAATCATGATTAAGTGTGAAAGGATGTGGAGATTCCTTAACAGCCGGGAGGTTGGCTTAGAAGCAGCCATCCTTTAAAGATAGCGTAACAGCTCACCGGTCTAATAGAGTTTCTGCGCCTAAGATGTAACGGGGCTCAAATCATGTACCGAATCTGTGGGTGTATATTTTCTTCGGAAAATATACGCGGTAGCGGAACGTTCTGTAAGCCTGTAAAGGTGTACCCGCGAGGGACACTGGAGGTATCAGAAGTGCGAATGCTGACATAAGTAACGATTAACAGAGTGAAAAACTCTGTCGCCGAAAATCCCAGGGTTCCTGCGCAAGGTTAATCCGCGCAGGGTTAGTCGGTCCCTAAGTCGAGGGCGAGAGCCGTAGACGATGGGAACAAGGTTAATATTCCTTGACCAGATGGAAGTGACGGATTTCGTAAATTGTTAACTCTTATTGGATTGAGTTAGCTGTGAAGAAGTCCCAGGAAATAGCTCCATCATTAGACCGTACCCTAAACCGACACAGGTGGATTATTAGAGTATAATTAGGCGCTTGAGAGAATGATGTTGAAGGAACTCGGCAAAATGCCTCTGTAACTTCGGAAGAAAGAGGACCTTTAGTAAGGCAACTTATTGAAGGTGGCACAAGCCAGGGAGAAGCGACTGTTTATCAAAAACACAGGGCTCTGCTAACACGTAAGTGGATGTATAGGGTCTGACGCCTGCCCGGTGCTGGAAGGTTAATGTGGTGAGTGCAAGCTCACTCCTGAAGCCCCAGTGAACGGCGGCCGTAACTATAACGGTCCTAAGGTAGCGAAATTCCTTGTCGGGTAAGTTCCGACCTGCATGAATGGCGTAACGATTTCTCCGCTGTCTCCAACATCAACTCAGTGAAATTGAATTCTCCGTGAAGATGCGGAGTTCCCGTGGTTAGACGGAAAGACCCCGTGCACCTTTACTACAACTTTATATTGGTGTTAGGAATGATATGTTTAGCATAGGAGGGAGACTTTGATGCTTGGGCGTCAGCCTAAGTGGAGTCACCAGTGAAATACCTCTCTTATTATTCTTGACATCTAACTGCTTGCCGTAATCCGGCAGCAAGACATTGTATGGTGGGTAGTTTGACTGGGGCGGTCGCCTCCCAAAGAGTAACGGAGGCGTGCGATGGTAGGCTCAGAACGGTCAGAAATCGTTCGTAGAGTGCAATGGCATAAGCCTGCCTGACTGCAAGACTGACAAGTCGAGCAGAGTCGAAAGACGGTCATAGTGATCCGGTGGTTCTGAGTGGAAGGGCCATCGCTCAACGGATAAAAGGTACGCCGGGGATAACAGGCTGATACCCTCCAAGAGTCCATATCGACGAGGGTGTTTGGCACCTCGATGTCGGCTCATCACATCCTGGGGCTGGAGCAGGTCCCAAGGGTTTGGCTGTTCGCCAATTAAAGTGGTACGTGAGCTGGGTTCAGAACGTCGTGAGACAGTTCGGTCCCTATCTGCCATGGGTGTAGAAGAATTGAGAGGAGCTGTCCCTAGTACGAGAGGACCGGGATGGACATACCACTGGTGGACCGGTTGTAGCGCCAGCTGCAGTGCCGGGTAGCTAAGTATGGAAGAGATAACCGCTGAAAGCATCTAAGTGGGAAACTCACCTCAAAACTAGTTCTTCCTTTAGAGCCGTGGTAGACCACCACGTTGATAGGCTGGATGTGGAAGCACGGTAACGTGTGTAGCTGACCAGTACTAATAGCTCAATTGGCTTGATTTATGCACTGAAAAAAATTTAATTTGATAATGCGTATTTAGTAAAAAGTTCAGTAGATTTTTGATATATGTCACGAGGTGTCTTTATATCTGTGTTTTTAATTTTTCTAAACTGGCTTTCTAGATTACTTATTCTGGTAACAATTTTTGATAAAGCATTAATATCTTTACCGTATCTCTCAAAGTAGTCATTTCTATTGTTAACCTGTTCTTTTGTGAACTCAAAATAATAAAGTTTTTTATTTTCCAATAAAAAGTCTGAAAATTTTTTAGTTCCAAGCTGATCTATCCATTCGATAACATCATATTTAAATTCGTGTTTTACTGTTTCTAGACTTGAGTTAAATTCCAGCAAACTTTCCATTTTTAAAGTTGTGAAAACCTTTATCTCCTCTATTTCTCTACTTAGAACACTAGGGTTTACACCTGGATTTTCTTGAATAATATACTTAAGTAACTGGTCAGCTATAAACTCTATCCAACCTAACTTCGCCTCAGTTAAACTTTTTGATTTATATTTATAAATTAGATTCCCTCCAACCTTTCCTTCTTTTAAAAGCTTATAATTTTCATCTTTCTCGTAAAATTTTATTAATTCTTCTTCAGATTTCCAAAGTTCACTTTTAGTCTCTTCTATAAAACCATTAAAAACATGTTTAACAGATTTAGGCGCTTCTTGAATATTTTCATATAAAAAGTTTAAAAAAGTAGCTGATTTTATATCAAATTGTTTTGCATAAAGGAAAAACTCCTCATATGGTTTTCCGTTATGAAGTGACTCGACCATTAATGCTATAGATCTAAGTGAGAGATAATCGTCAAAACTAAGGTCTTTTGTTGCTACACCAACTTCTTCAAAATCAAAAATTTTCTTACCGTCATATTCACCGAAATTTAACGGCACAATACGATGTCTTCCAACATATTTATATTTATTCCTAAATTTTGGCGTTTTAAATTCTGTTCCTTGCAACATCATTAAAGTATAAATAGTTACAGAAGAAGCATTTGAGTCTAGAACTCTGTTCAATCCCTCTATAAATGAATTTTTAGTTTCACCAGGCAATGGAACAATCAATTCAGCTTTAGTAGATCTTCCTGCGGCCCTTAAATGATTATTTACTGCAATCATGTCCTCGTGACGAATATTTGCTCTTCTTATATTTTCAAGAACGGTCTCACTCATTGATTGCAACGACATATTTACTGAAAACATATTTCCCAAAATACTTGTTATTTCCATAACTCTTTTTTTGCTATTTTTTCCAGTAGTTGCCATTATTTGAAGCGGCCAACCAAATTTATTTTTACTTTCTAGTAAGAATTCACATACAAGTTTATCTTGTGGGTACATTCCAAAATTAACATCAGCCATGTGTAAATTTGTAATTCCTAGTTCTTGAGATTTTTTTCCAATAAATTCTATTTCGGCCTTAACTCGTGCTTGCGAAAATTTGTTTAGTTTATGATAATAATTTGCACCTGTATGGCAAAATGAGCAAGTAAAAGGACAACCCCTATTAGTTTCTAAGAATGGAGTTAATTTTCCATCAAAAAATTTATCAAGCATTCCATTTAGGTAAGGCGAGGGTATTTCGTCTAAATCTTTTATTCTCTCAAGATAATTTCCAGTGATTAATTTAGGATCATTACCTCTAGTTTTTGGATCAATAAACACGCATCCATCAATGGGCTTATTGAAGAATTCTTTGATATTTTTTTGGTGTGATAGGTACCTCTCAACAACATTTAGAGTAGATCTCTCTCCCTCAAACAAAGCGTAAATATCTGTGTGAGGTCTGTTGAGAAGAAACTCTTTTTGTTGATCTGTTTCGTGAGGAAAATTTGTTCCACCCTGCAATACCACACAATTCGGATTAAATTTTTTTGCTATTTTAGCAAAATTTTCTGATAGATTGCTATTCCACGAATAATTACTTAAGCCCAAAATATCTGGTGGCTGTTTTTTAATATGACTCAATAAATCGTTAGGATATTTAAAAAGCTCAATACTGATTTTGTCTTTAAGTTTGCTTTTAAGGTAACTTGCTATAAACCCGATATTAATAGGTATCGTGTCTGAAACCAATATTATTGTATCGTAGGTTAAATCGCATAAATATATTTTTAAAGGTTTACTCATAAATAATTTTGGTGGGTTGAATAAATTTACGGCCCTCCAGTTAATGATTTGGCAGGGTCTAATTTTTTTTGAATTAATAAATGAGGGAATTTTTTCTTAACAATAGATCTTAAAGATCTATCAATTTGTTTTGTTGTTTTTGGGTTTAAATATTCCTTTTCTATTCTTAAATTTTTATTTACCTTTGAATTGGTTTTAATATGTATATTGTTAGTATCTTTTATCAAAAACTTTTGTAAATTATACTCAATGAACAAAGAATATCTTACCAAAGGATAAAGTAAAAATCTTGGACACCATCTTGCTAAAAAATCATTAAATGCAATATTCTTTTTAATAAAATTAGAAATGAAATTTTGATTAAATTTATGAGTTTTGTCATCTCCACCTCCACCTCCAAAAATCTGCATTCCTTTTACTTCCTGCGCTTCTTTCTTAAATTTTTCTTTATCTTTAATTGTAGAGTGCGGATTCATACTTTGACGTTCGTTAAGATCTTTTAATTTTTTATATAATTTTAAATCAATAGTTTTATTTTTCATCAAGTGAGCATAAGTTCTTGTCGCTTCGAGAAAAACTAGCATATCCCAAAAGACTACCTCACTCATAGGCGCCCCATTAAAATTGATGTAATATCTTTTGTAAGCCCCAATGTTTGACACAAGTTTTAAAAATGCCTCTTCCTCGTCAACTGTGTTTCCAATCAATTTAAGGTTTTTGCCATAATCATAAAGAGGTGTACCGACCAATGGAATTGCGTAAAAAATATCTACGTATTTAAATAATATGCTCACTGGAACTCTTAGTCTTGTAGCTATTTCACCTAAAAATCTTCCTGAGGCTTTAGCAGTCTCTAATGTTTCCCCAGGCATACCCACCATAAATCCTAAAGGCGGAGAATATAAACCTATTTCGTAACAATTAAATAAAGCTTTTTTAACATCTTCCACCTCAAATTTTTTTTCCATGATATCTAACATAGTTTGACTTCCAGACTCTATGCCAAATTTTATTGATGAACATCCATGATCTTTATAAAATTGTAAATCCTCTTTTGTAACACTTGTGCATCTAACACCTGTAGCATTCCAAAGCATATCATGTTTGTGGAATAGTTTTGCTACCTCATAAGTGTATTTTTTGTTAGATCCAAAATTTTCATCATCTACGCTTAAAAAACCTACATTAAATTCTTTAAGTTCTATTAAATGCTTCTCAAGATCATCAAGATTATAAGTTATGTAACCTTTTGAGCCTCTTTGACAAAAAGTACATTTTGCAACACAACCTTTAGAAGTATGTATGCTTGTAGACATAGGTCGTCTATGTTTCTCAAATGATCTTTCATCTAGTAAAAATTCTTCAGCTAAAGAAAAATGGCGAAAATAATTTTTTAATGCCTCATTATCTCCTTGAAGGCCAGTTTTCAAATATTCAAAAGAAGGGAAAGACATGTCACATGAAGAAAGTGTTTGACCATAGCCTGAAAACTTTAATTCATTATTATCTAAAACAGCTATACCTCTGATTTTAAGTAGTTTTTCTACGTTGACTTTATTATTCTTTCCTCTTTGAGATATAGAATAATCTAACAATCCTGTCCAAGCAATCTCTCCATCGCCAACGACACACACATCAACATCGGTTTTTTTTAAAACTGTATTAGATGCTGCCGTTAAATAACCTCCACAAACAATTAACGCTTCAGGATTTGCCTCTTTAATAATTCGAGCAATTCTTTTAACTTGCATATATGAAGTTGAAACCACTGCACTTAACCCAACTATTTCAGCTTTGTTATTTTTAAAATAATCTCTGATTTGACTATCTGTTGGATAAAGCATATCAATATCGTAAAACTTACACTCATTAAAATTATTTTTTTTTGCCCAATGATTCAGAGAAGTAATCGCTATTTTAGGCATTATCGGAACCGGTCCCTCTGATCTTTTTCTTCTTAACTTTCCACCTGGGGTTTCTACTGGAATACTGCAAAGTACAGAATTTACATATTTTTTATCTTCAAAATTTTTTTCAATCGAACTCATAATATCCATTTAACAGTTTTTTATTTAAATGATTTTTGAATATAAATCATTTTTTTAAATTACTAAATATCGAAAAATGGTCAAAATACACACATTTATTAGCTAATAAGGCTGGATTTAAATCTTATGATTTTAAAAATTGCTTCTATAAATAATCCGAAAATTAATGTTGAAATTAAACTATAACCAAAAAATGGTATCCCCATTATATATGACTGAATAAGTCCAGATAAATTGGATGGATACATTCCTAAAAACCAAACTCCATAATTAGTTATTAAGTAAAACATGAGTGCGCCAATTATTGAACCTATTATTCTGCTAACAAAAGTTTTAGACAAGTATTTAGACAATAAACCAATTACTAATACACTTCCCCAGGTAAAAAATACAGTGCTATGTAAACCTATAAATAAATCTGTAACTGCGAAACTGGCCAGGACAATTGGTAAAGATCTTAAACCAAAAAAAGCTGGGACATAAAAACTTAAGGCTATTAAACTAGTAAAGTTTGGTGGATGAGGAACAAATCTTGTAATTGCAATACTGAAAAATATTCCTAAAAAAATGTAAAAATTTTTCATTTTTTAATTATTAATATTTAGACATAAAAGACAAGCTTATTCTACGATCATCTTGATTATAGGTATCTGGTCGCTCATAAATCTCATTTGTCAGATTTGTTACATTTAACGACCACTTAGTATTTGCTATGTCTTTAGCAAAAGATAAATTCATTATATCTGAACTGTCAACTTTAGCTCTATAAGTCCCCTCTTTCCAATCTTCAACTTGTCCAATATGTCTATAGTCATATTTTAAACTAAACGGTCCAATTAATTTTGAATTTAACATTTGATTATATCTTATTCCATATTGTTGTTCTGGTCTTCTTAATTGAGGTCTTCCACTTGACTCTCTACTTTTCGTTAGGGCACTAGTCAAACTTAATTTTTTAGACTCATTCCCAAGTGATATACTATTTTCAAATCCTTTTTGTTCTATATCAATAATTTCATTATATCCACCTGTAGATGTACTCCTATTCAAAACATCAGAAACTGAACTATCGTAAACCGTTGAAACCAAAGATACAAAATTAGAAAAATCGTACTTGATTGATAGTTCTCTGGTTAAACTTGTTTCAGGTTTTGTTGTTTTCATAGCTTTGTAACTGCCACTAGGATTACTACCATGTAAAACAAATAAATCTGGATGTCTTAATCCGGTAGACTCTGAAAGGCTAAAAGTAAAATTTGATAAATATTTTGTTGCATTTAGTCTGTAAGTTAAATTTTCCTTACTGTATTTGTGGCTATCTCCTCTTAGATGTGCGGATAGTATTGTATCGTTGTTAAATTTATATCCTGCATTAGAAAAAAACCCTATGTTATCCATATGTCCCTCAGCAGACGAACCCCAATTTCCATGAACCTTAAAGTCACCTTGAGTGTAATTATAATCACTGCCAAAACCCAGAGATAAATTTTCTGATAGCTCTAATTTTCTTTCACCCTTAAAAGTATATGATTTAGAATAATATTTATTTTTAACGGCTGTATCATAATACCTATCATGAACATGCATGTGAGATGTAAATTTATCAATGGTGTTATCTTTTCTTTTTTCTAAGCTAGCTTGAACAGCATAAAGAATGTTGTCTGCTTGAGCATTTTCATCATCCCAACTATCGTAGCCTGTATCAGTTTTTCTAGCATATCCTGTTATACCAATTTTTAAATCATCTTTTAAAAATTTTGATGAGTTATAATTTAAAGAGAGATTTTTTGTACCATCAAGATCTAACTTACTATTTTGTGTGCTTGAGTACTCTGACTGAGAGCTTCCACCTTTGATATTATGATGCCAACCACCCTTCGAGACATAGGTATAATTTCCACTTATTGAATTATTTCGACTATTAGATCCACCTATTGATAAAGAATTAACATAATCGATATCCGTTACAAAATTTATTGCTCCACCAATCGCAGCCGGCCCAAATATCGCTCCACTTGCACCCTTGTAAATTTCTATTTGTTGTAAACCTTGTAAAAAATCATAACCAAAATCAAACATTGCCTTTGGAGAGCTTTGATCATTTATTGGTATGCCGTTTAATAGAACTAAAGTATGATTTGAATTCGTACCTCTCATAAAAACAGAGGATTTTTGACCTCTTGGGCCATCACTATAAATATCAACTCCTATTTCATTTTCAAGAACACTTCTAACGTCCTCATAACCAGACTCAACTAATTGTTTTTTAGTAATAATTGTTTTTCCAAGACTTCCCTCCGAAATTTTGGATGTGTTAGGAGCTGAAAATATTGTAATACAAGGTGCTCCGTCTGAATTGTTCCATTTACAGCTAGAAAGTTCTTCAGCTTTCAAAGGAAGTATTAGAAGATAAATTATACCTAAAATTGTTACCTTTTTCATAATCGGCCCTTATTTAAGATTGCCTAATTAGACAACCTGATTAATTTAAGTGCCGATGCTAATTTTTCATTGTAGAACTAGACTGTTCCCGGCCATCATTCAACAGCGGACTTAACTGGGTGGCGCTCCGACTATACGGTTGCGGGTACAGCTCATGACTTTCACACGAATTTCCCACCATGCATTTCAGCTACTAATTCATAAAAATTTATTGATCAAATGTCAACAAAAAATAATGTTATTGAAAAAGTTTTTATAAATTAAGTTAAATGTTCCCCATTAACATAAATAACATTTTTAATCATGTTTAAAGGTCTAAGATAGAAAGCCATATTTGAAACTATTTCTTTGTTAGTTTTATATTGGCTTTTGAGATAACTAATTTGCTTTTGTTGGAAATTACTAAATTCAACAATAATTTTATCAGAGTTTAAAAATTTCTTCTCATCATTGTTCAAATTAAATTCTCTTTTTTCAAATTTATTTTCTAATAAATTAAATATAGAGCTACTAATAATACCTGTAATTTTTTCATAAATTTTTGTGTCTGAAAAATATTCAAATGCAACAGTATTTATAATTTTAATAATTTCTTGTTTATAATTGATAAGCGCTAAAGTAAGAAATTTATAAATCTTATTGGAAGATCTTTCTGAAATGTCATCTTCTTTCTTGAAAACAAGATCTTTTTCATCAAGCTCATTTTCTGTAGAGAGAACAAAATCGTTTAATAATTTATTCAATGAAGAATTATTATTTTTACAGTAATTGTAAATTTTTGAAAGAACTTCAGATCTATTAATATTTTTATGATCTAAATATTTATATAAAGGTCTAAGTAGTCTTGTATTATGGAAAATATGAACAATTAGGCTAAATTTTCTACACTCTAAAAAGTCTTTATAAGGCAAAGTTTTAGTCTCATAAATTATTTCTTCAGTCTCTGTTATTCTTTCTGAATTATTGTTAACGGTATAAACACCATCGCATTCAGGAATTACCCTAAATTTAGTTTTAAGTTGGTGTTTGTTAATATAATTTTTTTGTTCCATCTCAGTACCTTTAAGCAAGATAGTTTGAAGCATTGAAAATTCATCTATTCCATAATTGACTAAAGACAAAATACCGTCAATGTAAGATTTTTTTGTTTCGCCGGGAAGTGACAGCATTACATCGGAATAAGTCTCAACACCTTCACTTGCCATTTTTTTGAAAATATGAGCGGGTAAATTTGTTCTCTTGATATTTTGTAAAGTTTCATCATTCATACTTTGAACTGTCGCACGAACCATGATACTCCCTCTCTTTAAAATTTTGGCTGTTTCAAGAATTCTTTCATATTGCGCTTTACCACTTGAACACCAAACATTCTCTGGGAAATTATATTTGTCTTGAACGCTTCGTATATGTTGAAAAATTTTAACATCATTTTTATACATCCCGAAGTTTGGATCGGTAAATTCAACTATATTCATATTTAAATTATCTTTTTTTATTTTTTCTGCAATATATATAAGCTCATCTTTAATTCTTTCTGGATCATAGTATCTTATTTTTGAAAAATATTTTGTACCTTGTTGACAAAAAGTACAACTATATGGGCAACCTCTATTTGATTCTAACAAAGGAATTGTTCCATCCTCAAAAAAAATATCCATCGTGCCAGATAAATAAGGAGAAGGAACATGCTCTAATTTTATATCACCAACTCCTATTCTAAAATCTTCAGCTCCTGGTATTAAAGGTTTATTATTTTCTTTTAAAATTGAAATGGTGTTTGGGATATTTTCCTTTTTGGTAAGCTCAATATTTTTATTATTTTTTTTGAATTTCTCAACTATAAGATTAGCTACTATTTCTCCATCACCCTCAACTAAAAAATCTATATGCTTATTATCATTTAAAAATTCAATTTTTTTATCATCGTCTATACTAAAATTTGGTCCACCAAAAACTACTAAAGTGTTAGTCTTTATCTTCTTCACTTCTTTTGCATAAAAAGTATTTAACTTTTCGATCCACATATAATTTCCAAACATAACAATGTCCGGCCTATTGGTTTTAAGGTAATTAGTAAACTCGCTAGGCTTTTTGAATAAGTCTATTTCAACGTCTTTATGGTTAACTTTTATGAATTCAGCAATAAGACCGATAGATAACGGGAAGTATCTGTTTTGCAATACACCATTGCTATTTTCATGCGCCAATAAACAAAGAGCTATTTTCATATATTATTTATAAATCATTTTTAACAATTACTAAACATCGAAAAACCGCAATTATTTCAATATATTTAAAATTATCATAATAAAGCTTTACAGTTCAATTATTGAACACTACAATGTTCAAATATTGAACATATGAAAAATATTAAAAATAAGCAAGACCAATTTGAAGTTTTAAGAAAAATTGAGGCTAATCCTGGATTTTCTCAAAGACAGTTAGCTACCAATTTGGGCTTTAGCCTCGGCAAATTGAATTACTGTTTAAGAGAATTAAAACAAAAAGGCTTCGTTAAGATCCAAAACTTTAATCAAAAAGAGGACAAACTTACCTATCTAAAATATATGCTGACCCCAAAAGGTATCGCATTTAGAACAAAACTTACAATAAATTTTATGAAAAGAAAAATGAAAGAGTACGATGAGTTAAAATCCGAACTTGATAAAATAAAATAAAATGTGGACTATAATTAAAATTGACAAAAAAAAAATTGATTTTCTTAAAAAAGATTTTCAAGATAAAATTGGTAAAAAGTTAGACTTTTACAATCCTAAATTAAAAATTACGAAATATAATAAAAATAAATTAATTTACAAAGAGGTAAATTTACTTGGTGACTATCTTTTTTGCTATATAGAGGGTATTGAAGAAAAATTAACTGTAAATAAATTAAAGTTTTCTCGAGGTCTGAAATACTTTTTGAACGGCTTTATAGAGTTTCAAGATGAAATTAAACAATTTATAAATGAATGTAAAAAACATGAAAATAACGATGGATATATTACGCACAATTTCTTCCCATTAGTGAAGAATAAAACATATAAGTTTTCCACTGGTCCTTTTGTAGATAAGATTTTTAGAATAATAAATCTTGATGGAAAAAAAATTGAAATTTTATTAGGCGGATTAAATACAACTATTAAAAAAGATAAATATTTGTTTAATCCAGTTTGATTGAAATATGAAAACAAAAAACTTAATTGTAAAAAGATTTTTTTACAAAGTGCGGAGCTTTGCCTTATATGCACGATAAATCATTTAATATTGGTAAAAGAAAAATTGGATTAAACCATAAACCTTTAGTAGTTGTAGAAATTGGTATAAATCATTCCGGGTCAATTGAGAAAGCTATCAATATTGCTAATGCTGCAATTAATAATGGTGCAGAAATAATAAAACATCAAACACACATTGTAGATGATGAATATTCTTACCATGCAAAAAAAGTCATTCCTGGAAACTCAAAAGAAAATATATATCAAATAATAAAAAAAAATTCTTTAAATGAGGAAGATGAATATAAATTGATGAAATATATAACAAAAAGAAAAAGAATTTTTATAAGCACTCCATTTTCTAAAAAGGCTGTCGATAGACTAATTAAATTTAAAGTCAAAGGAATAAAAATAGGATCAGGTGAATGCAATAATTTCCCATTAGTAGATTATATTGCAAAATTTAAAAAACCTATAATTTTAAGTACTGGCATGAATGACTTAAAGACAATTAAAAGTTCAATTAAAATTATTAAAAGATACAAAACAAAATTTGCCTTATTACATTGTACGAATTTGTATCCAACACCACATAAGTTCGTGAGATTAGGAGCTATGCAAGAAATGATGAGAGAATTTAAAAATGTCCCAATTGGACTGTCAGACCACTCTGTTGGTATTAATACATCTTTAGGCGCAATAGCTCTAGGAGCTTCAATAATAGAAAAGCACTTTACTGCAAAAAAAAATTATAAAGGACCAGATATATCTTCCTCAATTGATCAAAATGAACTTAAAGAGTTAATTAAGGGAGCAGAAGAAATATTTCAAGCTAGGGGTGGAGAAAAAAAAGCACTTTCTAGTGAAAAAAAAACAATTAATTTTGCTTTCGCCTCTATAGTTTCTACAAGAAATATAAAAAAAGGTGAAAAATTAAATAGATCAAATATTTGGGTTAAGAGGCCTTTCACAGGAGATTTTTCTGCTCAAAAATACTTTGATGTATTAGGAAAAATCGCAAAAAAAAATATTAAATCTGGTGAACAACTAAAGAAAAAAGACATTTAATTTAATGAAAAAAATTGTTTTTTTAACTGGTACCCGAGCCGATTTTGGTAAAATTAGATCCATAATTTTAAGTTTAATAGATACCAAAAAATTCAAAGTGGACGTTTTTGTTACAGGTATGCATTTATTGCACAGATATGGATATACAATTGAGGAAATTAAAAAAGTTGGAATAGGAAGACTGTTTAAATTTTCAAATCAAAACACTAATTACGAATCTGAAGTAAGAATGGATGAAATATTATCAAAAACCATTAAGGGTTTTTCAAAGTACGTAAAAAAAAACAAGCCAGATTTAATAATGCTTCATGGTGATAGATTAGAAGCGTTAGCAGGTGCGATAGTAGGCGCTTACAATAATATTTTAATAGGACATATTGAGGGAGGTGAAGTATCTGGAACAATAGATAATTCTATACGCCATGCAGTTTCAAAATTGAGTCACTTACATTTTGTAAGTAATAACGCACACAAAAGAAGACTTATACAACTGGGTGAAGCTAAAAAAAATATATTCGTGATCGGTTCTCCTGATATTGATATTATGATTTCTAAAGAACTGCCTTCAATTCATAAAGTAAAAAGAATTTATAAAATAAAGTTTGATAATTATTCTATACTTATATTTCACCCAGTTACCACAGAAATTTCGAAGCTGAAAAAACAAAGTAAAATACTTTTTAATACATTAAAAAAAAGTAAAAATAATTACATTATTATTTATCCAAACAACGATTTAGGATCCAATATAATAATTAATGAGTTATTAAAACTTAAAAATGAAAAAAGATTTAAGATTTTAAAAACTATGAGATTAACTTATTTTTTAACTCTTTTAAAAAATACGGAATTTATTATTGGAAACTCAAGCGCTGGTGTTAGGGAAGCCCCCTTTTATGGAGTACATTCTATAAATATTGGCAGTAGACAACAAAATAGATTTAACAATCAAGCAATTAAAAATGTAAAATTTAATCAAAAAGAAATATTAAAAGCTATAAAAACAAGTTTAAAAAAGAAAAGATTTAAACCAGACAATCATTTTGGCGATGGTAATAGCTGTAAAAAATTTGTTCGAATTGTTATGGGAAAAAATATTTGGAAAACTAGAATACAAAAGAACTTTGTTGACAACAGCTACTTCGACGCAACTTTATAATTATATCATGGATGCACAAACTAGCTTTTTAAACCATAGGAAAAACTTAAAAATTTCGTATTTTAAAATTAAATCACAATTTTTGTGCAATAACTATTTTGCACTTAGAATTTTAAGATTATTAAACAAATTTTTTTATAAAATTGGTGTTTTTGGTATTGCAATAAATAGATATGAAAATACTGTTTGTTTTTATTCTGCCGCCGGAGATAAAAAATTATATAAGAATTTTGCTAAAGACTCAGTTTTTTGTAATTTTGGATCTGGTGCTTTTTCACATTCCTCTTGGAAAAATTACGACTTTCCAGCCATTACAAAAAAATACAAAGCTATACAAGGAAAAGAAAATATTGATTTTTTTTCAATAAATCTTTGTCAAGAAAATTTGAAAATACCTTTAGATACAAGTTCTGTTGATTTGATTTACTGTTCTCATACGATTGAACATTTAGAAGAAGCCAAGGCCATTAATTTTCTCAAAGAATGTTCTCGAATTCTAAAATCTGGTGGAGTAATGCGATTATCAATTCCCCACACTGAAAATAATTTTTATTTTAGTAGACTTATTAATCAACAAAAAAATACGCCACAAGATTTAAAAGATAACTCTATAAAGATATCAGCGATCGAAGCCTTGTCGTCT
>CACPLT010000002.1 GCA_902634845.1 uncultured Pelagibacteraceae bacterium
TGGCATAAGCTTTTTGCAATTTTTGTGTGCTTCAAGTAAATCTTCCGTCATGTCTTTGGGGTGGGATGTTGTGTATCGAATTCTAAGTAGATCTTTTTTTTTTTCAAGTTCATATAAAATATCAGATAAACGTTTTGTATTATTACAGTAAGCATTTACATTTTGTCCAAGTAAAGTAATTTCACGCGCACCATTATCAATAAGTTGATCTGCTTCAATTAAAATTTCTTCAAAATTTCTAGAATGTTCTGGGCCTCTAGTATAAGGAACAACACAAAACTTACAAAATTTATCACACCCTTCTTGAATAGTTAAAAATGATGAAATTTTGGAATTGCCATTTCTTATTAGACTTAGATGATCAAATTTTTCAATGACATCAAAATTCGTAACATCTTGTTGTTTTTTTTTCTTATTCTCAATGTTTTGTATAATTTTATTTATTGTTTGATAGGACTGGGGTCCAATAACTGCATCAACATAATGCTCTTTCTTTAAAATTAAATCACCTTCTGCCTGAGCCACACAACCTGTTATTATAAGAATTGGTTTTTTTTTATTTCTATATTCTTTTTTAACTCTACCGATATCATGAAATACTTTTTCTGTTGCTTTTTCTCTGATGTGGCATGTATTTATAATATAACAATCTGCCTCAGATTTGTTTAATGTTTTATAGTAATGAATTTTTTTTGTAATATCGTAAATTCTTTCACTATCATACTCATTCATCTGACAGCCAAAAGTTTTAATGAATATCTTTTTTTTTGAGTTACTTTTTATTTTTTGATCCATATAGCTCAAGTTTATGATCTACTAAATTGTAACCGAGTTTCTTTGCAATTTTTATTTGTAGTTCTTCAATATCTTTATCAACAAATTCAATTATTTCACCAGTATTTACATCTATTAGGTGGTCATGATGTTCGTCAGTTGATGGTTCGTATCGGGATTTTCCTTCTTTAAAATCATGTCTTTCGATAATTCCGGACTCTTCAAACAACTTTAATGTTCTGTATACTGTTGCTATGCTAATTTTTTTATCTATTAAACTCACTCTTTTATGTAGCTCATCGACATCAGGATGATCTTTAGAGCCAAAAGTCAATTTTGACTCGGACATTACTTTAGCTATGACTCTTCTTTGTTCAGTGAGCCTAACACCTTTTTGTTTACATTTTTCCTCAATAACACTCATTATTCAAAATCTAAATTTTTATTGATAAACAAGGTTTACCACTTTATCTTTCAATTGGTTATTTTTTATTAAAATTTCTATATTTTCAAGTTTTAATTCTGATAATTGGTCATTTTTAAAGCCATATAGTTTGGAACCATGAACTGTTTGGATTCCTTTTGCCACAGATAAAGATATTCTAAGAGAAGAAAAGCTTCCTGGGCCAATATTTACAATTATTGAGTATTTATTGCTTAATTCGACTTTGTGTTTATTGGTAAAGCGTAAAATATTGCTAACAAGTAGATTATTTGAGTTAATATTGTTTTGTAATTTTTCTGTAAAAAATTTATTATTAGTTTTTAAACCTATTGAGTTATTTTTGCCTGTGCAACTAATTATTAAAAAATTATTAATCATCTTTATTTTTTATTTTTCTACGAGTTTTAGTTTGTATTCATCTGAAGCAGTTATAGACGATTTTGGTATAATTGCTATAATGTATCACCGATTTGAAGAAAATAAATACCCTTCCACAAATATTAGATTAAATGATTTTAAGAATCACATTAAAATGATAAAAAATAGTGGTATAAAATTTATCAACCCCTCTAATTTTGAAGAAGAACTTGTAAATAATAAAAAACAGAGAAAATTATTGCTAACGATCGATGATGGTTACAAATCTTTTTTCGATAATGCTTGGCCTATTTTAAAAGATTCTAAAATCCCATTTATTTTATTTGTTAGCACAAGAGAGGTTGGAAAAAAGGGATATATGACATGGGAAGAAATAAGAGAAATAGAAAAATACGATTTTGTTGAAATTGGAAACCATAGCCACACACACGAGTATCTTATTGATTTTACTGATGTTGAAATAAAAGAAGATCTAAAAAGGTCAATAAATATTTTTAATGATAACTTGGGTAAGAATTCAATTTTTTTTTCTTACCCGTTTGGTGAATATAGCACGTCTTTAAAAAATATTGTGATAGATCTTGGTTTCAAATATGCTTTTGGGCAACATTCTGGTGTAGTTGATCGTACTAAAAATTATCATGAAATGCCCCGATTTCCAATTAACGAAAAATATGGTGAAACAGAAAGATTTAAAACAATTCTTAAGACTTTACCATTTCCTTTTAAATCTATAGAGCCAAAAAATAGGTATATTAGTGATAAAAACAACCCGCCAGATGTAAATATACAATTTTATGATAATTTAAAAAATTTGAGAAATATTAATTGTTTTTCAAATGAAGAGGATAAATGGAGGAAGTCTAATATAAACTTTACTAGTAATTACAATTTAAATGTAAAGCTTGGAGGCAAATTTATTACTGAAAGGGGCAGAATAAATTGTTCTTTAAGAGAAGCCAATGGATTTTATAGGTGGCTGGGTATTCAATTCGTTATTAAAGAAAAGTAAAATTAAAGTTGAATATCTTTTTTAACAACAGAATTAGTTAGCTGAACTGTTTCAAAATCAGACAAATCGTTTTGTTTTATAATTTGCTCTAAGATTTCAGTGTATTCTTTGCCTGTTTGAGCATATCTATCGAGTGTTTCAGTAAGATTTAAACCTTTTATACTTTTATTTCTTTTTCTGTAGCTGTATCTTTTTTCTCTGAACTCTGAATAGCCCTTATGTGTATTTAGATTATTTTTGTACGCTTTAACTGAAGCTCTTAAGATTGGAAATCTTAAAATTTTATGGCCTTCGTGTTTACCTTTGTGTAAGGGTTCTATACCTTGACCTGTCCATGTCCACTGCCCAAATATTGCATTGCCTTCTAGTGCGAATCTTGAAGTACCCCAACCGCTTTCTTTTGCAGCCTGAGCCAAAGCAATTGAAACAGGAATGATGTCCATTCTTTTATCTAATTCAATAATATCTGAATTTTTAACTTTGTATTCCCTCAACTTCAGTCTTAGCCAAGATTTTTCTTTATCAGTTGTCATTTTTTTTGAAGTAATTCTTTTCAATTTAATTTTATCATCTAAAATTTTATCATTTTCAGCAACTACTAATGGTAATACTATTTTTATAAATGTTTCTTTTTTTAGTTTTGTATCTTTAATTTCATCCAAATCTTTTGGAAACTGAGTAAAATAAATTGGTTTTACTCTTTTTTGATACCTTACAGTCTTCAAGTCGTATTCAACATCCTCAAACAAACTTAATACTGTTTCTGTTTTTATATTTAAATTTGGTAGAACTAATTCAGTAACTTGACTTGGAGATTTTTCCTTTTTTGGTTCAGGTTTCTTTACTTGTTTTTCCACTGCTTTTTTTTGTGGTTTTTTTTCAACTTTCTTTGTTTGTTCTTTTTTTTGTTTTTCAATTTTTTTTGTTTTTTCTTTCTCTACTTGAACTAATTGGTTTGTATTATTTGGATCAAAATTTTCTTTTAATGTGAAAAAAATTATACCGATTGCACATACAAATACTACAACTCCAAAACCTTTAATTAATTTATTTGTTTTGGTTTTTTCAACTTCAGAGGTATAGAAGCTGCTAAAGGTTTCAACTAATGTATTTGAGATAAAATTTGCAACTGTAAGAGATACTTTTGGTATCAAATTTAAAATTCCAATTCCTAAATTACCTGAATTCCTCCACAACCTTACAAAAAAGTTTCCAACGCCTCCAGTGGTATCATCATATAATCCTGTGGCTCCTCTTTTAGTTCTTTTAAAAAATTTTCCTACTCCGTCAGTTGTATCGCTATAAAATCCTGAAACTCCTCTTCCCGCTTTAGAAATAGGATTTGAAATACTTTTTTTAAAAAAGCTTATATTAAAATCTTTTGGTATAGGAACATTATTTTTTTTTAAAATATGTTCTATCTGATGAGTAGTAAGATTTTTTTTTCTTTTAATATAATTTTGTATTTCCGTAATTTTATATATTTGTGCTAATTCTAGTAATTTGTCTCTATAACTTAAATTTTTTTTCATCTATATTGCCTCAACAGAATTCACCTCTTTGACATAATGTTTTAGTAAATTTTGCACTCCTTGCTTCAAAGTCATTATTGAACTTGGGCACCCAGAACACGCTCCTTGTAATTCAACTTTTACAACACCTTTATCAAAAGATTTAAATTTTATATCTCCACCATCCTTTGCTACAGCTGGTCTAATTTTGGTGTCTAAAACATCTTTAATTTTTGAAATAGTTTCATCATCGTCGGTTTTTTTCTCTAATTTGTTATCTAATAGTATAGGACTATTATTTTTTTCAAAATAGTCGTTTAAGTGAGAAATGATCATTGGTTTTAAACTATCCCAAGTTACATTCTTATCCTTTTTAACAGTTAAAAAATTATCTGAGATCAAAATTAATTCAACTCCTGAAAAACTTAATATTTCTTTTACAAATGGAATCTTAATATTTTTAAGATTTGACTTCTTAAACTCTTCAGTTCCAACTTTTGATAAAATCTTTTGAGACAAAAACTTTAACGAGTCTGGATTTGGTGTTTGTTCTACTTGTATCATAGTAGAATATGTATATTACACAAATCCTACTATTTCACGTATCTTTTTTAGGTTTTCCTCAGCGATTATATTGGCTTTTTCTTTGCCTTTTTTTAATACATCCTCTAGGTGTTTTTTATCTTTCATTAATTTCGCAATATTTTTTCCTATTGGACTTATTGTCTCAACTAATTTTTCAGATAGTTTTATTTTTAATGACGAAAAATCTTTTCCTACAAATTCGTTAATCGTAGTTTCTATTTTTTGGTCTGATAAATCTGAGTATATGCTTAATAAATTATATGCCTCGGGCCTATTTTCATAATCTTGAATATTTTCAGTAATTGGATCTGCATCGGTTTTTGCTTTTTTAATTTTTTTTACAATTTCATCTGAACTATCTTTCAAATTAATTCTAGAATAATCGGACTCCTCAGATTTGCTCATTTTTTTTGTTCCATCTCTTAAACTCATTACACGAGAAATATTTTTTTGAATTAAAGGTTCTGGTAAAGGAAAGAAATCTTTTTTGTTAAAATCATTATTAAATTTTTGAGCAATATCTCTTGATAATTCTAAATGCTGCTTCTGATCGGCGCCAACAGGCACATGTGTGGCTTTATATAATAAAATATCCGCAGCCATCAAATTTGGATAGATGTATAAACCAACACTTGCCTTTTCTTTGTCTTTGCCGGCTTTATCTTTAAATTGTGTCATACGATTTAACCAACCTACCCTACAAACACAATTTAAAATCCAAGCAAGTTCTGCGTGACCACTTACTGATGATTGATTAAAGATTATACTCTTGTTTGAGTCTAATCCAGAAGCTAAAAACCCCGCCGTGGTTTCTAAAATATTTGAGTTTAACTCTTTTGGGTTTTGAAACGTTGTTATAGCGTGTAAATCAACCACGCAATATAAGCAATTCTTTGATTTTTGAAGTGATACGAAATTTTTCAAAGCTCCTAGATAATTTCCCAGATGCAAATTACCAGTTGGCTGAACTCCAGAAAATACTAATTCTTTTTTCATACTAATTTGTTTTAAAACTTTTTAAATTAAGCGCTTTTAAAAAATAACAAGTCAAAAAATACAATAAAGCTGCGAAGATTACTATAAATAATAAGTATAAAATTTTATAATCACTTGAATAACTCAAGTTTTTTGCAAAATAATTTAAACTATAGTGAAAAACATAAGACATAATAGAAGTAGAAAATACTATTTTCATTAAGCGACTAAAAAAAGTTGGTTCAACTTTTAAATAACCAATTTTCAAAAGAAGATATAAGTAATAAAAGACACCGATCCATGTAGATAAAGTTGTTGCAATTGGAATTATAATGAAACCAATTTGTTTAAAAAATAATACACTTATAGCAATGTTAATAATTACGACAATTATTGAGACTTTGAATGGTGTTATAGTGTTATCCCTAGCAAAAAAGAAGTTTGCAAATATTTTTAAAACTGCAAAAGCTGGTATACCATAACCAAAATATTTTAGTGCTAATGATGTTTGTGCAATATCATTTTCTGTAAAAGATCCATAGCCAAATAGAGCACTTACTATTTCTTCAGATCCAATTATCAAAGCTATACTAGCCGGCAATGATAATAATAAAGATAATTCTAAAGACTTATTTTGAATTTTATTGGTCTCATTAATTTTTTTATTTTTTATAAGTTTACTTAGTATTGGTAATGAAACTGTACTCACTGCAATACCAGCGACTGCGAGGTTAATTTGGTAGATTCTATCTGCATAATATAAATAAGAGACCGCTCCTGCTTGGAATGAAGCTATGATTGTTCCAACCAATATACTTATTTGAATTACACCAGATGAAAAAATACTGGGCAAAAGTTTCTTTAAAAAAAATTTTACTTTCTGTCTAACTTTGTTTTTTAAAATAAATGACGGTTTGTAGTATTTTGAGGCAAAGAAAATTAAAAAAATTAATTGTATTAAGCCCGACAATGAAACTGCGTAAGATAAATTGATTGCAAAATCCAGCTTGAAATAATATGAAATTACTAAAGATAAAATCAAAATTAAATTTAAAAAAATCGGTGCTGCAGCTGCAGCAGCAAATTTGTTTTCAGAATTAAGTATTCCGGCAAAAAAAGAAGATAAACTTACAAATGCTAAAAAGGGGAAAGTGATTCTAGTCAAATCAACTGCTAAGTTAAATTTAGTATTGTCCTCTATAAAACCCGGAGCAATTAAATAAACTACGTACGGAGTAAGAATTTCTACTATTAAAACTATTGTTAAAAGTCCTAGAGTTAATAAAGTTAAAACTTCATCAGCAAATCTTTTACCTTGCATTCTGCCCTTTATTTTTTCTGCAGTGTAACTTGGAATAAATGCAGCATTAAATGTACCTTCTGCGAACAATCTTCTAAATGTATTAGGAAGTCTAAACGCTACAAAAAACGCATCTGCATATATGGAAGTGCCCAAAAAAATAGCTATTAATATATCTCTAAAATAACCTAGAACACGACTTAGCATCGTGTAAAAACTAAATACTGTGGTTGAAGATAATAAATTCATATTTAAGACAAAATTATAAGTGATATATTCTCATATATATTACATACTCAAAATCCAATGACAAAAAAATCAAAAATTGATCATTATACAGATAAAGAGGCTTTAGATTTTCATATAGGCAATAAGTCTGGCAAAATTGAGGTTAATTCATCTAAGCCTCTTATTTCAAAAAGAGATTTATCTCTTGCATATTCCCCTGGAGTAGCGGCTCCAGTAAAGGAGATCTCAAAAGATTCTTCAAAAGCTTATGACTATACTTCTAAAGGCAACTTAGTAGCTGTGATTAGTAATGGCTCTGCAATTCTTGGTTTAGGAGATTTAGGTTCTCTTGCCTCAAAACCTGTTATGGAGGGTAAAGCGGTTCTATTTAAAAGATTTGCAGACATAGACTCTATAGATATTGAAATAGATAATAAAAATTCAAACGAAATTATTTCTACAATTAAAAATATTGCAGGCACTTTTGGCGGAATAAATTTAGAAGATATTGCTGCCCCAGATTGTTTTATAATAGAACAAAAACTTAAAGAAATTTTAGATATTCCAGTGTTTCATGATGATCAACACGGAACTGCAATTATAACCACAGCTGCGTTAATAAATGCTTTAGATATCTCCAAGAAAAAAATTAATGAAGTAAAAATAGTTGTTAATGGAGCTGGTGCCTCGGCAATAGCTTGTACAAATTTATTTAAAAAGATTGGAGTTAAAAATGAAAATGTCATTATGTGTGATAGAAAAGGAGTAATTTATAAAGGACGAGAAAGCGTAGATCAATTTAAATCAGCTCATGCTATTGAAACTAAATTGAGAACATTAGATCAAGCAATGAAAGGTGCTGATGTTTTTTTAGGGCTATCAGCAAAAAATGTTGTTAGTAAAGAGATGGTAAAATCCATGGCAAAAAATCCAATTATATTTGCTTGTGCAAATCCAGATCCTGAAATTAAACCTGAATTAATAAACGAAGTTCGAAGTGATGTCATAGTTGCTACAGGGAGATCTGATTATCCTAATCAAGTAAATAATTTAATTGGATTTCCTTATATTTTTAGAGGAGCGTTGGATGTTAGAGCAAAAATCATTAACGATGAAATGAAAGTTGCAGCTGCTAATGCTATAGCTTTGTTAGCTAGAGAAGATGTGCCAGATGAAGTTGTTTCTGCTTATGGAGGAGATAGACCGAAATACGGTAAAAATTATATAATTCCATCAACTTTCGACCCAAGGTTAGTTAGACGAATACCCTCTGCAGTAGCAGAAGCTGCTATGAAAACTGGTGTTGCAAGAAAAAAAATTGAAAACCTAGAAATTTATAAAGATCAGTTAACAGCTAGATTAGACCCTTCAATGTCCTTAATGCAAGGAATTAACGCCAAGGTAAAAAAGAGTCCGAAAAAAGTAGTCTTTGCAGAAGGAGAGGATGAAAATATGTTAAAGGCTGCAATAGAATTTGGAAAAAATAAGTTAGGCACGCCTATAGTAATTGGTAATGAGAAAAGAGTAAAAGAAACTTTGAGTAAAATAGGCCTGGATGAAAATTTTAAAATTGAAATTGTAAATTCAACTGACAAAAATAAAAGAGATAAATATTCAAAATATTTATATAAAAAACTCCAAAGAACCGGCCAACTCGAAAGAGATGTAGATAGGTTAATTAGAAATGACAGAATAGCGTTTGGTTCATCAATGGTAGCATGTAAGGATGCTGATGCTATGGTTACGGGAAACATAAGACACTACGCTGCTTCAATTGAAAAATTAAAACATGTTTGTGATGCTAGAAAAGGTGAACCAATATTTGGTATGACAATGATTATATTTAAAGGTCGTACCATATTGGTAGCTGACACCAATGTAGAAGATTTTCCTTCTGCGAAAAGATTAGTTGAAATTTCTAAGTCTTGTGTAAGGGTCTCTAATTTATTTGGCTTTGACCCTAAGGTTGCATTTTTGTCTCATTCAACTTTTGGAAAACCAATATCAAGAAACACGAAACATGTTAGAGATGCAATTGAAATTTTAAAAGAAGAAAAAGTTGAATTTGATTTTGATGGTGAAATGCAGCCGGATGTTGCTTTAAACCCTATATATCAAGAAATTTATCCCTTTTCTAAAATTGTAGGAAGAGCAAATATTTTAATTATGCCGGCTTTACATAGTGCAGCTATTTCAACTAAACTGATGAAATCCTTTGGAGGAGCAAAATTAATTGGTCCATTATTAATCGGACTTGATTTGCCTATTGAAGTTGCACCTTTAAGATCAAGTACTTCTGATATTTTAAATTTAGCCTCTATTGCTGCTTACTCTTCAGATGTTATAGACTATAAAAAAGATTAAAGTTTATTTCTACTTAGCTCTGTTGCTAAATAAATTGAAGGAATAACATCTTCAACATCATAAATTTTGTTCGCTTCAGAGATAACCTCTTTCTTTTCATCTACATCCATGGCAATTCCAAAAATATAAATTTTTTTATTTATTGTCTCTAAAGTATAATTTCTTGCTTTAGTTTTTTTATTAAAAATTAAAGCAGTTCTTAACTGACTAGTAATAAGTATATCTTTTGCTGTTTGTTTGAAATTTGATTTACCTCTAATTGTAATTGCATTTTTTACCTCTCTCACCCCTTTAGTTTCCCACGCTAGTTTAGTAATTTTTATTTTCTCTTCAGGTTCATCAACTTTTCCTGAAAGAAATATCCTTCCATCTAAAACTTCAACCTGAATATTTAAAAAATATCTTTTTTCACTTAATGACAATCTAGCTACTAGATTTTTTTGCATTATGGTATCATCTATTTGCATCCCAATAGTTCTAGGATCAAAAGTAATATCAACTCCTGCACCAAATCGACCAGCTGGGGAACAGCTAGAAAGAAGTGCGGCAATTAAAATAACTAAAAAAAAGTTTCTCATTTTTTATATTTTATACAAAGGTTATAAATAATTTTTTTTGATACTTTCTCTTTTTTTGACATTAATTCAACAATATCTTTAACAGTGTAGGTCTTTAGATAGTTTATAACTTGTTTTTCAAGTTTTACATAGTTTGTTGTTAACTGTTCATTTTTAATTTTTTTTGAAATAACAATTGTTAGTTCTCCTTTTAATTGAGTTTTAAAAGGACTTAAATCGTCAATGTTTTGCCTATAGTAGGTTTCATGTTTTTTGGTCATTTCCCTAGCAATAAAAATTTTTCTTCCAGGGAAATTTTTTTTAAAAGATTTAATGTAAAAATTTATTTTTACTGCTGGTATAAAAAAAACTAAAGAAAATCCCTCAACATCTAACTTTCTTAAAGATTTATTTAAATCGCTCTCAGTCTTTGGTAAAAATCCATAAAATAAAAATTTGTCTCCAAAACCAGATAGACTCACAGCTGCAGAGACTGCAGAAGGGCCAGGGGCTGTAAATACTTTATAATTGTTTTTAATACACTCGTTAATAATTATATTACCTGGGTCTGATATAACAGGTGTTCCAGCGTCAGATATTAAAGACAAAATTTTGCCCTCATTTAAATATTTTATAATTTTATTTAAGGATTTTTTCTCGTTAAATTTATGATAAGGAATTAACTTATTTTTTATGTTAAAGTGGTTTAAAAGTTTTGAAGAATGCCTAGTATCTTCACAAAGTATGAGGTCTGATCTTTTAAGAATTTCTATTGATCGAAGTGTAATATCTTCTAAGTTTCCAATCGGTGTTGAAACAATGTATAAACCGCTCTCTAGACTGTTCATAATATTATGTTAAAAAAAACAATTATCATTAGTTATATATTATTAATATTTAATTTTAACTCTTTTGCAGATGAAAGCCAAAAATCTTTAAGAGTGGGTCTTTTGGCGCCATTTAGTGGAGAATATAAAGAGATGGGACAATCAATAATGCTTTCTTTACAGTTAGCGTTGAGAGAAATAAATGATGATAAAATTAAAATTTTTCCAAGAGACTCTGGTTTTAATAACCCCGAGAAACTAATTCAATCTGTAGAGTCTTTAAAAGAAGAAGACGTTAAAATCGTTATTGGACCTATAAGTCATAGAGATTTTGAGAGTCTGTCGTCATATAAAGATATGATTTTTATTTCTCCTTCAAATATTGATCCAAAAGTGCAAAATAATATTTTAAGCGTTGGTGTGAGTTTAGAATCTCAAATTAAATCTATTGAAGAATTTATCAAAATTAATAAAAGAAAAAAAACAATAATAATTTACCCAAAAAACAAATATACTTCGCTAATAGACTCAAAAATTAATAACATAGATATTGTTAACAAAAAAATATATCGATATAGCTCTGATCCAAAGATTTTAACAGCTGATATAGAAAAAATCACAAATTATAAACAAAGAAAAAGAAATTTAATTTCTCGAGTAAAAATACTTGAGGAAAAAGATGATGAAGCCTCGAAGTTAGAATTAAAAAGATTAGAACAAAAATATACTATTGGAAAAGTTAATTTTGACTCTGTTATTATAATTGATTTTGGTGATAGCTTAAAAAGTGTTTTAACTTCTCTTGTTTATTCAGATGTTGATCAAGATGAAGTATTAATTGTAACAGTTAATCAATGGTTTGATAAAAGTATTTTTTTAGAAAATTCAATAAAAAATTTGTATTATCCATCTGTTGATATCAAAAATTTTCAAAAGTATAAAAAGAAATATTCAGAAGTTTATGGGATGCAACCTACAGAAATTACAATTCTAACTTATGATGCTCTAGGTTTAATATACTACGTATGGAATAAAAAAAATTACAAAGTAACTTCAATAAAAGACTTTGTAATCAAAGATAGTATTAAAGGTAAAATCGGAACTTTTAATTTTAAAGATGGAAAATTAATCCAAAAATTAAACATGTACAAAGTTTCAGATAAAAAATTTTCTAAATTTTAATTTTTTTTTAAGTTTTTTAAAAGCTATACTTCTATGATCAATATTCATTTTTTTTGATATATTTATTTGGCCAAATGTTTTTTTATGATTATGTGGAATAAAAATTGAATCATATCCAAACCCCTTATTTCCTAATATTCTATTGGAAATATTGCCATTTATTATTCCTAAAGATGAAATTATTTTTTTTTTACTCAATTTAATTGATAAACTACAAATAAATCTTGCTTTTCTATTTTTTTTTCCCTCCATCATTTTTAAAATTTTAAGCATTGCTTTTTTAAAACTTCCACTTTTTTTTGCCCATCTAGCAGAATAAATACCTGGTTTTTTTCTTAATGCTAACACCTCTAATCCTGAGTCATCTGATAGTGAAACAATTTTTGATTTTTTAAAAAAAAATGATGCTTTAAGCTCTGAATTAGATTTAAAAGTT
The DNA here is from genome assembly GCA_902634845.1 of uncultured Pelagibacteraceae bacterium. Lineage (GTDB taxonomy): Bacteria > Pseudomonadota > Alphaproteobacteria > Pelagibacterales > Pelagibacteraceae > Pelagilacustribacter. Next base: position 12,575 of record CACPLT010000002.1, read on the forward strand.
TTTCCAGTTTCTTTTGGAGGTTTAATTTTTAAACTTTTTGGTGAAATTTTTTTTATTTTTTTACTCAATAACTTGCTTATTTCCCTAAATTTTCCATCATTATGAGTGCCAATTAGGAGTTGAATATTTTTTTTCATTGAACACTAGTAATTATTATTTTTAACATTATATAGCAAATTATGAGTGAATCTAACAAAGACGAAAATATAAATAAAGAAGATAATAAGTCAGCTTCTGAAGATAAAACAAAAGAAGAAAAAACTGAAGTTACAATTGAAGAAAAATTGAAGTCTTCTGAAGAAAAACTTTTGAGATCTTTAGCGGACTCTGAAAATCAGAGAAGACGATTTGATAAAGAGGTAAAAGAAGCTTTTGAATTCGGAGGGTTTAATTTTGCACGAGAAATGTTGTCAATTTTAGACAATCTTCAAAGGGCAAAAAAATCTATTAGTGAAGATGAGGTTTTAAAAAAAAGCAAAGAGTTTGAAAAATTTTTAAAAAATATTGAAATTATTGAGAAAGACTTAATTTCAACTTTTGAAAAGAATAAGATAACAAAAATTAATTGTTTAAATAAAAAATTTGATCCAAATTTTCACCAGGCCATGCTGGAAGTCGAAGATGAAAAATCAGAGCCGGGTATAATAGTTCAAGAAATCCAAGCAGGTTTTATGTTTGGAGAGAGATTGTTGAGGCCTTCTTTTGTTGGAATTTCAAAAGAAAAAAGTGAAAAAAATGATAAAAATAAGTAAAAAAGTGACTTGTAGAAAATATTTTAACCCCCATATAAATGTAAACAAAGGATAATATGAGTAAAGTTATAGGAATAGATTTAGGAACCACGAATTCATGTGTTGCCATCATGGATGGAACACAGGCAAAAGTACTTGAGAACACAGAGGGAGCAAGAACAACTCCTTCAGTTGTAGCTTTTTTGGAAAAAGAGGAAAAATTAGTTGGTCAACCAGCTAAAAGACAGGCAGTAACAAATCCAGAAGATACAATATTTGCTGTTAAAAGACTTATAGGCAGAAAGTTTGATGGTCCTTCTGTTCAAAAAGATATATCAAAAGTTCCATATAAAATTATTAAATCTGAAAATGGTGATGCATGGGTTGAAGGAAAAGGAAAGAAATATTCCCCATCACAAATTTCAGCATTTGTTCTTCAAAAGATGAAGGAAACTGCTGAGAAATATTTAGGTCAGGCAGTAACAAAAGCTGTAATCACTGTTCCAGCTTATTTTAACGACTCTCAAAGACAAGCAACAAAGGATGCGGGGAAAATTGCAGGCTTAGAAGTTTTGAGAATTATAAACGAACCAACAGCTGCTTCCTTGGCTTACGGTTTAGACAAAAAAGGTGGAAAAAAAATTGCAGTTTATGATTTAGGCGGAGGTACTTTTGATATCTCTATTTTAGAGATCGGAGATGGTGTCTTTGAAGTTAAATCTACAAATGGTGATACTTTTTTGGGCGGTGAAGACTTTGATGATACTATAGTTGGATATTTAGCTGCTGAATTTAAAAAAGACAATGGTATAGACTTAAAATCTGATAAACTTGCTTTGCAAAGACTTAAGGAGGCAGCAGAGAAAGCAAAGATTGAACTTTCCTCAGCTACTCAGACTGAAATAAATCTACCATTCATTACTGCAGACAAATCTGGCCCAAAACATTTAAATTTAAAATTTACAAGAGCTAAACTTGAAGCTTTAGTTCAAAGTTTAATAGAAAGAACTTTGGAACCATGTAAAACAGCGTTAAAAGACTCTGGTTTTTCAGCCGCGGAAATTAATGAAGTGGTATTGGTCGGTGGAATGACAAGAATGCCAAAAATTATAGAAACCGTTAAAAACTTCTTCGGTAAAGAACCAAATAAAAGTGTCAATCCTGACGAAGTTGTAGCTATGGGTGCAGCAATTCAAGCGGGTGTTCTTCAAGGTGACGTGAAAGATGTATTGTTATTAGATGTAACTCCTCTTTCATTGGGAATTGAAACTTTAGGTGGCGTTTCTACTAAATTGATAGATAAAAATACAACTATACCAACCAAGAAAAGTCAGGTTTTTTCTACAGCAGAGGATAACCAGCCCGCGGTTTCAATACGTGTTTTACAAGGTGAGAGAGAAATGGCTGCTGATAATAAACTTTTAGGAAATTTTGAGCTAGTTGGTATACCTCCTGCTCCAAGAGGGACCCCACAAATAGAGGTCACATTTGATATAGATGCTAATGGTATTGTTAGTGTTTCCGCAAAAGACAAAGGAACAGGAAAAGAGCAAAAGATTCAAATACAAGCTTCTGGTGGTTTATCAGACGAAGAGATAAACAAAATGGTAAAAGATGCAGAGGCAAATAAAGAGGCAGATAAAAAGAAAAGAGATGCCGTTGATGCAAGAAACCAAGCAGATAGTATTGTATTTTCTACTGAAAAAAGTCTTAAAGAGCATGGAGATAAAATTTCTGCTGAAGAAAAAAAAGCTATTGAGACAGGTATTAGTGAATTAAAAGAGTCTTTAAAAGGCACAGATACGGAGGACTTGAAGAAAAAAACACAAAATCTTATACAAGTCTCGATGAAACTCGGTGAAGCTGTTTATAAAAGCCAGCAAAAGAATCAGCCAAAGGATGATAAAAATGATAAAGGTCCTAAAGGTAAAAATGATGAAAAAGAAAATGTTGTTGACGCTGATTTTGAAGACGTAAAAGAAGATAAAGAAAAAAGCGCCTAAGATAAAAAAAGGAGCAATTTCTTGTGGCAAAAAGAGATTATTATGAAATCTTAGGTGTACAAAAATCTGCATCTAAGGACGAAATTAAAAAGGCTTATAGAAAATTAGCACTTAAGTATCACCCAGATAAAACAAAAGGAGATAAAGCATCCGAAGATAAGTTCAAGGAGGCTAGCGAAGCTTATCATGTTTTATCAGATGAAAAGAGAAAAACAAATTATGACCAGTTCGGTCATGCTGCGTTCGAAGGTGGTGGTGGTCAAGGTTTTGGAAATTTTGATTTTGGCACATCATTTTCAGACATTTTTGAAGATTTTTTTGGTGATGATATATTTGGAGGTAGAGGAAGATCAGGAAGAAGGTCATCTAATAGAGGTAACGACTTAAGATATGATGTATCTATAAGTTTGGAAGATGCATACTCTGGATTAAACAAAAAAATTAATTATACTACTTATAAGAAGTGCTCTAGGTGTACTGGGCAAGGATCAGAGCCTGGGTCAAAACCAGTGACATGTAATTACTGTAACGGAAGAGGTAAAGTTAGATCAAACCAAGGATTCTTTACAATTCAACAAACTTGCCCCGAATGTAGTGGTTATGGAGAAACAATTGGCAACCCTTGTAAACAATGTAGAGGTAACGGAAAAACACAATCTAAAGAAAGTGTTTCTGTGAAAATTCCAAAAGGAGTTGATGACGGGACTAGAATCAGGGTTTCGGGAAAAGGAGAAGCAGGAAGCAAAGGTGGTAGTACAGGAGATTTATATTTATTTATATCGATTGACAATCACAGTATTTTTAAAAGATCAGACGAACATTTATATTTTGAGCTGCCTATATCTTTTACTGATGCAGCGTTAGGTGTCTCTGTAGAAGTTCCTTCTATTGATGGGGGTAGAGCAAAAATAAAAATTCCAGCTGGGACACAACACGGTAAACAACTAAGACTAAGAGGAAAAGGAATGCCGATCCTCAGGGGAACTAATTATGGAGATTTATATATAAAGATTATAACAGAGGTGCCTTCAAACTTAAATTCTAGACAAAAAGAACTTTTAGAAGAGTTTAAAAAAATAGAATCAGAAAAATCAAGCCCAATAATCAAAGATTTTTTTGAGAAAGCAAAAAAATTTTGGAAAAATTCATAGTTATTTATGACTCAACAAGAAATAATGTCTGTAATTTTTCTATTAGCAGTGTTGTTTTTAGTTTTGCCCTCTTTCTTAAATACTAATAATAAACTTAAACAATTTATCCAAAATATTTCTATTTGGGCTATAATTGTACTAATTATTGTTGTAATTATTTATTTTATAATAGGATGAAAAAAATTAATTTATCTATAACCGGTTGTTTAGGAAGAATGGGTCAGCAACTTGTCAAATCTTCAATAAATGATAAAAATTTTAAACTTGTTAGCTTGACTGAAAACAGAATAATAAAAAAAAAAGTTCACGGTATTCAGCTAAAGCAAAATACTATCGATGCTTTTAGGAAGACTAATGTAATTATAGATTTTACAGTTCCTAAATGTACGCTTCAGGTATTAAAGATTGCTACAATTTTAAATAAAAGGGTAGTGATAGGTACTACTGGTTTTTCAAAAAAAGAGGAAAAAATAATTAAAAAATATTCAAAAAAAATACCTATACTTAAGGCTGGAAATATGAGTCTCGGTGTAAATCTACTCATGTATTTAACTGAAATAGCTTCCAAAAGTCTTGGAAAAAAATTTCTAGCGAAAGTTTATGAGGTTCATCACAAGCATAAAAAAGATTATCCTTCGGGAACGGCATTAATGTTAGCAAAGGGAATTGCTGATGGAAAAAATAAAGATTTTTACAAAATAATTGGTAAAAAATATTTAAATAAAAAAAGTTTTCCATTCGGGAATAAAGTAAATTTTAATTCTATAAGGAGTGGCAAGGTTATAGGTGAGCATGAAGTAAAGTTTTCAAGCGGAAAAGAGATAGTTACTCTAAATCACGAGTCTTTTGATAGAGCTTTGTATTCTGAAGGAGCTCTAGTAGCGTCTAAATGGTTGATGAAAAAAAAACCAGGTCTTTACTCTATGAGAGATCTATTAAACTTCAAGTGAAAAATAAAGATAAATCTAAAATTATTCAAAGAATACTTAATGATACTTATCCTAAAGTTCCGATACCATTAAGATATAGAAATACTTTTACATTATTAGTTTCAGTTCTCCTTTCAGCACAATGTACTGATGTAAATGTAAACAATGTTACTAAAAATATTTATCCAAAATATAATCATCCTAAACATTTTGTAAGATTGGGAAGAAAAAAAATAGAGCGATTGATAAAAAAAATAGGTATTTTTAGAGTTAAAGCAAAAAGTATTTATTACCTTTCGAAGACTTTAATAAAAAAATATAAAGGCAAAGTTCCTAATAATTATGAAGAGCTTGAGCAGCTTCCAGGTGTTGGTCATAAAACAGCTAGTGTTGTGATGTCCCAAGGATTCGGTCACCCAGCTTTTCCAGTAGATACTCACATTCATAGACTGGCACAAAGATGGGGCTTAACTAATGGTAAAAATGTTGTTCAAACTGAAAAAGATTTAAAAGCTTCTTTCCCCAAAAAAAATTGGAATAAACTTCATTTGCAAATTATTTGGTATGGAAGGGAATATTGCAAGGCAAGAGATTGTTATGGTTTAACTTGCAAAATTTGTAAAAGCTGTTACCCAAATAGAAAAAAAAAATTTGTAGCAAAAAAAGCTTGATATGAAAGTCCTTGGAATTGGAAATGCAATAGTCGATGTCATATGTAAGATTGATGACAATTTCTTGTTAAAAAATAAACTTACCAAAAGCACAATGAAACTTGTAGACGAATATGAATTAAAAAAACTTCTTAAAAATTTAAAAATTGAAAAAACTATATCTGGTGGTTCTGTTGCAAATTCCATAGTTGGCCTATCCCAATTGGGTAATTCTGTTGGTTTTATTGGAAAAGTAAATAACGATGATTTAGGAAAAAAATATCTTGAGGGTTTATTAAAAGAAAAAGTTAAATTTCATAACAATGTAAAATCTGAGAAAATACCCACTGGAACTTGTTTAATTTTAATAACTCCTGACTCGGAAAGAACTATGTGCACTTTTCTTGGAACTGCAGGTAAAATAAATGAGCAAGATATTGATGACAAAATAGTAGAAAAAAGTGAAATTACTTTTTTAGAAGGGTATTTGTGGGACCAAGGAGGTCCACAAAAAGCATTCAATAAAGCAATAATCAAATCAAATAAGTCTGCAATGTCCCTTTCTGATTTATTTTGTGTAGAAAGACATAAAAAGTTTTTTCTAGATTTGGTACAAAACAAATTAAATGTAACATTTGCTAATGAGCAAGAGATTATGTCTTTAATAAATACAAAAAAATTTAATGAAGTAATTGAATTTGCCAAAAGAACAGGGAAATTAATAGTTGTAACTAGAGGAGAGAATGGCTCTATTGCAATTCAGCATGATGAAGTTGTGGAATGTGCAGCAAAAGGTAATTTAAATATAAAAGATCTTACTGGAGCAGGTGATTTATTTGCTGCTGGATTTTTACATGGCTTTGTAAACAAATTTTCACTAAGAGAGAGCCTAGAAAAAGGAACCGAATTATCATCAAAAATTATTCAACAAGTTGGAGCTAGACTCTAATTAATCCTGATTTATAAATTTTCTTTTTCTTTTAAAACTTCCTTTACCTTTTTTTGGTTTTACAACTCTTGCCCTATATTTAGTTGTCATTAAATCCTTGGCAAATTTATTTCTTTTTTTCAAATAGTGTAGCCTTGTTTCTCACTTTTAATAAAAAATTCATCATTGAATATTTCTTTAATTTTCTTTCGCAGTCTGTAAATATGAGTTTCTACTGTGTGCGTGTCTGCATCATCTGAATACTTCCATATAATGGATAAAATTTCTTTCTTTTTTGTAAAATTTTTTTTATAAAGCAACTCAATTAATTTAATTTCTTTTTCTGTTAATTCTAATGATTTATTATTTTTTGAAAGTTTTCTGGAATTTTTATCCAATCTATAATTATTAATTTTGAAAGATGAATTAGATTTGAATACACTGCTAATAATATTATTTGTTACAGTTTCATTCAGTTGATTAACTGCAATAGGTAAAGAAAATTTCTCAATATTGTCAAAGCCTTCAATTTTTTTAGAATAATAAACAATAATTTTATTTTTATTATTTTCTTCTATTAAATCTTGTGTTTCTTTATTTTTCAAAGCATCCTGATGAATTAAAAAACCTTTATAATTATCTTTATCCTTTGTATTTGCAAGGTTATCAGAAATTTTTAAATCAAAATTTAAATAATTTCTTAATTCATACAGCGAATTATTAAATTCTTTATTTCCATACGCTAAAATGATATTTTTTTTTTCATTCATGGATATAATTTTAAAAAACAAATTTGTCTATTATAAGGATTATAAAGCAAAATGTTCAATTGGTAAAAGAGGATTTACTTCAAATAAAAAAGAGGGGGATAAACGTACTCCAAAAGGAAGATTTAAAATTAAATATATCTTATATAGAAAAGATAGGATACATAATATTGATACGAAGTTAAAACTCGTACCCATTAGAAAAAATTATGGGTGGTGTGACGATCCAAATTCAAATTACTATAATAAACTTGTAAAATTACCTTTTAAATTTAGTACGGAAAAATTATATTTAAGCAATAGTACTTACGATATTATTGTTGTAATAGATTACAATCTAAATCCTGTGAAAAAAAATAAAGGAAGTGCAATATTTCTGCATGTAGCGAAAAAAAACTATTCACCAACTTTAGGGTGTGTGGCATTGTCCAAAAAAGATCTAAAGTATTTGTTATCAATTATAAAAAAAAATACCTTTATAAAAATATTTTAATTTCTTTTTCCAAATATTGCACTTCCAACTCTTACATAAGATGCCTCATACCTTAAAGCTTTTATATAATCATTAGACATTCCAATACTCAATCTTTTTAATCCAATATCTTTATTTAGATTGAATATTTTTTGGAAATGTTTTTCTGGATCACCATCATTTGGAGGAATAGCCATAAGTCCAAGTATAGATAAATTTAATTTATTTTTGCAATGATTGTAAAAATCTTTTAAATCACTTACTTCAACACCTCCTTTTTGTTCTTCAGATCCAAGATTAACTTGGATAAAATAATTTAACTCTCTTTTAATAGCTTTTTCTCTTTTGCTTAACTCGTTAGCTAATTTTTCACTATCAAGAGAATGTATAAAATCAAACAACTCAACTGCTTTCTTTGCCTTGTTGGATTGGAGCCTTCCAATCATATGCAATTTTAGTTCTTTATTTTTCATCTTAATTTCTGACCATTTTTTTTCTGCTTCTTGAACTTTATTTTCTCCAAAGTGGTTATGGCCATATTTAATTAATGGCATTATATGATCAAGAGAAAATGTTTTGCTTACTGCAATAATCTGAACTTCCTGAGAGCTATTGTTTTTAATTTGTTGTTTTATTTTATTGAAATTGTTTATTATATCCATATGTCAATTCATAAAAAAAATTACTATTTATTTATAGAAAATACTAAAGAGTTTAATCTTAACTTAATTAAAATAAGAAACAAGTTCAATATAATTTATAGAAGTCAAAATGAAAATGAAAATTTAAAAGATCTTTTTGAGTTCAGAAAGAATTGTAAAAAGCGCGGTATAAATTTTTTTGTTTCAAATAATACAAAATTATTATCAAAATTGAAAGCTGACGGTTTATATATATCATCATATAATAAAAATTTACTGTTAAACAAATATAGAAAAATTGGCTACATGGTTATTGGTTCGGCACATAATTATAAAGAAATTATTACCAAAAAATCACAAGGTTGTGCCAAAGTTATTTTTTCAAGGATTTTTGAAACTAGCTATAAAAATAAAAAAGGGTACTTAGGTATTTTAAAATTTAATATAATTTCATTAAATTCGAATATGGAAATCATACCACTTGGTGGTATTAATGAAAAAAATTTAATTAAGATGAAATCCGTAAATTGCAACGCTTTTGCTTGTTTATCAGCTATAAAAAAAAAGCCGGCTAAAATAATTAACCGGCTTTTTTAAATATTTTCTAACTAACTAATTAGAATGCTAGAGATATCGCAACGATTGACTCTGTTGTGTCATCACCAGCTGTGTAAGAGTCATTAGAAGTTTCTGAATTAGAAATTCCCAATGTAGCTCCGCCCACTGTGTAAGAAAGGTCAATAGTTGTAATTTCCATTTCTACACTTGGTCTTGTAACTACGTTAGACGCTGACGTTGTCTTAATAACTTTCTCTGAATTTTCTTCAGTGTAAGAAATTGACAAGCTGTCATTTACTGCGAAACCAATTGAATATGCATCGTTTTCGTAGTGCTGCGTTTTAGCAGACGCTGACGTGTTCATTCTTTCAGCTGGAGCATGTAATGTTTCACCATATCCTACTGAAATTTGACCGATTGAATAATTAGCTGAGTACGAACCACCTTCTGCTTTTTGTCTACCATCTTTGTTACCCATTTCACCAAAGTCATAATATGACGCTGCTAAAGATAGGCCATCGATTGGAGCCATTGTTATTGCGTACTGTTTCATTTCACCAGTTACGTCACCATTTGCAGAGTGAACAGAAGCGTTAGCACTTCCACCCGCACCACCTGGTGTTAAACCAGCTTTGAAAGTCATACCCAAAGGTAGTAAGTCTGCTGGAGCATGATACTGAACGTTATTGTATGAACTAATGTTAGATCCATACTGCATAGTTGTACCAGAAGCGGCACCACCACCATAACCTGTGTCAGATCCTACGCCGTAAGCAGAGTTATCGAAAGAGTATTTTGTTGATAAACCACACTCAGATACACAAATTTTAACTGTACCGTAGTCAGTACCGAATGCTAAACTTGCATCGTCCTGTACTGTAGCACCGTCGATGTCTTGTGCATATGACCATGTCATACCATTATCTAGTTCACCTGAAGCTGTTAAAGAAAACTCGTTTGATATACCAAGTCCTTTACCAACCGCATGCGTACCAGTTGTTCCTGTATTTCCTAATACTGTGTATGTAGCTTTTACGCCACCAGAAACTGTAAACTCACCAGCAAAAGCTGATGTAGCAATAGCTACTGAAGAAATAACTGAGAACAATAGTTTTGTTAATTTATTCATTGTTTCTCCTTTGTTAAAACGTTAATTATAATTAACAGGCCATTTATCTGCTCTTTTTAAGTATATTTGTATGAAAAGTTGTTAAATATAGTAAGTTTATAAACTGGTGTGGTATATATACCACACTCAAAAAGCCCTGATTTTCCTTATATTTTTTAGATTTTGCATATACAATATAATTTAATGAATTATAAGTCATCTAAATGAGAAATTTTATCAAAATTGCAACCTGTTTTATTATTTTTTCTTTAATTACTTCCTGTGGTGGTTTTCAAAAAGTTGACACCCGTAAAGTTCCTATATCCGGTCCAGAAAGAGCAAAGCAAAATATTAAGGAGGGTCGAGGTGTTTCTATTGGTAAAGCTTTAAATAGAGGAAGCACAAACTATGAGTTTAGTACTTCCAACCCAATGTGGAGAGCTACATTAGATATTTTAGATTTTTTACCACTAAGCACAGTTGATTATTCTGGTGGAGTTATTATTTCTGATTGGTACACTGATAATTCAAATAAAAATCAAGCACTTAAAATAACTGTTAGATTTTTATCAAATACAGTGCAAACAAACAGTCTTAAAGTTACAGTGCATAGAAAAAAGTGTTCAGTTAATCAAACATGTGATGTTGAATTATTTAAATCCAGAATACAGGAAGAGCTCATAGCATCGATTTTAAAAGAAGCAGCTATTTTGGAAAAAAAACTAAAACAAAAAAAGTAAAATATTGATAATATGGAAAGACTAAATTTTCAAGCAATTGAAAAAAAGTGGCAATCTATTTTTGGGAAAGAAAAACTCTACAACAGTAAAAGTTCCAAAAAATTTTATTGCCTTGAGATGTTTCCATATCCTTCAGGTAAAATTCATATGGGTCATGTAAGAAATTATACCATTGGGGATGTAATTGCTCGTTTCAAATTTATGAATGGATATAATGTTTTACATCCCATGGGATGGGATGCTTTTGGTTTACCAGCTGAAAATGCAGCGAAGGAAAACAATTTACACCCAAAAAAGTGGACGGAAAAAAATATTTCTGAAATGAAGAGGCAACTTAAGTTAATGGGTTTATCAATAGATTGGGACTTAGAAGTTTCTACATGTGACGAAAATTATTATAAACATCAACAAGAAATTTTTATTGATTTTTACAATAAAGGATTAGTTAAACGAAAAGAAAATTATGTTAATTGGGATCCCGTGGAACAAACAGTTTTAGCTAATGAGCAGGTAGTTAATGGAAAAGGTTGGCGATCCGGTGCTATAGTTGAGCGAAAGAAGTTATCGCAATGGTTTTTTGATATTACGAAATTTTCAGATGATTTATTAAAAGGCTTACAGGAATTAAATAATTGGCCTGAAAAAGTAAAAATAATGCAAAAAAATTGGATAGGAAAGTCTATTGGTTGTGAGATTAATTTCAAAATAGTCGGCGAAGATTTGAATTTGAATGTTTTTACAACTCGACCAGATACTATATTTGGCGCTTCTTTTTTAGCTGTCTCGGTTGACCATCCAATTTGTAAAAAATTTTTAGAAGACAAAGAATACAAAGAATTTAAGAAGGAATGTCTCAAAGTTGGCACAACGGAAGAAGCATTAGCTAATGCTGAAAAAATTGGTTTTGATACCAAATTATTCGCAGCTCATCCATTCATAAAAGACAAAAAGTTACCAGTTTATGTGGCTAATTTTATTTTAATGGATTACGGAACTGGGGCAATATTTGGCTGCCCAGCTCATGATCAGAGAGACTTGGACTTTGCAAAAAAATATAACTTGGAAGTTACAGAAGTTGTTTCTGAAAATCCTTCAAAGCAAAAAAATTTTGATAATTTAACAGAGGCATTTGTTGGTGATGGCACAATAATTAATTCTGGGTTTTTAAATGGTTTAAAAGTTGATGAAGCTAAAATCAAAATTATAAAAGAAATAGAAAATATTAAAATTGGAAGAAAAAAGATTACCTTCAGACTAAAAGATTGGGGGATTTCTAGACAGAGATATTGGGGTTGTCCAATTCCAATGATACATTTAGAAGATGGCTCAATAGTGCCAGTCGAAAAAAGTGAGCTACCGATAAAGCTGCCCGATGATATTGATTTAAAACAAAGCGGAAATCCTTTAGAAAATCACAAAAGTTGGAAAAATACTTTTCATAAAAAAACTGGTAAGCCGGCAATAAGAGAAACAGATACCTTAGATACTTTTGTAGACTCCTCTTGGTATTTTTTAAGATTTTGCTCTCCGAAAACAAAAGCTGCACCATTTGATATATCAAAAGTAAACTACTGGATGCCTGTTGATCAGTATATTGGTGGTATAGAACACGCTATCTTGCACTTGCTTTACTCAAGATTTTTCATGCGAGCTTTAAAAAAAAATAATAACAAAATTAGAGATAACGAACCTTTTAAAGGTTTATTTACGCAGGGAATGGTTTGTCATGAAACTTATAAAGATAAAAATGGAAAATGGTTAAAGCCATCTGAAGTAGAAAAAAATTCCGATGGAAAATATCAAAAAATTGAGGATAAATCTGAGGTAAAAGTGGGGCCTTCTGAGTCAATGTCTAAGTCAAAAAAGAATGTAATTGATCCAGAAAATATGATTAAATCATATGGAGCAGACGCTGTAAGATGGTTTATACTTTCTGACAGCCCACCCGAAAAAGATATTCAATGGTCTAATCAGGGTGTAAATGCTGCATATAAGTTTTTGCAAAAAATTTATAATTTATGTTGCATTATTAAAGATAGAGAAAACAATAAAAATTCATTAGATAAAGATTTTGATTTAAAAATGAATTCTTACGTAAACAAGATTACAAATTCTATTAATAATTTTAACTTAAACGTCGTAATAGCTAATGTATATGAAGTTTACAATTTATTTAATGAACATCTAAATAAAGAAATTTCTAACAAATGTTTAAACAAAAATTTAGTAAATTTAATGAAAATTCTTATACCGTTTACTCCTCACATAGCTTATGAGTGTCTTGAGATGTTAGGTGAAAAAAAGATTAAGAATTGGCCAAAAGTAGATACAAAACTGATTTTAAAAGAAAAAATTAAAATGGCTATACAAATAAATGGAAAGACAAGGGATGTTATTGAAGTTGAAAAAGGTATCGATCAAATTTTAGTCGAGAAACTTTGTAGAAGTAACAACAAATTTAAAGATAAAATTGCAATTAAATCAATTAACAAAGTAATTTTTGTAAAAGATAGAATAATAAATTTTATACTAAAAAAATGAAAACCAAACAATTTAAAATTCTTATTATCTTCATATTAGCATTATCGGCCTACTCATGTTCGTACCAAAAAATGAACTCAATAGACCAAAAAAAATTTTTAATTGAAGAATTTGAAATTACCGGTGACAGTCGCGAGTCTTTTGTAATACAAAAAAAAATTCAAAGATTTTCAAACAAAGAGAGTAAAAATAAAATTAAAATTAAAATTGATCTAGTTAAAAACAAAACAATTCAGGAAAAGAATATTCAAAATAAAGTGACAAAATACAATATTTCCTTATCTGCAAATGTGAAAATAATAGAATTAAACACCAATAAGGAATTTAAGAGAACATTTGTTGCCAACCAAACCTATAATGTAGAAGATAGTTATTCTAGCACTGTTAATAATTCTAAAATTGCAAATAATTCGCTAATAGATAATATTGTGAATGATATATTAGATCAGTTGCGAATTTATTATAGTTAGAATGATATTAAAAAGTTTCGAGATAGAAAACAATATTCAGAATCTTCTTAAATACAAATTTATCCTTATATATGGTGAAAATATAGGGCTTAAAGAAATATTGAAAAAGAAAATAATTGAAACAAGAAAAAAATCAGAAATAATAAATCTTTATCAAGAGGATATTTCTAAAAATAAAAACATTATACAAAATGAAGCTAAAAATATTTCTTTATTTAACGAAGAAAAAATAATTATTATAAATCAAGCGAATGAAAAAATAATTCAGGAAATAGAAGAGCTACTTGAAATAAAAGAAAACGTAAAGTTCATACTTATTAGTGATTTACTAGAAAAAAAATCAAAATTAAGATTTCTTTTTGAAAAGGAAAAAGATTTAGCAATAATACCTTGTTATAGTGATAATGATATAACATTAAGAAAAGTAATACAAAGTGAGTTGAAAGACTTTAAAAATTTAAATTATAATACAATTAATATGATACTTAGCTATTCGAATTTAAATAGGAAAACAATTCTTAATAATATAGAAAAAATTAAATCTTTTTATGAAAATAAAAGTTTGTCTGAAGATAGTTTAGATATTTTGTTAAATTCAGATAGAAATGAAATGTTTGAAAATATTAGAGATGCTGCATTAAACGGCGACAAGACAGAACTTAAAAACCTTTTAAATAATTTTTCCTTTGTGAGTGAAGATGCCTACCTTTATTTGAACATCCTAAATTTTAGATTGATAAAAGTTTTGGAAATCCTAAAATTAAAAGATGATAGGGAAGATATTACAAGTGCCATGAGCAAAATACGTCCTCCAATATTCTGGAAAGACAAACCTGCCTATATAAAATTGCTAAAAATGTGGGATAAACAAAGAGTTTTGGAAGCTTTAGAATATTTAGGAAAAACTGAAAAAAAACTAAAAAGCAACAGCACTTTAAACAGTCTTACAGTAGTAAAAAACTCTATTACAAATCTATGTGCTAAGTCTTGGTCTTATTTTTAAGAATTTTAGATAAAAATTCTAATTGATCCAGGTTTTTGTACTCAATTGTTAGTTTTCCTGAATTGTTTTTTTTATTTTGAATAGTAACTTTAAGTCCAATTGATCTTTCAATGTCTCTTTGAGCTTCAAAAACATTAGGATCAATAGTAAAAGATTTTGTATTTTTTTTTTTTATATTTTCTATTGATCTCGCAGAAAGTTTCTTTGCAACAATCTCTTCCGCTATTGAAGAAGCATTAGGCATACCAATTAAAGGACGAGCTTGACCTGCAGTAAGTTCACCTTGTTCTATCATGGCTATAATGTCTTTAGGTAAATTTAAAAGTCTGAGAGTGTTGCTTATATGGCTTCTGCTTCTGGACATCATTATTGCTATTTTATCCTGATCGTATCCAAACTCTTCATTAAGTCTTTTATAACCCTTTGCTTCCTCAATTATATTAAGATCTTCTCTTTGGATATTCTCCACTATAGCAACTTCAAGAGTTTCACTATCATTCAAATCTAAGATTGTAATAGGTACTTCGTGTAGTCCAGCCTTTTGCGCTGCTAACCATCTTCGCTCGCCTGCTACTATTTCATATGGTTCAGATGAAGATTTTTTTTTTCTTACTGCAATTGGCTGTATCATTCCATTTTTTTTTATAGAGTTTGACAGTTCCTCAAGTTTACTTTCATCAAAAATTGTTCTTGGTTGATACTTGTTTCTAGAAAGTTCACCTATTAGTGCTTTTTGATTAATTTGTTCAATTTTTGTTGTATTTTCTGTCTTTTTTTGCTCTCCAAAGAGAGCTGATAAACCTTTACCCAAACCCTTCTTTTTTTTTGAAGTCATGCAGCGCTCCCTATTTTTCGGTTTTGATTAATAAATTCATCAGCTAATTTAAAATAAGCTTTGCTACCACTACAAGACTTGTCATAAGTAACGCAAGGTTGTCCGTGAGATGGCGCCTCAGACAATCTTACATTTCGAGGTATAACGGACTCATAAACTTTTTCTTTAAAATAATTTCTAGCCTCTTTATCAACTTGAGATGATAACTTATTTCTTTTATCAAACATTGTAAGTAAAATTCCTCTTACGCTTAAAGATGGATTCAAATTAATTTTTATTCTATCTATTGTTTTAACCAATTGAGTTATTCCCTCTAAAGCAAAAAATTCTGTTTGAAGAGGAACTAATATTTCATTTGCAGAAACTAAAGCCATTATTGTTAATAAACTCAATGACGGTGGGCAATCTATGAAAATATTATCATACGCATCTATTATTTCCGAATTGTTGTTCAGAATCTCTTTAAGAATGAAGGCTCTATTTTCATCATTAGCAGTTTCTACTTCCAGGCCTGAAAGATTTACATTTGAGCCAAAGATATCTAAGTTTCTGATATCAGTTTTTTGTAAACCATCCTTCAAATTTATTTTTTTTATAAGAAGATTATAAATGTTTTTATCGTCATCGTTATTTGACTTTCCTAGACCTGTAGTAGCATTACCTTGAGGATCTAAATCGATTACTAGATTATTTTGACCCAAAATGGACAGTGAAGCAGCTAAATTAATTACAGTAGTGGTTTTTCCCACTCCACCCTTTTGATTTATAACAGCTATGATGTTCGGTTTCACAAAATTTATTTTGCATTAAGAATAATTATTTTAGAATCATTATCCGTAATACTGTTTTCTAATCTATACTTATAATTGCTTATCTTGGAAGTATTATTTATCTCTTGTTGTGCATTTCTTCCCTTCATAATGATGATTTTATGCTTTTTTTTGCAGTTTTCACGTGAAATATTCAATATATAGGGTAATTTGCGAAAAGCTCTACAAACAATATAGTTTGAGTCAATTTTAACTAAATTTATATCATTGCATATAATTTTGCAATTCAGCCCTAATATATTTGAAACATTTATCAGAAAGGCTGATTTTACTGGTGATTTTTCGTATAGTTTCACGTGAAAATTGAAATTTTGAAAATATATAGCTAAAATAATACCTGGAAAACCGCCGCCAGTGCCTAAATCGGCTATCCCTGAACAATCTTTAACATCTATAAACTTAATTATTTGTGCACTATCTAAAATATGTCTATCCCATATTTGTTTTTCAGTATTTTTGGATATTAAATTGTGCTTTTTATTAAAAATTAAGAGTTTTTTTACGAAATTATCTAATTTTTTTATCTTTGGAGCATCAAAATTTAAATCTTTAAGCAGTATTCTTTTAGCATCTGACTCGGTTATCAAGCTGAAGCCCTTTTTTTCTTTGTTTTGATATATCCGAGCAAAATAATAGCTGCAGCTGGGGTTATTCCATCTATTCTTAAGGCTTGACCAAGAGTTTTAGGTCTAATTGATTTTAACTTTGATTTGACCTCATTAGACAGACCGCTGAAAATATCGTAATCAATTTCGTCAGGTATTTTTATACCTTCATCTTTTTTGAAGGCGGCTATGTCATGGGACTGTCTTTTAAGGTACCCGGAGTAGTGAGCATCAATTTCAACTTGCCCATCTAAATCGTCTCCAAAGGATGGTAATGTAGGCCATATCTGCCTTATTTTTGCCATATTTAAATTACGCTGTGCCATCAGCTCGATGCCAGATCTTTTTACACCATCTTGAGCGATTTTAATTTCATGTTTACTCGCTTCATTAGGGGATATTAAATTTGATTGAAGGTAATCCAAAATCTGAGTTAATTTTTTTTGTTTATCTAAAAATATTTTGCTTCTGTTTTTTCCCACACAATTAATTTTAATACCTAATGGTGTTAACCTTTGATCTGCATTATCTGCTCTTAAAGATAATCTATATTCTGCTCTAGACGTAAACATGCGATATGGCTCTGATACCCCTTTAGTAATTAAATCATCGATCATCACTCCAATGTAAGACTCAGATCTATCTAAAATAAATTCCTCTTTTTTTAGAGTTTTTAAAGCAGCATTAATACCAGCAATTAGTCCCTGAGCAGCAGCCTCTTCATACCCAGTAGTTCCGTTAATTTGTCCAGCTAAAAATAACGATTTAATTTTTTTTGTCTCTAAAGTTGGATTTAGCTCCCTTGGGTCTACATAATCATATTCTATAGCATACCCCGCTCTTTTCATTTTAACGCTTTCTAAACCCTTGATTTTACTTAATATTTTGAGCTGTATCTCCTCTGGAAGAGAAGTTGAAATACCATTTGGGTAAACAGTACTGTCCTTTAATCCCTCTGGTTCCAAAAAGATTTGATGTTTTTGTTTTTCTTTAAACTTCACAATTTTATCCTCGATGGATGGACAGTATCTTGGTCCAACGCCTTTTATGTTACCAGAGTACATCGCGCTCCTATAAATATTATCACTAATGATTTTATGTACCTCATCATTTGTATAGGTCATACCACAAGAGATCTGTTTGTTTTCAAGTTTAGTTGTTAAGAAAGAAAAAAAGTAAGGATCGTTATCTGCTGGCTGCATTTCTAAATCATCATAATTAATTGTAGACCCGTCCAACCTGGGAGGTGTACCAGTTTTTAGTCTGCCTATTTTCATTTTAAATTTAGTTAGCTGTTCACTTAAACCGGTAGATGGTTTTTCATCGTATCTACCCGCAGGGATTTGTGTTTCACCAATGTGTATTAACCCGTTTAAAAAGGTTCCGGTCGTCAAGATAAGCTCCTTACACATTATCTCCTTACCACTTTTACATAAAAATCCTATAACTTGATTGTCATTAAACAAAAATTTAACCACAGGGTCGGCTATCACAGTTAAGTTTTTATAATTTAATAAAATTTTTTGCATATACTCCTTATAAAGGGCTCTATCTGATTGAGTTCGTGGTCCTCTAACTGCTGGACCTCTGCTCCTATTCAATAATCGAAACTGAATACCTGATTTATCAGAGACTGTACCCATTACGCCATCAAGTGCATCGATTTCACGAACCAAATGCCCTTTTCCTAGTCCTCCAATAGCTGGATTGCAAGACATCTCACCAATGGTCTCGATTTTATGTGTAAAAAGTGCAGTATTGACGCCCATTCTAGCGGAAGCAGCAGCAGCCTCACATCCTGCGTGTCCACCTCCTATAACTACTACATCATAGTTTTGTTTAATCATAATTAGAATGTAACGCTGATTATTTAGATTACAAGAAGTAATTACTGCGCGTAATTAATTTATTATTATTTGCCTATACAAAAATCCTTGAAAATTGACCCTAAAATCTCCTCAACGTCTACTTTTCCAACTATACTTCCTAAATGTCTTGTGGCCATTCTTAGATCCTCAGCAGCTAGTTCTAAGTCTTTGTTTTGATCTTTCTTTAGAAACTTGTCTATCTCTTTCAAACACTCGTTTAGCTTCACTCTATGTCTCTCTCTTGTAATCAAGGCACTGTTATTCGATGAATATTTTTTATTAAGCTTTTGTTTGATTAAATTAATCAATTTATCAATATTCTTATTATTTTTTACGGAAGCTAATATGGTATCTGCATCGAATTTATGATTTTCTTTGTCTTGAACGTCAGATTTATTTAGTAAAATTATTGAGTCTTTATTAATCATAGACTTTATTTTATCACTAATTTTTTTATTTGAATTATCAACTACCACAATATTTAAATCAGCTTCTTTAAATTTACTTAATGCTAATGATATTCCTTTTTTTTCAACTTCATTCTTTGCTTCTCTGATCCCAGCTGTATCTGCAAGAATTACTGGATAACCATCTAGGTTGAGATACGTCTCAATGACATCTCTTGTTGTTCCAGCTTCATCAGATACTATAGCTGCATCTCTTTTTGATAGTAAATTTAATAACGAAGACTTCCCTACATTTGTTTCTCCAACAATTGATACTCTAAATCCGTCTCTGATTTTTTCACCTATTTTATTATCATCGATAATTTTTCTTATATCACTGTGTATTAATTTAATTGATTTATGGGCTTCTTTTAAAACATTTTCAGGAAGATCGTCCTCAGCAAAATCAATTTTAGCTTCGATAAAAGAGAGGGATTTTATTAATTTTGATCTCAAATCGTCGTAATATTTGGAAGCATGGCCATTAATTAAATTTATCGCTTGTTTTCTTTGTAATTCAGTTTCAGAATGTATTAAATCCCCAATACTCTCCGCTTTCAAAAGGTCAATTTTGTTATTTTGAAAAGCTAATTTTGTAAATTCTCCAGGTTCAGCCATTCTGCAATTTTTTTGGCTCGATAATACTTTTAGAAAATAGCTAATAATTGCATTACTTCCATGAACATGAAATTCAGCTAAATTATCTCCTGTAAAACTATTTGGCTTTGGAAACCATAATATTAAAGCTTCCGGATCAATAATAGCATCATTACTTGGATCAAAAATTTTGCAGAGGTTAATCTCATTTTCTTTAATCTTCTTTTCTTTTGAAATGAGTTTACAAATACTTAAAGTATCAGGGCCTGACATTCTAATTATAGCTATACCGCATGGGCCTCTGCCAGAGGACAAAGCAAAAATATTCATTAGCTTAAACCTAGGTTTGCAACTCTTTTAGTAATTTTTTTTAATAATGTTGATTTGGAAAAATTATTTAAAATATTTTCTTTTATTGGATCTAAATATTTATTGCTCTTAAAAAATTTTCTTGTTGTATCTATTCCTAGTCCCATCAGTAAATTTTCTGGTTTCCTGCTATCTGATAAATCTTTTGGAATATTAGAATCTTTTATAGTTAAACCCAATCTAAGATTTTTTGAAACAAGTTCATTCAATTTTTTAATATCTCTCAAGACTAAATTAAATCCTTGTCCTGCTAAAGGGTGAACTACGTGTAGTCCATCTCCTAATATTATCGCATTTTTTTTATAATAGTTTCTTTTTAATGACAGCTTTAGAGGATAACTTTGAATATTTCCTAACGATATTTTATTTGTTTTTAATAATTTTGATACTCTCGTTTTTAAATAGTTAGTAATATTCTCTTTATTTTTTATAAAATATTTATCTTCAATGCTCCATACTACTGAAAACTTGTTTTTATTATAGGGTAATATTGCAAGAGGTCCTTCCTTCAAAAAAAACTGTTGAGCTCCAATATCTTTAATCTGATGTTTTACAGAACAAGTTATGGAGTGTTCTTTGTAATTTTTTTGGATTTCCCTGTTGCCACTTATCTTTTGATATATTGGAGAATTTGATCCCAAACACAAAATTAATAAATCATAAGATTTTGAAGAAAGATTTGTAAAGATTTTATTTTCCGTTAGATCAATTGACTTAATTGTTTTTTTTTGAATTTTAATTTTAGTTTTTTTCAATAATTTAGATAAATGTTCTTTGGTCAGTCTGTTTTCAAAAAAGAACATTAAATTTTTATTATCGTCAAAATTTAAAAAATTTTTTATTTGATTATTCTTCTCAAAAAAAAGATTAATTTTTTTTACTGGATAAAATAACTTCAAATTAATATTTTTTATCGTAGATTTTAAAAATTCCATATTTTTCTCAGATATTGCTGTAACTCTTAAATCTTTGTTCTTAGAATTTTGATTTTCAAGTATTAAATCTATATCCAATCCTCTTTCACTTAAAACAAGAGCAGATATCAGACCAGTTAAACCGCCACCTACAATGCATATTTTATGTTTTTTCATAATAATGGTAAAAAGTAAGTATTACGATTCGATATGAATACAAACTTTTTAAATAGTTTAACAAATTTTTTAAAAAAACGAACCTTTGAGTTTGTTGGATTGATCCTAATTTCATTAGGAATAGCTTTAACAATTTCATTCGCGACTTATTCTCCATCTGATCCTACACTGATTTATGGTGAGTCTACCTCAAATATAAAAAATTTCTTTGGGATTTATGGAAGTAAAGTTTCAGATTTTTTATTACAAAGTTTCGGGCTAATTTCATTTTTAGTTTTAGTTACTTTAATTTCTTGGGGTATAAGATTAATCTTTGATAAAGAATTAAAAAATTTAATTTTAAAACTATTTTTTCTAACTTTATACCTCATATTTGGTTGCACTTTTTTACATATTACTTTTAATAATTCTTTTTGGCTTCTTGATAATGGTAACTCAGGGTTTGTTGGGGAGCTAGTTTATAATCATATATATAAGTATTCGCCTATGATTGAAAATCAATACACAAGTTTTGCTCTAGTTTTTTTAACTTTTTTATTTTTTGTTTTAAGCTCTGACATTAATATTAAGAAAATTTTTTCTAAATTATTCTCTTTGATTATTAATAAAAATAAAGAAAATAAAGAAAATTTAAGTGATGATTTAATAGCAGAACATACATTAGACGAAGAAAAAAAAGAACCGCAACAAAGTTTTTTCTTCGCCAAAGAACAAATTAAACCGGCTGAAAAATCAAAAAAATTTCAGTTACCGTCAATTGATTTGCTTGAGAAAAATAATTCAAAGTTATCTCTTCAAGAACTCAATAAAAACAGACCTGATGAAAAATTTATGGAAGGAATTTTACAAGACTTTGGTATTAATGGAAAAATACAAAAAATTAACAATGGGCCTGTTGTTAGTTTGTATGAGTTCGAGCCTGCCGCAGGAGTCAAAGTTTCTAAAATTATAAATTTATCAGATGATTTGGCTAGGAACACTAGCTCAACGTCAGCAAGAGTAGCGGTCATACCAGGTAAGAACACTGTGGGTATAGAAATACCGAATGAAAATAGAGAAGGTGTATTTTTAAGAGAAATTATATCAAACGAAAAATTTAGAAGTCGTGATTTAAAATTACCAATAGCGTTAGGAAAAAGTATTTCAGGAGTACCCATTATAGGTGATTTGACTTCAATGCCTCACTTGTTAATTGCGGGTACAACAGGTTCAGGTAAATCTGTTTGTATTAATACGATAATAACATCGTTGTTATACAAACTGAGTCCTGATCTTTGTAAATTAATTTTAATAGATCCAAAAATGTTAGAGCTTTCTGCTTATGAGGGAATACCTCATTTATTATCTCCAGTAATTACCGATGCTAAAAAGGCTACATCAGCTTTAGGATGGACAGTAAAAGAAATGAATAATAGATATAAGTTGATGTCAAAAGTGGGAGTACGAAACATTGGCGGATATAATGAAAAACATAATTTAAAAATGCCTTACATTGTTGTTGTGGTTGACGAGATGTCAGATCTTATGCTCGTGGCTGGAAAAGAAATTGAAAACTATATTCAAAAATTATCTCAAATGGCGCGAGCGGCAGGTATTCATATAATAATGGCAACCCAAAGGCCTAGTGTAGATGTAATTACGGGAACTATCAAAGCTAATTTTCCAACACGGGTTTCTTTTCAAGTGAGTTCAAAAATAGATAGTAGAACAATACTTGGTGAACAGGGAGCAGAGCAATTACTAGGAAAAGGAGATATGCTTTTCATGTCATCTGCTAATAGAATTATTAGAATTCATGGTCCATATGTTTCAGAAAGAGAAATAGAAAAAATTAGTAGTGTTTTACGAGCTCAAGGTGAGCCTGATTACATTGAAGATATCACTGCAGTATCCATTTCCTCTGAAAATGATCGCGGAATTATAGAAGGTGAAGGAGATAAACTTTATAATGAAGCTATAAATATTGTAAAATCTGAAGGGAAAGCTTCTACTAGTTTTTTACAAAGAAAACTACAAATCGGATATAACAGAGCGGCCAGAATTATTGATATGATGGAAGAAAATGGGATTGTTAGTAAGGCAAATCATGTCGGTAAACGAGAGGTTTTGTAAATTGAAACTATCTAGGGCTATTATTTTTTTTTGTTTATATTTAAGCTGTGCAAGTGCAACAACAGCTGAAAAATCTAAGATAATAAATAAATTAAATAATATAGATAATATTCAGTTTAATTTTATTCAGAAAACAAATGAAAAGGTTGAAAAAGGCAAATGTATTCTTGTTTTCCCAAGCAAGCTTAAATGTAATTACGAAGATAAAAATGAAAAAGAACTTATTGTTAATAAAAAAATGATGGCAATTACTCAAAAAAGGTATGGGAAGACACTTCTTTATCCGTTATCTAAATCCAATTTTATAAATATTCTTAGTAAAAACGAATTAATAAAGATTATAAACAAAAGTGATACTACTATAGATGACTATTTGAATGTTATTTTTATTGGTGAAAATAACTCCAAAACATTAATTAGATTTAATAGAGAAGACTATCTATTGGCTGGGTGGATTTCATCAGATCAATACAATAATCAAGTGATTTTTGAAATTGAGATTACCTCTACTAATCAAATTGTTGATGATAAAATTTTTAATTTACCTAGTAGAAGTTAAGCAACGAAATCAATTTGTTCTTTTTTGAATACTTTAAAACCCCTTGATAAATAATTTGCTAAAGCAAACTTATGATCCAAAGAGCAAGTATGTACCCAAACTTTCTCAGCTTTATTATCGTAAGATTGTTTAAGAACGTGGTTTAACAACAAAGATCCAAAACCTTTAGATCTATATTCACTGAGTATGCCCATGTTTATAAGCTCATGTTCTTTATTTTCGTGTTTTTCAATCTCATAATAACCAATTAAATCATTATTATTGTCTTTAAGGATCCAAGTATCTAAAAACGGATTAGACGCGTATTTTAACCACTGTGTGTCCGTCCACACAAGTCTATCTCGCCAGAAATGGTCTTTTCCGATTTGCTTATAAAAAAATTTATTAATCTCGTAATTTTTTTTATCATTTAGAACAATCTTAATTGAGTTCTTATTTTTAATTTCTGGAACCTTGTTGTTCTTTGAAAATTCGTAATCTAAAAAATATCTTTGAACTTTTTTCATTTTATTCAACCATCTTTCCAATTTTTTCTCCAGCAAATATATGAAAATGTAAGTGAGGAACTTCTTGACCGCCATCTGTTCCAATATTTGATAGCACTCTATAACCTTTATCCGTTACTCCTAATAAACTTGAGACATAACTTATTGCCTTGTGAAATTCAGTAATTTCTTTATCGCTTGCCTTTTTGTTAAAATCGTCTAAGTCGACGTATTCACCTTTAGGAATAACAAGTGCATGAATTTTTTTTTGAGGATTAATGTCATGAAAAGATAAAACATGATCATTTTCAAAAATTTTTTTACAAGGTATTTCACCTCTTAATATTTTGGCAAAAATATTATTTTTATCGTAGGCCATTATTTTTTTCTTTTTTTTAATTCTTTCATAATATCTTCAATCCTAATATTATTTGCTTCGAAGTATACCAAAAGATGGTAAAGTACATCAGCACTTTCATGAATTTTGTTGGTATTTTTTTCCACAGCCTCGATAAGCTCTGTTACTTCTTCTTTCACTTTTGAAAGAGATAAATTTTTATCATTTAAAAGTTTGTTAGTATAGGATTTTTCGGGAGAAGAATTTTTTCGATCTCTGATTGTTTTTATTAAATCCTCTAAATCTTTAAGCATGTTACAACCTTACTGGAATATTCTTTGATTTTAAATATTCTTTTGTATCTTTAATAGTAAATTCTCCATAATGAAAAATAGAAGCTGCAAGTACAGCACTAGCTCCACCAGTTTTTATGGCTTCATATAAATGATTAAGGGTTCCAGCTCCTCCAGAGGCAATAACAGGAATATTAACCGATTTTGTAATTATTTTAAGGAGATCTAAATCATAACCACTTTTAGTCCCATCTTTATCCATTGAAGTTAAAAGGATTTCTCCAGCACCATTTGCTTCTGCTTTTTTTGAAAATTCAATTGCATCAATTCCAGTTTTTTCTCTACCGCCATGAGTAAATATTTCCCACTTTCCATCTGAAACTTTCTTTGCGTCAACTGCTATTACCATGCACTGGGTGCCAAATTTTTTTGAAGCTTGTTTAACAAAATTAATATCTTTTACAGCTGCAGTGTTTATTGAAACTTTATCGGCACCTGCAAGCAATAAATTTCTTATATCATCAATAGTTCTCACTCCTCCACCAACAGTCAAAGGCACAAAACATTTCTCAGCAGTTTTATTCACCACATCTATAATTGTATCTCTATTTTCATTGCTTGCCGTTATATCTAAAAAACATATCTCGTCAGCACCACCGTTGCTATAGATACTTGCTTGTTCGACTGGGTCTCCGGCATCTTTTAAATCAACAAAATTTATTCCCTTAACAACTCTTCCGTTTTTTACATCTAAACAAGGAATGATTCTATTTTTTAACATTTTTCTTTTTTTTTGTTTTACTTGGTAATAGTCCCTTGTTTACAGCTCTAGCTCTTTCTGAAAATCCCAATTTTTCTCCGTTTCTAATTTTCCTTCTTATTGTAGATAGCTTTGCGACCATTTTATATTTTAATTTCTTTTGCCAATTCATCAAGTTTTATATCGCCATCATAGATGGCTTTACCAATAATTATTCCTTCAATGTTTTTATTGCCTAACTTTTTTGCTTTTTTTATATCTTGTATAGAAGATACGCCTCCAGAAATAACTACTGGACATTTTGATTTATTGGCTATTTTAATTGTTTCTTCAAAATTTGGGCCTGCTTTAGTTCCGTCTCGATTTATATCAGTAAAGATGAGTCTACTTACACCAAATTCATTAACTTCACTTAAAAAATCAAGTGTTTTTATATTTAAATTTTCTTTCCAGCCTGAAATTGCGAGTTGTCCATCTTTCGCATCTAGTCCTAAAGCAATTTTATTATTAAATTTAATACATGCTTCTTTTAGGAATTCTTTATTCTTAATAGCTGCGCTACCTAAAATTACTTTTTCAACACCAGAGTTAACATAATCTTTAATATTTTCTATCGTTCTTAAACCTCCGCCAACCTCAATCTTTAAATCATATTTATTAACTATTTCATGAATAATATTTAGGTTAACAGTTTTACCAGTTAAAGCTCCGTCTAGATCAATAATATGTAAATTTTCAAATCCATGATCTTTGTATCTTCCAGCTTGATCAATTGGTGACATCTTATATTCAGTTTTATTATTAAAGTCTCCCTTTAACAATCTTACACATTTCTTATCTTTTATGTCTATTGCAGGTAATATTTTCATTTATGTTTTACATGGTTATAAATTTAAAAAATTTGTTAATATTTTTATTCCAGTGCTCTGGCTCTTCTCCGGGTGAAATTGTGAGCCAAAAATATTTTCAAAAGATACAGCTGCGATCACATCTTTACCGTAGTTGGTTGTTATAGATACATTTTTATTATCTTTTGGTATAAATTCATAACTGTGAATGAAATAGGCATGATTTTTATTAATAATGTCTTTAAAAACTTTTGAATCATTTTCAATTTTCAGTTCATTCCAACCCATGTGAGGAATTTTGAAATTTGTTGATCCCAGATCTAATTTAATTACTTCTCCTGATATCCAATTTAATCCTGGGGTCTCTTCTTCCTCGAAACCCTTCGTAGCAAACAATTGCATACCAGCACAGATTCCGTAAATTGGCTTCTTTTTTGTTAGAACACTTTCATTAAGCTCCTCGAGTAGTCCTTCGATATTATTAATGCCATTCTTACAGGCTTTAAAAGATCCTTGGCCAGGCAAAACAATTTTATCAGAATTTTTTATATCTTTTACATTAGAGCTTACTCTCACTGAATAATTTAGTTTACTTTCAGAATTTGCTTTTTCTATGGATTTAGCGATTGACCTTAAATTGCCAACTCCATAATCAACAACTGTTAATAACATTAATTTATATTTTACCTTTAGTAGATGGTATCGAATTTTTAATTCTTTTGTCTATAGTAAAAGCTTCTTTCAAAGATCTTGCTAGACCCTTAAAGCAAGACTCAATTTTGTGATGACTATTATCTCCATAAATATTTTCAACGTGAAGAGTTATGCCTGCTGATTGAGCGAAAGCCTGGAACCACTCCTTAAAAAGTTCGGTATCCATTTCTCCGAGTTTTTCAACTTTTAAATCAACCTTCCAAATTAAATACGGTCTGTTTGACACATCAAGAGAAACTCTACTTAATGTTTCATCCATTGGTATCATTGCTGAAGCATAACGTTTTATTCCTTTTAAATTCCCTGCCGCTTTTTTTATTGCTTCACCAATTGCTATGCCAGTGTCTTCTGTTGTGTGGTGAAGATCAATATGAGTGTCTCCTTTAGCTTTAATATTTAAATCAATTAATGAATGCTTCGAAAGTTGTTCAAGCATGTGATCTAAAAACCCTATTCCTGTCTTTATACTGTACTTGCCCTTACCATCTATATCGGCTTCTACAGAAATACTGGTTTCTTTTGTTTTTCTTAATATTTTAGCTTTTCGTTTCATAATATAATCACCAAATAACCTTATGATATATATATAATTGTGATTTTTATCAATAAACTCAAAATATCTATTGAAGAAATCAAATTAATCTCCACATAGAATAACATGAATACAGCTGAAAAATGGCATGGGACTACGATTGTTCTTTTAAGAAAAAACAACGAGACAATTGTTGTGGGGGACGGTCAAGTTAGCCTTGGAAATACAGTGCTAAAAAGCAAAGCGAAAAAAGTAAGAAAGATTGAGAAAAGAAATGTGATCGCCGGTTTCGCTGGCTCAACAGCTGACGCTTTAACACTTTTTGAAAGATTAGAGGCTAAACTAGAAAAACATGCAGGTAATCTTTCAAGAGCTGCTGTGGAATTAGCAAAAGATTGGAGAAGTGATAAATATTTAAGAAGATTAGAAGCTTTAATGGCAGTGGCAGACAAAGAAAGAAGTTTTATTATATCTGGCACAGGTGATGTTTTAGAACCTGAAGATGGAATAATTGGAATAGGTTCAGGTGGTAATTATGCTTTAGCTGCAGCAAAAGTTTTAATGGAAACTGACATGAAGGCTGAAGAGATTGCAAAAAAGGCTATTAAGGTAGCCTCAGAAATTTGTGTTTTTACTAATAACAATATCACAATGGAAAAATTATAAATGTCTGGATCAAAAAAAGTTACAAATTTAAATTTGGTAAAAGATAAAGAAAAAGGTGAACAAAGTAAAGTCAGCGCCTTATCTCCTAGAGAAATAGTTTCTGAGTTAGATAGATACGTAATCGGTCAAAAAGAGGCAAAAAAAGCTGTTGCTGTTGCTTTAAGAAACAGATGGAGAAGACAAGCCTTGTCAGATGAGATGAGAGATGAAGTTTTACCTAAAAATATATTAATGATTGGACCAACTGGAGTTGGTAAAACCGAGATATCAAGAAGATTATCCAAACTTGCTGAGGCACCTTTTATAAAAGTTGAAGCTACTAGATTTACAGAGGTTGGTTACGTTGGCAGAGATGTTGAGCAAATTATTAGAGACTTAGTTGAAATTGCGATAGCAATGGAGAGAGAGAAAAAAAGAAAAGAAGTAAATGCTAAGGCTCAATTACTAGCGGAAGACAAAGTGCTTGATGCCTTGGTAGGTAACAAGGCTTCGGTTGCAACTAGAGAAAGTTTCAGAAAGAGATTAAGAAATGGAGATTTGGATAATAACCAAATAGAGATAGAAGTTTTGGATAGCACAAACTCAATGCCAAGTTTTGAAATTCCAGGTATGCCAGGTGCAAATGTCGGGATGGTAAATATTGGAGAAATATTAGGTAAATCAATGGGCAATAAAAAAGGTAAGAAAAAAAAGATGACGGTAAAAGAATCTCATGAAATCTTAGTTGCTCAAGAATCAGATAAAATGATAGAGGAAGATAAAATTGTACAAGAAGCGAAAAAATCAACTGAAGATAATGGAATAGTTTTTCTTGACGAAATAGATAAAGTATCTGCACGAGGAGACAGAGCGGGTGGAGATGTTTCTAGAGAAGGAGTGCAAAGAGACCTTCTGCCATTAATTGAAGGGACAACTGTAAATACGAAACATGGACCAATTAAAACTGATCATATTTTATTTATTGCATCAGGAGCTTTCCAACTGGCAAAACCATCTGACTTATTGCCAGAATTACAAGGTAGGTTGCCTATCAGGGTAGAATTAAGTGCGTTGAATGAAAAAGATTTTATACGAATTTTAAAAGAACCGGATAACAGCTTAATTAAACAATACAAAGCTTTGTTAAAAACAGAAAATGTTGATCTAGAATTTAAAGATGATGGTATTGAGATGCTAGCTAAAATTTCTACTGAAGTAAATTCCTCAATAGAAAATATTGGAGCTAGAAGATTGCATACAATTATCGAAAAAGTATTAGATGATATAAGTTTTAACGCAACGGATAGAGCCGGGGAAAAAATTGTAGTTGATAAAGAGTTTGTGCAAAAAAACCTAGGAAATTTAGTTAAAGATACTGATCTGTCGAAATTTATTTTATAATTTTTTTAATTTGATAAGTAAAGCACCTTCTCCACCGTCTATTTGGGGTGCATTAATAATCGATAGAACTAATTTTGAAATTTCTGTATTTGATTTTATAAATTCTGGAACAGAAAACCTTAGTTTACTCAACTCTGAAGACTTATATACATCATTTTGAGTCGAATGCAGCCCTTTACCAGTAATTAAAAGTATTTCTCTATAATTTTTTTCGCTGCATGATCTAATTATTTCCTCTACTTTTTTATTGGCTTCATTTAAGGTAAGTCCATGTAAATCGAAACTAAATTTACTTTTTGATTTAGTAATTTGATATTTTTTATCTTTGTCAGGAACCAAAGATGGGTCTTCCAAAAAATTTTTCCAATCTTCCTGATCTTTTTGCGATAAAGAGTCTTTCTTTTTCACTTAGGTAAAATTTCAGCTAAATACCAATTGGGGCTTTTACTTGGTACTTTCTTTGAAAATTTCCAATGATCGGTAACTGTTTTTATTCGATCAGGATTTCCTTCTACAACATTGTTATTTTTGTCTTTTTTAACTGAAATGATATCAGATACAAATTTTACAGTAGCAAAAATATTGTCTTGAATCTTTTCATACTTTTCAAGATTGGACTCTTTCATGCCTATAAATGTAAGTTCTGACTTAATACCCTTGTCTTCCCTTTCAGAAATAGCTTGATTAAAATTGGTAGCCATTCTAGGTGTTAATAGT
>CACPLT010000003.1 GCA_902634845.1 uncultured Pelagibacteraceae bacterium
TAAAATCTATCCAAATTGTAAAGTTTATAAGTTAGAACAAAATTATAGATCAACGAAAAATATATTAGAAACTGCCTCTGGTTTAATTTCTAATAATAATAGTAGAGTAGGGAAAAATCTTTGGTCATCTGGAACTAGTGGAGAGCTTGTAAAACTAAATTGTTACAACAATGGAAAAGATGAGGCTCAAGGAGTGAGTGATATTATTGAAAAAAAAATAAAAGATAAATATTCATTAAATAACGTGAGTATTCTTGTCAGGGCTATTTATCAAACAAGAGAATTTGAAGAAAGATTTCTTAAAATAGGTTTAGGATATAGAGTTTTAGGTGGGATCAGGTTTTATGAAAGAGCTGAAATAAAAGACGCAATTAGTTATTTGCGTATAATTAATCAAAAATATGATGATTTAGCATTAGAAAGAGTAATAGGTTCGCCAAAAAAAGGAGTGGGAGATGCTACTCTTAACAAGATATATGAGTATGGAGCAAAAAATAAGTTATGTTTAGAAGACTCAATTATTAAATTAATTGAGTTAGATCAATTTAAACCGAAGATAAAAAAAACATTTTCTGTCTTAATTAAGATGATTGAAAAGTGGCGAAATGACTCAAAAAAAATTAAACACTACGACTTATTAAAAATAGTTTTAGATGAATCTGGATATTCTTCCCAAATAAAAAATAAAAAAGATTTAGAAAATGAAAATAGACTTGAAAATTTAAAAGAGTTAATAAGGGCAATGCAAGATTATGATAATTTACAGAATTTCTTGGAACATGTCTCATTAGCTACTTCAGCTGACCAGGAATGGGAGGGACAAAAAGTTAATTTAATGACTATGCATGCAGCGAAAGGTCTTGAGTTTGATGTAGTTTTTTTACCAGGATGGGAGGAGGGGTTATTCCCACATCAAAAATCTTTACAAGAGAAAGGAGATTTTGCTTTGGAAGAGGAAAGAAGACTTGCTTACGTAGGTATTACGAGAGCAAAGAAAGAAGCCTTTTTATCTTTTGCAATGCGAAGAGCTTACCAGGGAGATTGGATGGATGCTATTCCGTCGAGATTTATTAACGAATTGCCAGAAAGTAATGTTGAAAAAAATGAAATCTTAGAAAATGATACCGATGATGAATTTGATTTCAATCAAGATAATTCTTTAGAATTTGGTGAGGAGTATAGAAGCCCTGGTTGGGACAGACTAAAAAGAAAATTAATTAAATGGAAAAAATAAATAAACTTAGGGCTCAATTTAAAGAACATAATATAGATGGATATTTAATTCCAAAAAATGACGAGTTTTTCAATGAATATGTGCCTCAATCTAAAGATGATTTAAAGTTTATATCAAACTTTTCAGGATCATATGGATTAGCTTTAATACTAAAAAAAAATAATTTCCTTTTTGTTGACGGGAGATACACTGTACAAGCTAGCAATGAAAGTGGAAGGACCTTCAAAATTATAAATTTACCATTTAACAAAAATAACAAAAAATTTTATTTTAAAAATAAAAAAATTGGATTTGACCCAAAATTATTTAATGAAAATTTTATTAAATACTTTTCAAAAAGTCTTGGAATTAAGTTGATATCTATAGAAAATAATTTAGTAAGAATTATCAAAAGAAATGGTATTTTTCAAAAAAAAAGTTTTTTTTATTATTTAGATAAATCCATAACAGGTTTAAGTGGCATAGAAAAAATTAAGAATTTAAAAAATAAATATTTTAAAAAAAAATTGGATTTTATGCTCATAACGTCCTCAGAGAATATTGCTTGGTTACTTAATATAAGAGGCAAAGACTCAGATTTTTCACCAATTCCAAACAGTTTTGCAATTATGGATAAAAAGATGAAAATTAATTTATTTTGCGATACAAAAAAAATTAACTCTAAATTTAAAAAAAAATTAAATTTTATTAAAATCCTCGAAATTAAATTTTTAGAAGGTTTTTTAAAAAAAATGAAAAATAAAAACTTTGGTATCGATGATTTAACTTGTTCAATTTTTTATAAAAACATTATAAAAAAAAGTAATAAGATAGTTGAAACAACTGATCCTATTTATCTTTTAAAATCTCAAAAAAATAAAGTGGAAATTGATAACACAAGAAAAATCCATGAATATGATGGTGCTGCTTTAACCAAATTTATTTTTTGGATACAAAATAATTTTAAGAAAAGAAAAATTACTGAAATTATAGCTCAAAATAAACTTTTATATTTTAAAAAAAAGTTTAAGCAATTTAAATTTCTAAGCTTTCCTACTATTTCAAGCACCGGCTCTAATGGTGCAATCGTTCACTACAATGCATCAAAAAAGACAAACAAAGTTTTAAAAAATGGAAATATTTATTTAGTCGATTCTGGAGGGCAGTATTCCTATGGAACAACTGATGTAACTAGAACAATTTCATTAAATAACAAAAACAGAAAGATTAAAAAGATATTTACCAAAGTTTTACAAGGTCATCTTAATCTATCTAATTTTAAAATAAAAAAAAATACCTCAGGTTCAGTTTTGGACAAAGTCGCAAGAAAAAAATTAAAAAGAATTAACTTAGATTATTCTCATGGTACCGGACATGGTGTTGGTTATTTTTTAAATGTTCATGAGGGACCTCAATCAATTTCTAAATCAAATAAAGTAAAATTAAAGACAGGTATGATACTTTCTAATGAGCCTGGATATTACAAAAAAGGAAAATTTGGATTACGTATAGAAAACTTGGTTTATATTAAAAAAGAGAAAAATAGGATGAAATTTAAAAATCTTACTCTCGTGCCTATTGATAAAAGTTTAATAATAAAAAAACTTATGAACAAGAAAGAAATAAAGTGGCTCAATGAGTATCATAGAGAAGTTTATAAAAAAATTGCGAAGTATATGGATAAAAACGAATTGATTTTGTTAAAAAAATCATGTTCAAATATTTAGTAATTTATACCAATCGCTTTCAGAGAAAATTTTTACTTTAAGCTCCTTTGCTTTGTCTACTTTTTTTTTTGTGGGTTTGGAGTCACCTACGACCAATATATCTAACTTTTTTGTAACGGAACCAAGAACCTTCCCACCAAGTTCTTCGGTTAGAGTTTTAGCCTCAGATCTGCTAATTTTTTTGAACCCTCCAGTAAACATAACGTTTGTATTACTTAATTTTCCCTTTTTGTTTAATTCTTTATGGTCTTGTATTTTAAGTTTAGTAATAAGTTTTTTCACAATTTTTACATTCTCCTTGTTGTCAAAAAAACTTTTAATTGAAACAATTTGAGTTTCACCTATTCCATCAAGATCTCTAAGATTTTCTAGTAATTCATCTTTATTGCCTTCTTCGTACAATTTAGAAAAGTTATTTATTGATTTAAAAAAACTACTTAAAATTTTTGCATTTTCTTGGCCAATATGTCTTATACCAATTGAAAAAATAAACCTATCAAGAGAAATATTTTTTGCTCCGTCAATAGCTGTTCTAAGATTATTAACTGAAAGCTCACCCCAACCCTCAAGTGTTTTTATTTTGTCAAAATTAAGCTCGAATATATCTGATGGAGTATTTATTAACTTAAGCTGCCAAAATTGGTCTATGACTTTTTTTCCTAATCCATCTATATTAAAAGCTTCTTTCGAAACAATATGTTTAAGTTTTTCTTTAGCTATATAAGAACAATCATAACCTTTTAAACATCTTCTAACTGCGTCTTCTTTATTTGTTGATAAATTAAACTCTTTCTGAATTTTGCCCCCACACAAACATTTATTTGGAAATATATATTTTTTTGAGTTTTTTTTTCTTTTGGTTATATCGACTGAAACAACTTGAGGAATTACATCTCCAGCTCTTTGAACAACAACTGTGTCTCCAATTCTTACATCTTTTCTCTCTATCTCGTCCTCATTATGCAAGCTTGCATTAGATACTACTACTCCACCCACGGTAACAGGTTCAACTTTAGCTACAGGAGTAATGGCTCCTGTTCTTCCTACTTGAATAACTATATTTTTAATTACTGAAATAGCTTTTTCAGAGGAAAATTTATATGCAGTTGCCCATCTAGGAGAATTTGAAGTATTTCCAAGCCTTTTTTGAAGTGATAAATCATCTATCTTATAGACTATTCCATCTATGTCATAATCAAGTGAGGATCTAATTGATTCTATTTTTTTGTGGTGCTTTTCTATCTCTTCAATACCTTTAACCAGATTATTATGTGGATTAACATTAAAACCCCATTTTTTAAGCTTTGAAATAAATTCTGATTGTTTTTGAAATGTCATTGGATTTATAACGCCAAAACCATAAGCAAAAAAGCGTAATGGTATTTTTTTTGTTTCTCTAGAATCTTTTTGTCTTAAAGAGCCACCAGCTGCATTTCTTGGGTTAGCAAAATTTTTTTGTAATTTTGTAAAATCTTTTTTTCCAATGTAAACCTCGCCTCTAACCTCAATTGTTTTAGGAATATAGTTATCTATTATTTTTTTTGGAATATCTTTTATTGTTTTTAAATTTTCTAAAATATCTTCACCTGTTTTACCATCTCCGCGAGATAATCCTTTGATTAGAATTCCATCTTTATAAGTAAGTGAGGCTGAAATTCCATCAATCTTCAATTCTGAAGAAAAATTGAAATTTTTATTTTTCTTATTTAGATAGTTGGCAACTTTATTTATGAAATCCTCCATTCCTTTGGAGTCGAAAGTATTAGACAAAGAAAGCATTGGTATTGAGTGTTTTATTTTTTTAAACTTTTTGGTTATAGGAGCACCAATCTGATCTTGAATAGATTTTTTACCAATAAGATATGGAAAGTCATTCTCTAATTTTATAATTTCATTTTTAATTTGATCATATTTAGCATCAGATATTATTGGGGAGTCTAAATTAAAATAATGATGATTGTATTTTAATAAAAGTTTTTTTTGTTTATTGTATTTATTTTCTAAATCTTTTCTTTTCATTTATTGAGGATTTTATCTATTGTTTTTCCAACTAAACCTCGTTCTTCTTTTTTTAAATTTTTCTTCATCTGAAGTTGTTCTTTTTTATAATCCTTATTAAGAAGTGCATAGGAATTTTCATACCATTTACTAGAGTTATAATTATAACCTAAAATTTTTGCAGTTTTCTCTGCCTCACTTATTAATCCTATATTATAATAAATTTCTACCAATCTATGTAGTGCCTCTTCTATAAAAATTGTTTCATCATATTCATTTATTACAATTTTTAATCTATTAATTGCAGGTATCCATTTTTGGATTTTAATATAATATTTAGCTATATAAATTTCTTTGGCGGCTAACTGGTTTTGTATCAATCCTAATTTGAACTTTAAATCTAGAGAATAATCTGTATCTGGATATTTTTTAATATAGTCCTCTATAATTTTTTTTGTTTTTAAAAGAGGTTTTAAATCTTTTTTTTCATCAAGAATTTGCTCGTAGTTTGAAAGAGCTATCAAATAAGATGCATATTGAATATTTTTATCTGCTGGATACTTTCTCAAAAAATTTTCTAATGATGAAATGGTCTCATCATGAAAATTTATGCTATAGAAACAATAACTTGACATAAGAAGTGCTTTTGCTGAATGTTCTACTACAGGTAAAATTTTTTCTGCTTCTGAAAATTTTTTTGCAGCAAAAAAGAAGTCGCCTTCATTCATTGCCTTCATTGCCTCATCATAAATTTTATAGGACTCTTTTGCATCTGGAGGTTTTACAGATAAATCCTCTTTCTTTGCGCAGCCTGAAAAAATAAAAATAATTAAAACGAATAAAATTAGTTTTTGAAACATCTTTTATTCATATCAAAAAAAATATATTAGGTAAAATTTTGTTTTCTATATACTAGCAGCAATTGGTTTTTTTAATGTCTCATTTATTTGAGCATTTTTATTTAATGATTTGCTACTCTTTAATGACCAATTCGATTTATCGGAAAAAAATTTTAACAGTAATTTATTAGTTAATGCATGTCCACCTTGCGAAGTTTTAATGTGACCAATTAATCTATTTCCTGACAACATCAAATCACCAATACAGTCTAAAATTTTATGATAAATAAATTCATGTCTATTTCTCAAACCGTCATCGTTTAATATTTCATTATCTTTTACAACTATAGCATTATCTAGTGAGCCACCTTTTGCTAAACCCTGGCTCTTAATATAATCAATATCCTCATAAAGACAGAAAGTTCTAGAATTATAAATTTCACTTAGTTTATTATGGCTTAGCTTAAATTCTTTTCTTCTGGTTCTAATAAGAGGATTTTTATAAATTATTTCAAAATCTATTATCAAATCATTATCTGAGGGTTCTATTGATATAAATTTTTCACCGTCTCTTATTTCAATTTTTTTTTCTACTTGAATAAACTGTCTTAGTGCAGATTGTTCTTTTACACCTGCAGATCTAATTGCTTCCACAAACTCACTGGCTGAACCATCAAGAATTGGGATTTCAGAAGCATTTACTTCTACCAAAGCATTATCTATACCCTCTCCAAAAAAAGCAGCCATTAAATGCTCAACTGTTGACACAGTAACTCCGTTTTTATTTGAAATTTTGGTACATAAAATAGGTTCAATGACATTCTGGAAGTTTGCAGATATAAAATCTTCTTTATCTATATCTACTCTGCAAAATTTAATTCCAAAATTTTCTTCTGCAGGCTTTATCAATAAATCGGCATTTATGCCGTTGTGTAATCCCACTCCAGACAATTTTATAGGTTTATTGATAGTTTTTTGATTATAACTTAACATTGTAGTGTGTTGTATATAAAATTAGTAAGAATTTCTTAAAACAAAAAATGTTTCAAAAAATAACAAAATTACTCAAATAAACTTGAAAATATCCTAGAAATTAGGGATTTTTTTTCATAAACTATGGGTATAGCTTCTTTAGACCATCCTTTACATAAAAGCTTACCAAAAATTCTTATAGAGGAAAAGTCATCGTCATTTGATGTATTATTAAAATTTAATTTACAGTCTTTAAAATAGCTTTCGATTATATTTTTAAATTTACCTACAATATTTTTTTCATCGTATTCAAAATAAATTGTTAAATTATTATTTGTATTTTTAATATAGTTTAAATTATTATTTCTATTAAAAATTATATTAATCATTTCTTCTATTCTAGCTGAAGAAATTTCAATAATATGTTTTAAACTTATTTTTCTAAAGTTGTTGTTATTAAAATATTTTTTTTCAACATACATGTTTTCATCTGAAATCTTTAAATTTATATTTGAGATCATTTGTCTAACATTTTCAATTTCGAGAGAACATACTTTTGCAATATCTTTTAAAATTAATTCTGATCCAAAATTAAATCTTTGAAAAAAACAGAATGCAGAGTTGTAAAAAAAAGATAATTGTACCTCATTTTTTTTTAAATCTATTTTCAAGAAAGTATCTTGTTTATAACTTTCAATAATTTTTATACCATCAATAAAGCTTTTTAAAATTATTTTGTTTACATTTAAGTTACACCTGTTAAATAAAGTTTTAAGATTTTTTAATTCATAATTATTCATCATAAAAAAAGTTAATTGATGTGAGTAAAAATTACCATATAAACCAATAGGCAAATTTTTTAGAGACTTATTGTCCAACAAAAATTTAGTATTAAATAGATGAATAATTGTTTTATGTTTTTCAGACTCACCTAATTTAGATTTTATGTCATTTAAAATATACGAAATGTCTTCAGACAAAATTTGATTTCCATTTAACTTTTTAAAACCACTAATATTAACACAATTAAAGTCCGATTGATT
The DNA here is from genome assembly GCA_902634845.1 of uncultured Pelagibacteraceae bacterium. Lineage (GTDB taxonomy): Bacteria > Pseudomonadota > Alphaproteobacteria > Pelagibacterales > Pelagibacteraceae > Pelagilacustribacter. The sequence continues at coordinate 7,793 of CACPLT010000003.1, forward strand.
TATTATTACATTTACCTCTGAAAAAATAAAATTGGTTCTATTCTCAATTTGATTTATAATTTTTTTTAAATTTTTTACGCTTTTTTCTAAATCAATAATTTTTCCATTAATAAATTCTGATGGTGAAAATACTTCCTTTTCCGTTATTTTAAAATTTAACTCATCATCATATTCGCCAACTGCAACAAGAAAACACTTATCATTGATTTCGACGAAAAGATTTTTTTTTTTAAGTTTTTTCATTTAATTTAAGATTAATTGATCATTTATTCTATAGTCAAAAATTAAATATTTTTCATAATTAATTTTATCTTTGAGCTCCATAAAATTTTTTAAACTATTATTGAAGTTTTTTATAGGTAACTTTATAATCTTATTATTATTAAGTAAAATATCCCATCTCCCAATTTCAAAATGATAAAACGACTTTATTTGTTTAGTGGGAAAGTTTAATTCTTTTAAGGAATAATAGACTTCCAAGAAATTTTTTTGTTCACCAAATATATTAGGTAATCTTTCTAGATCAGAATTTTGGAAATATTTTATTTCTTCACCATTTTTAGTCAAATAAAATTTTTTTTTTTTGTAATTAATTATAGCTATAGTCTCTTTTTCATGAATTACAATTTGAAGCGTAGAAGGATAAATCTTTTTAAATTCAACAAAGTCTATCAATTTATTTTTACTAAAAATTTTGTTAATTTTTTTTTTATTTAAAACAATTAAATTTGTGCCAATTAGTTGGTCGTACATTATATGTTTTATCTCTTTTTTATTTAAATATTTGAGATTTTTAATTTCAATTTCTTTGATCTTAAAAAATTGGGGCTCTATTTGGAGATTATTTGGATTAAATGTGGACAAAAATATAATTAATAATAAAGAGGATAAAATTACTGAAAATTTTTTCATTTATTTAAGCTTGCATCTAAAATAATTTTTTGTACAAGTTTATCAAAAGTAATTTTTTTATAACTTGCGATTTCTGGCACTAAAGATAAATCTGTCATTCCTGGTTGAGTATTTGTCTCTAAAAGATAAAATTTATCATTCAAAAATTTAAAGTCAGATCTTGTAACTCCTCTACAACCTAAAATTTTGTGTGTTTTCTCTGCAATTTGAAGGACCTCTTCGTATTTCTTTTGAGAAATATTTGCGGGCATTATGTGATTTGTTCTAGCAGACTTTAGGTATTTCGCTTTATAATCATAAAATTTCCTTTTAGGTTTTAATTCAATTGCTCCTAATGCTTTTCCATTCAAAACCGCGACTTGAATTTCTTGGCCACCAATAAAATTTTCAATTATTAAAGTGTCGTAAGTTTTAAGTAATGACTTTATGCTTCTTTTAAGCATGATTGAGTTTTTACAAATTTTAACTCCTATACTTGAACCTTCATTGTTGGGTTTTATTACTAAGGGAAATTTAAAACCTTTAATTTTTTTGATTTGCTTAAATTTTGAGAGATTATAGTCCTCTTTTTTTATTACATTAAAAATTGGAGTTTTAATTTTGTTTTTAATAAAAATTTTCTTAGAAATTAACTTATTCATTGCGTTCATTGATGATATAACTCCAGAATGTGTATATGGAATTTTTGAATATTCAAAAAAACTTTGTGCATATCCATCCTCCCCTTCTTCTCCATGAAGTGCATTAAAAATGATGTCTGATTTACTTTTTTTAATATCGAAAAATGATCTTTTCTTCGGATCAAATTTTTCTACTTTATATCCCAATCTTTTTATTGCAGCTATACATGCCTTGCCAGTTTTAATACTTATTTCTCTTTCTCTTGAGTTTCCACCTAATACTACTAAAATTTTTCTTTTAGCCATTTTTAATCTTCTCACCTATTATTTTTAACTCTAATTCTAAATTTACGTCATATTTTTCAAAAACCTTTTCTTTAACATAGTTGATCAGTTTTTCTATATCATCAGATGAAGCGCCTCCCTCATTAACAAAAAAATTGCTATGTTTTTTTGAGATACTTGCTTTACCAAAAGTTGCATCTATACAATTTGAATTTTTTATTAATTCCCATGCTTTTTTCCCCTTAGGATTTTTAAAGGTACTTCCGCAAGTTTTAATTTGACTTGGTTGGGATTCTTTTTTTTCTAAAGAATATTTATTTATTTTTTCATGGATTAAATTTTTATTGCCAGCATCTGCCTGAAATTTAGCTGATAAAATAATAAGATCTTCTGAAAGATCAGTTCCTCTATAATAAAATTTTATCTTAGTTTTTTCGATCTCTTTTAGATTTCCCATAAAATCTAATGTTTTAATTGAGACTAAATTATTAGAAATTTCGTTCCCAAAACAACCACTATTCATTCTTATTGCCCCTCCAATTGAACCAGGAATACACGATAAATATTCAAAATTAGAAATTGAATTATCGGCTGCAAATCTTGATAATGTTTTATCTAACGTTCCAGCTCCAACCTCTAAAATATTATTTTTGTGCTGTTTTATAAACGAAAACTTGGAGCCTATTTTTATTACAACACCACTAAATCCTCCATCTCTAATCAATGTATTTGAACCAGCACCTAAACATATTATTTTACATGAGTTTTTAATATACTTGAGAAATTCAACTAATTGCTCAATACTTTCTGGTTTAAAAAATACTTGGGCTGGTCCTCCAATATTGAACCAGCTATATTTTGATAAGTCTTCACCAAAAATAATATTCTTTCCAAATTTATTTTTTAATTCATTTTGATTTAAATTCATAGAATTTCTTTCAAATTTCGCATCCAATTTGAGATTGATCCAGCCCCCATACCAATTATTATTTCATTTTTAATTAAATTTTTTTTAAAGAAATTTTGTAAATTTTTCTCATTATCGATTAAGATTACTTCTACTTTTGAATTATTAGAAATCATTTTGCCAAAATTTTTAAGTTTAAAATTTTTATTTGTCTTTTCACCTGCTGCGTATACTGGACATAAAATGACTCTATCAGAATATTTAAATGATTTTGAGAACTCTTGCTTTAACGAATTGACTCGAGTGTATCTGTGAGGTTGGAAAACAGAAGTAATTTTTTTATTTTTAGATACCTTTTTTATTCCTTCCAAAACGGAAAATATTTCAGTTGGATGATGAGCATAATCGTCATAAAATATATTTTCATTTTTTTCAAAAATTTTAGTCATTCTTCGCTGTACACCAGTAAATTTGCGTAAGGCTTTTTTAATAACATTTATTTTAATTCCTAAGTTAATACACACGCTGATGGCTGCAGCAGAATTATATATATTGTGTTTTCCCATTAAGTTTAAAACAATATTTTTAATAATTATTTTTTTTCCTAAAAAGTTTTTTACAACAAGATCAAATTTACTATTTTTTATATTATATTTTGGTTTAACTATTTGATAATCTGAATTAGAATTAAAACCATAGGTTAAAATATTTTTAGTTTTAATTTTTTTTTTCAATCTTTTAATATTTTTATCATCTATACAAATGATACATTTTCCGATTGGAGGAGTTTTGTTGATAAATTTGATAAAAGAATTTTCCAAATTTTTATAATTTTTATAATAGTCAATATGTTCCTCATCGATATTGGTTACAATTGAGTAATTTATTGGAAGCTTAAGGAAGCTTCCATCAGACTCATCTGCTTCTAATACAGCCCAATCACCCTTGCCAAGTTTCGCATTATTTTTTATAGAATTTATAACTCCTCCGTTTATTATGGTGGGATCTAATTTAGACTCTAAAAGGATTTTTGATACTAACGAAGTAGTAGTAGTTTTACCGTGAGAGCCTGAAACAATAATGTTTTTTTTTAATGAAACAATATTGGATAGCATCTCTACTCTTTCGAACACTGGTAATTTTTTTATTTTTGCCTCTCTTATTTCTTGATTATTATTCTTTATTGCTGATGATTTGACTAATATGGTTGCATCTCTGATATTTTTTTTTTTCTGACCATGAAAAAACTTAATTCCTAGTTTTTTACAATTTTCAATATTTTTGTTCATACTAGAATCACTGCCTTGAACTTTAAAACCCATAACTTTCATAATTTGAGCAAGTCCACTCATTCCTATTCCACCAATGCCGATGAAGTGAATTATTTCTTTTTGACCAATATTAATTTTCATAAAATAATTTTGTTATTTCTTTTTTTATAATCATAAAAACATTTTCGTCTGAATATTTTTTTTGATTTGCTTTTATTTTATTTAACAACGATTTATCTTTATGTATTGATTGAAGCAAATCATATAATTTACTTTTTATATTTTTTTCCTCGATCATGATACCAAAACCTTTATCCATAAAAAACTGAGCATTTTTAAGTTGATGATTCTCTGCTGAAGTTGCAAGAGGTATTGCAATAATTGGAATTTTACAATTTAAAAATTCTGCAAGGGCAGAAGAACCTGCTCTTGTTATTACTAGATTTGAAAGATTATAATATTTTAAAATATCAAAGGTAAAATTAAAAAGTTCATGTTTTACAGCATACTTTTCATATTTCTCTTTTAAAACAAATTTTTGTTCATTCAGACACTGCTGATAAACCTTTAAATTTATTTGATTTTTTTTACACTGAATAAATATTTCAGGTAAGATTTCTGCAAAAATTTTTGCTGCTTGACTTCCGCCTAGAACTAATATGTTTAAATCATTGCCTATTTTTTTATCATTACCTTTGAAATTTATAATATTTTCTCTAAGAATATTGCCTACTACCACAATTTTATTTTCATATTTTTTATTTATACCTTCGATATTTATGTATGAAACAAAGATTTTTTTGGCAAATGGGGCAAGAAATTTATTTGCTTTACCAATTAATAAATTATTCTCATAAATTATGAAAGGTATCCTTAAAATCAAGCCAGCAAAACATATTGGAAAAGAAGCGTATCCACCCATTCCAAAAATAAATTTTGGCCTGTTATGAATAAGATAGATTAATGACTGAAATAATGAGATAATTATTCTAAACGCAGAAAGTGCTTTTTTCTTTTTATTAAAAGAAGAACTGTTTATTAATTTAGTTTTTATTAAAAATTTTTTGTCAATAAATTTTAGTCCTCTCTCGTCAGTTGTTATAGTGATGTTAAATCCACTTTTATGCAAGTTATTAGCTAGACTAGCAGCAGGAAATATATGTCCTCCAGTCCCTCCCGTAGCCACAATTATGTTATTATTTTTATTCATTATTTTTAAATCTATTTTTAGTAAAATTTAAAATTACACCAGCCAAAATTGCACTACCTATTAAAGAGGACCCGCCGTAACTTAAAAAAGGTAATGTCATGCCTGTAGTAGGTAATAAACTAGTATTAACTCCGATGTGTATAAATGTTTGAAAAATTAACAATGAAGATAATCCACATAATGAAATTTTCAAATTCTTGTCATTAATTTTGATACAATTTTTTATAATTTTGTAAGAAATGTATAAAAATATTGTTACTACAAGTATAGAAATTATTGATCCATATTCTTCGGTTATAACTGCTATAATATAGTCGGTATGTGCTTCAGGAACACTCTCTTTTAAAATTCCCTCACCCATTCCTTGGCCTTTAAGCCCACCTAATTTAATTGCAGCTAAAGCTTTGTCGGTTTGAAAGCTATCACCTTTACTCGGATCAAAAAAAGTATTTAATCTTAAAGTTATGTATCCAAATTTCTCAGGGAAAGCAGTTAAAAGGGCGATGCCAAACAAAAGTAAAAAACCAAATATTAATAATATATAACTTATTTTAATTCCTGAAATAAATACTATAGATATCCATGTTGTGATTAACAGAATTGATTGACCAACATCAGGTTGATTTAAAAGTAAAATTATTATGAACGATAATAAAATTAAACTCAAAAAATAAGAATAATTTGATCTATCTTTATTTTTGCAAATTAAACTTGCAGTTAATAAAACGAAAAAAGGTTTAATTATCTCAATCGGTTGTAATCGGAAGAAAATTAAATCTAACCACCTTTTTGCACCCTTAATCTCAACTCCAACAAAGGGAACTAAAATCAACAGAGTAAGCGAGACTATAAAGATTGGCAAAATAGTTTTTTGTAAGAAAGATATCTTTAAATAAGATATTAAAAACATTATGGACATAGATAACAGTGCAAATAGAAAATGTCTTGAAAAATAGTGATAGAAGTCTTTATTTAATCTTTCCCCTGCTAGCGAAGAAGTTGAAGAAAAAGAAAAAAAGACTCCTAAAAAAAATAAAACTAAAAAACTGAACAATATATTTTTGTCAATATTTCTCCAATAATCATTCAATCTATCGGGATTAATTAAATTTTTTAGCATAGAATTTTACCAATTTTTTAAATTTTTCTCCTCTCTCAACAAAGTTACTGTATTGGTCGTATGATGCGCTTGCTGGGCTAAAAAGAATTGTTAATTTTTCTTTTCTAACTAAAAATTTAAAAATCTTTCTTATAGTAGTTGTTAAATTATTAGTTATTTCATACTTAACTTTATTTTTTATTTGTTTTGCAAAAAAACTAGTGTGATTTCCAATTATATAAACTTTCTTAATCTTTTTTTTAAATTTTTGAATATTCATTTTATCATTTTTTTTTGGTTGTCCCCCAGTAATCCAAATAATGTTATTGTTTGACTGCAAAGCATATTTTGTCGACTCGAAAGAAGTAGCTTTAGAGTCATTAATAAAGAGATTATTTTTAAATTTAAAAAAAATTTCATGTCGATGTTTAAGCCCTTTAAAAGAAATTAATGATTTCAAAAAATTTTTTTTATTAATTCTAAAAAATTTAGATATAGAATACGCAAACATTATGTTTTGTTTATTAGCTTCTAATCTAAGATATTCATTTTTAAAGTTGCGCAGGTTAATAGGATTTTTTTTTATAAATTTTAATTTTGCGTGAAATTCTTTACTTAAGAAAAGTTTTTTTAGATTTGAGTCATTCAAAAAAGCAACATCATTTTTAACTTGATTATTAAAAATTTTAATTTTTGAATTTGTATATTGTTTTATTGAACCATGCCAATCTAAGTGGTCTTTTGAAATATTTAAAATAGCTGCACAATGAGGTTTAATGAACTTAGAATATTCCAATTGAAAAGAGGAAGCTTCAATAATGTAAATAACGTTGTGTAAAAATTTTAAATTAAGAATTGGATGTCCTATGTTTCCTGCTAATTTACTCTGTATATTGTTCTTTTTAAAAATGTGATGAATTAATGAACACGTAGTAGATTTTCCATTTGTACCAGTAATTATTATTGATTTTTTTACCTCATTTTTCAAAAAGAATAAGTCTAAATCAGATATTATTTTTTTATTATTTTTTAATAAAATTTTTTTAAATATCGAATTGTTAATATTTATCCCAGGACTCATAACTATGAAATCTACGCTATTTAAATTTTTTTTGAATTTATCTTTTAGTTTTTCATTTGATTTATTTAAATGATCGTCCCAAGTAAAAATTTTTTTTGCTTTATTTTGCTTTAAAAAATTAACAACAGACTTTCCCGTCAAACCTAAGCCATAAACAGCAAAATTTTTATTTTTAAAATTAAATAATTCACGCATTATCTTAATTTAAGTGTTGCTAGTCCAATTAAAGCTAAAATAATAGCAATGATCCAAAATCTAATTACAATAGTAGACTCAGCCCATCCCTTCTTTTCAAAGTGATGATGAATAGGAGCCATCATGAAAACTCTCTTCCCGGTTAATTTAAAAGATATCACCTGAATTATTACAGAAACTGTTTCCAAAACAAATAATCCCCCTATAATCGCTAGAACAATTTCATGTTTTACTATTATTGCTACAGCAGCTAAAGATCCTCCAAGAGACAACGAGCCGGTGTCTCCCATAAATATTTTTGCTGGAGGAGCATTATACCAAAGGAAGCCTAGACAAGATCCCACAATCGCACCACAGAAAATAGCAGTCTCACCAACCCCCGGAATATATTGAATTTGTAAATATTCAGAAAAAATAATATTCCCAACAACATAACTTATAAATGTGAAAGATAATGCTACTAACATTATAGGAACAGTAGCTAAACCATCAAGCCCATCAGTTAAATTCACTGCATTAGATGACCCTATAATAACAAATAGTCCGAAAGGAATAAAAAATATTCCTAAATCAATTATTAAATTTTTAAAAAACGGGAAGTAAACATTATTAATATATGCATGTTCTGATAAATAAATTATTATTAAAAGAGTTATTAGTCCAATAATAAATTGTCCAAAAAACTTAAGTTTTGAATTTAATCCAATTGAATTCCTATACTTAATTTTAAGCAAATCGTCGATAAATCCTAAAGTGCCTAAGCTTATAGATATAAATATTAATGACCAAATATAAATATTATTTAGATCAGCCCATAAAAGAGTGCTAGTAAGCATTCCAATGATAATTATTATTCCGCCCATCGTTGGTGTACCAGACTTTTTAATTATATGGTCGATTGGTCCATCTTGGCGAATAGGTCCAGTTATATCCATTTTTGAAAAAAATTTAATCAATGGTCCACCAATTAAAAAAACAATTATTAGCGAAGTCATTAAAGATAAACCAGTTCTAAAAGTTAAATATTTAAATACGTTTAAAAATGAATATTGCTCAATTAGAGATGTTAAAAAATTAAAGAGCATTGATTCTTCCTTTAGTTAAGTTTTTAGTAATTTCGTTCAATCCAGTTGCGTTTGATCCTTTTATCATCAAATAGTCATTATTTTGTAAAATTGGAAGTAACAAATCTTTAAAATCTGATTTATATTGTAGAATATTGCCTCTCTTGCTCTTTTTAATATTTTTATAAGTATTCATTATATGATTTCCGTGGATAAATAATTTATCAATTTTTGACTCATTTATAATAGGTGATAATTTTTTATGTAGAATTTTAGATTTATTTCCTAACTCCAACATATCTCCTAATAAAACATATTTTTTGTTATTATCTTTTATATTAGATAAATTTATAATTGATTGTTTTATTGAAAGTGGGTTTGCATTATAACTTTCATCTATCAAATTAAAATTAAAATTTTTATACTTTACTTTAAATATTTTTCCTCTTCCCCCCAATATTTTAATATTTTGGATTTTATTTTTAATCTTATCAATATTTAGATTGAGAATTTCTAAAACAGCTACTGCAAACAAAATATTTTTTTCTATTTGCCCTCTTATTTTAAATTTATATTCTTTTCGAAATGATTTTACTGTCAATAATTTGTGATTACCAAAATTTTTTACATTCTTAATTCTAATGTCTGAAAATCTATTAAATCCAACAGAAATAACGTTTATTTTTCTTTTTTTTGCAACAGAATTAAAATAACCAAAAAATTTTCCGTCTCTATCAATAATTAAATTTCCAGGTTTTGAAATGTTATTGATTATCTCTCCCTTCGCTTTTGCTATATGACTTAGATTTTTAAAGTTTTCAATATGTGCTTCAGCTACATTTGTAATTATAGCAATATTTGGTTTTACGATATTTGAAAGAAAATCAATTTCTCCTTTTTTACTCATTCCAATTTCAAATACGCCATACTTATGTTCTTGTTCAAGATTGCATAAACTTAATGGAACTCCAAATGAATTGTTGAATGATCTTGGTGAAAAATAGGTTTCTCCATAATTTTTAATTAAATTACCAATTAAGTCTTTTACTGATGTTTTCCCAGAACTACCTGTTACAGCTATTATTTTTGCATTCGTATGATTTCTTTTTAATAAAGCAAGTTTTTTAAGAAAGTTATATGTGTTAGACACTTTAATTAATTTATTTTTTGAATGATTATTATTTTTTCTTGAGACTACACAATAATTTGCACCCTTAGAAAGGGATTCTCTAAGAAAACTATGACCGTCTTTATTTTTACCTTTAATGGCAATAAATAAATTTTCTTTTTTTGTCGTCTTAGAGTCTATAGAGACACCAAGAAAACCTTTATTAGTTTTAGATTTGATAATTTTATTTATTAAAAAATTATTTGCATGCAAATTGCCTAATTTTTTCGATTTAATTTTTTTTGTATTAAAATTTTTTACTATTTTAAAGTCTGAAATTTTAATTTTCTTTTTACCATAATCTTGGAGATCTTCGTGACCTTTTCCAGCAATTAAAATTATTTCATTTGCGTTTGATTGTTTTATCGCAGTATGAATCGCCTGAGCTCTATTCCCTTTTTCTATTACTTTTTTTTTGTCTATATTTTGGATAATAGCTTTTCTGATTAAACTGGGTTTTTCTCTTCTTGGGTTATCGTCAGTAACAAAAATTTTATTACAGAGTTTATTAACAATTTTGCCTATTTTTTTTCTTTTTTCTTTATCTCTTTCTCCCCCACATCCAAAAACTATAGTTATGTTTCTATTAAAATGAGATTTAAGTGAATTAATTGCATTCTGAATAGCATCAGGAGTATGTGCAAAGTCTATAAAGACTTTTGTTTTATCAGGAAATTGTCTAGCTAATTCTAGTCTTCCTCTAACACTTTTTAATTTACTTAAACACTTTGAAATTTTATGTTTACTAATTCCAAGGATTTCACAAGCTTGTATAGCCATTAATAAATTTTTTTTTTGGAAATCACCTATAAGTTTGAAATTTTTTAAATCATATTTATTTGCCAAAAGGTTTGAAAGTTTAATTTTCAATTTTTTTTTTTTAGCAATTGTATTAATCTTCTTAAATTCTGGGATATTTTTATCTAAAATAATATTATCTTTAGCTTTCAATATTTTTTTTAATAATATCATTTTAGAATTAAAATAGTTTTTCATATTTTTGTGGTAATCCATATGATCCTGGCTAAAATTTGTAAAAATCCCAGCCTTTAAGTTTATTCCTTCGATTCTGCCTTGCTTTAGTCCGTGACTTGATGCCTCTATTAAAACATTATCAATTTTTTTCTTTTTAAGACTAAACAATTCTTTATGTAAACTTATTACGTCTGGACTTGTAAGACTATTCCTTTTAATTGTTTTTATTTTTATTCCTAATGTTCCAATTGTCGCTACGGGTAAATTATTTATTGTCAAAATTTGATGGAAGAAATCTGCTACAGAACTTTTTCCATTTGTTCCTGTAACAGCTATGATATTTTTTGGTTTTTTATAATAAAACTTCGAGCAAATTTGGCCTAAATAATCTCTTATATTTTTTGCTTTAATAATCTTAAAATTATCTTTAACTTTTTTAGAACTTACTATCGCACAGGCACCTTTTTTCAAAGCCTCGTTTATATATTTTTCACCATTATAATTTGAACCCTTTAAAGCAAAAAATAGATCCCCTTTTTTAATATTTCTTGTATCGGAAGATATTCCTTTAACCTCTATCTTAGAGAGGTTGAGGGGGCAATTTTTAATTAGTTTTTTTAACAACATGTTGATATGGAACTTGTTTATTATTTATGGCTAAAATAGGTCCAATTTTTTCTATAATTTTGCCTGTGGAATAAACTGTGTTCCAACCGGCCTCATTTCTTGTTCCTTTAATTTTCATGCCTCTATAATTATAAGTAAGATCTCTTGCTATTTTTGGATCATCTAGCATTACTAAGACAATATAATTTTTTTTTGATACCGTGAAAAATGATATAAATGTATTAATATTTTTATTCTCATTATCATAGTATTGCGATGTTCCAGTTTTCCCAGATACGTTATAACCATAAATATTTGCCAAACTAGCTGTGCCTTTTTCATCGGTCACGACTTTTCTTAAAATATTTTTTATTTTTTTGCTTGTTTCTTCAGAAACTATTCTCTTAAATTTAACTTTATTATTTTTATTTTTTTCAAGGGTCGGTAAAATTAATTTACCGCCATTAATCAAACTGGCATATGCTGCTGCAGCTTGTAGTGGTGTCGTAGTAATACCGTGACCAAAAGAGACTGTTTCAAGCTTACATTTGTTCCAATTAAATGGAATTGGAACTCCAATTTCATCTAATTCAAATTTAGGACTATTTAGAAGATTTAATTCTTTCAAAAAATTTTTATATTTTTCTTCACCGATTTTTCTTGCAATTTTCACAGTTCCAACATTGGAGGATTGAATCAATATTTCCTCTACTGACATTGAATTTGGGAATTCTTTAATATCCGAAATCTTATGTACCGAGCAACTTATTTTTTTTTGAATATTATTTATAATTGTATTTGCGTCTACTATCTCTTCTTCTAAAGCTAAAGCGATTGTAAATGTTTTAAAAATTGATCCTAATTCAAATACTCCTTTTGTAATTTTATTCATATAATCTATGTTTCTAACATCTTCCCTTTTGTTTATATTAAAATCAGGAAGTGAAACTAAAGATAAGACTTCTCCATTTTCAGCGTCCATTAACAATGATGCAGCACCCTTAGCTCTAAAAATTTTTAGTGCATCTTCAAGTTCTTGTTTGATGAGAAATTGTAAATTAGTATCTAAAGACAGTTTGAGCGGTTTGTTAAAATTTTTTTTATTACTCAAATAATTATCATAATAATTTTCTACACCTGAAATACCATAATTATCATAATCTGTTTGGCCAATAATATGACTGTAAAGGTCCGCATGAGGATAAACTCTAGTTTGAAATGGCTCAAATATTATTCCTTTCTCACCAAGTTTCCATAGTTTCTCTTTTTGTGAGTCAGTCAATCTTTTCTTTAAATAAAAATATTTTTTTTTATTTAAATTTTTTACAAGTTTTTTGCTATCTACATCTGGAAAAGCTAATTTAACCTTAACTATAAATTTTTTTTTGTCTTTAATTAAATTTGGTTTGACGGCTGCATGGTAAGCTGTGATATTTCTCGAAAGTAAAATTCCATTTCTATCTACAATATCACCTCTTAAAGGTGCGAAGTTATTAATATGCATTTCTGTTTCAGGCAAACTGTAGTTTTGAATTGAAATAAAAATTATTTTAAGAGAAAAAATAAAAATTAGGGAAAAAAATGAAAAAAAGAGTAAATACACCCTATCATCGTTAATAGTATTATTTTTTTGTTTATCAAAATTTTGATTTGTACTTAAATAATCTTCAAAGAAAAAGCTTTGTTGATTTGAATTAAAATTTTTTTTTGTTTTTTTCTTCCTCATAAACTATTTTTTTGAAATCTTTTTTTGTTCATTTATAAAATCATCATAATTGAGATAAATTTTTGACAGACTCATATAATGATACTTTTCATTTGTTAAAAAAAACATTTTTTCTTGTAATAATTTTGGAGAAGTTAAATAATAAAAATCTAATTGACTTTCGTGAAGTTCTTTCTCTAGGTAAGAAATTTTTTTTTCATATATTGCAATATTTTTTTCTATAACCCTAGTTTTATTTTTTACGATTGACGTGCAAAAAAGTAAAAATGAAAAAAACACAATTGAAATTATTAATTTCGAGTTAAGCAATTCTTTTCTCCAAATCTGTCAAATATTTAAATTTTTCTCTTAAATCTTTTGGATCCATAAACTCATCTTTACTCCTGATTGCAAAACGTAGTTTAGCTGATCTTGATCTAGGATTTTTTTTTATTTCACTTAATGTCGCCTTTATGACTTTATTTTTATAATTCTCGAATAGAGACAAATTACTTTTCATATCAGGAAAATATTTATTTGCTCTTGATTTATTTTTTGAAAAATTTTTAAAAAAAAATTTCACAATTTTATCTTCGATAGAATGAAAGCTTACTATAATTAATTTGCCACCTGGTTTAAGAACTTGAGATGCTTTAATAATACCTTCGATTAATTCCGTTATTTCTTTGTTAACAAAAATACGAATAGCTTGAAAAGTTTTCGTACATTCATCTATATTTTTTTTATAGTTTTTTTTTTTAGAACTCTTAATAATGCTTACCAGTTCATCGGTGGTTTTTATCTGGTTAATAGTTCTATGCTTTACGATATTTTTTGCTATTTTTGAGGCATCCTCCTCATCTCCAAATGTTTTAATTATTTCTTTCAAAGATTTTATACTCAATGAATTTATAGCTTTTTTGGCAGATGTATTTGTTTGTCCCATCATCATGTTTAATTCGTCTCTAGATTTAAATGAAAATCCTCTAGATAGATTATCTAATTGAATTGAAGATAAACCGAGGTCAAAAATTATTGCATCAAATTTACTTGAAGCTACTGAGTCTAAACTGCTAAATTTTTTATTGTGAAATATAAATCTTGACTGAAATTTATCTTTTATTTCATTAGCAATTTTAATTGTATGATTATCTCTATCAATAGCTACAACTTTTACTGACTCAAATTTAAGTAATTCTTTTGAATAACCTCCGCCTCCAAAGGTGCAATCCATAAAAACTCCCCCGCTTTTAGGATTGCAAATTTTTAATACCTCATTGAGCATCACTGGAAGATGTTTTGCTTCCAGTGATTTGTGGGGTAATGTCATTAATTTTTGCAAGAATTTGCACTAAAACTTTTGCTTCCTTAAAAAAGCTGGTATCTCAAATTCTTCGTCATCCTCTATTGGGCTTTTATCAAATAACTTATCACTCTGAGACATCTCGTTTTCTGTTGAATTATTATTCTCAGAAAATAATTTTGGTGTATAATCTTCTTCCAAAGCAGAACTATCCGGCTTGTTATCAACATCAATATTTTTTTCTATGTAAGATGCGTTTTCGATGGAAATACCCTGAGAATTATCAACTTCGCTAATACTGATATTTTCAGAAGTATCTTCTTTGGATAATGTATCGTCATAACTTTGAGGAGATGTGTCAATTTCTAATTGTTGGTCTAGCTTTAAAGCTGTTGCGCCATCAATCGAACTTATAGTGCTTTGTTCAATATTAGGATTTTTGAAAAAGTTGTCAGAATATCCTGGGTTTCTATTTTGAATTCTATTGACCATATTCAATACAGTTTTCGACTCAGGTCTATGACCATCTAGAGAAGTTGCAACAACTGATACCCTAATTTTCCCATCCATATTTTCATCTTTGATTGCACCAAAGATCAGTTCAGCTTCAGAGTCTACCTCTGCTCTTATCTTGTTAACAGATTGATCAACTTCAAACAAAGTAATATCTTTTCCACCGGTAATATTTACCAAAAGACCTTTGGCTCCCTTTAAAGAATATTCATCAATTAAAGGATTGTTTAAAGCCAATTCAGTTGCAGCCATTGCTCTATTCTCACCTTCTGCTTCCCCGGTTCCCATCATTGCTTTGCCCATTGCACTCATTACAGTTTCAACGTCAGCAAAATCTAAGTTTATCATTCCTGGTCTTACCATTAGATCTGTTACGCTTTGAACTCCGTGCTTTAGAACATCATTTGATAAAGAAAATGAATCCTCGAATGTTGTTGACTCATTTGCTATCTTAAAAAGATTTTGATTAGGAACAACAATTACTGTATCTAAATGTTTTTTTAATTCTTCTAAGCCTTCGATAGCTCTTCTCATTCTTTTTGGACCTTCATAAGCAAACGGAAGAGTTGTTACCCCAACTGTTAAGATATTTAATTCTTTTGCTGCTCTTGCAATTACATGCGAAGCCCCGGTTCCTGTGCCACCACCCATTCCAGCAGTGATAAAGATCATATTACTACCTTGAATGTAACTCACTATTTCGTTTAAAGACTCATCCGCAGCGGCTTGTCCTATATCATTTTTAGCTCCCGCTCCCAAACCTTTGGTCAAATTCATTCCAATTTGAATTTTAGCATCAGCTTTGTTCACTCTTAAATCTTGTGCATCGGTGTTTACAGCAACAAACTCAACTCCCTGCATGCCAGACTCAATCATAGAATTTATTGCGTTGCCACCTGCTCCACCTATTCCCATGACCAAAATTCTTGGTTTTAATTCTTTTAATTCGCCTCCTCCAACATTAATGCTCATATCCCCCTCCTTTTTTTATTATTGATTATTGTTATCCCACTTTAGTGTTGATCTACTTTGTAAGGCTTTTTTCCTTGCAAAAGATTTAAATTTTTCAAAATTTTTAGGACTCCAAACTTGGAAAGTTTTACCTAAACCCACAAATAAAATATCACTTTTAATTTTTGCAAAATTTAAAAGTTTTTTAGGGAATTGTACTCTGCCCTCAGTATCGAAAATAAGGTTAGAGCTATCAGATAAAACTGCAGTTGCAAAATAATCTCTTTTTTCCTCAAACGGATTTAATGAGTCTATTGAGTTGGATAATTTTTCAATTCTTTCTTGAGTGCAACACTCGAGTGCTGGATTGCTAAAAGAGGGATAAGATACAAAACCATTGTAACCTTGGGTTGTTAAAAAGGATCTAAATGATGCAGGCACTGAAACCCTCCCTTTTTTGTCTATTTTGTTTTCGTAACTTGATAAAAACATACTTATTAAATTTTCTTTTTGTTTTTTTAATAATCAATAAATCCTCCAATTTGGGATTATTTGGGATCATATGGGATTTAGCAGGTTAGTCAATATAATAGTTTTAACTAACAAAAGTACAAATAAAGAACATTTTGATGGGTTTTTAAGATATTGCCAGATAATCTATAAGCCGGGTTCTGTCATTTAAGAAGTCATTTATCTAGGCATATTTTTACAAATATGCTCAAGCAGCTAACCCGGATGACGAACTAAAGACTGTTTTTAGCGTTAAACGCAGTGTCATCCCTATTTAGCCTTGCTCCATCTGGGGTTTACCTAGCGATTTTTGTTACCAAAAACCCGGTGTGCTCTTACCACACCATTTCACCCTTGCCCTGATTAGGCGGTTTATTTCTGTGGCACTAGCCCTGAGGTCGCCCTCGCCAGCCGTTAACTGGCAAATTGTCTTTACGGAGCCCGGACTTTCCTCTATCTAATCGATAGCGACTATCCAATTATCTGGCGATAATTAAGTATTATTTATTAACTTAAAAATCAAGTATATTAAGCAATTTAAGACAATAATTGGCTAATTTTAAGGGTTTTATCGGTTATTTTTCCATTAACCTCTTTAGGTAAGAATCTTCTTTGAAAAGCCGTAATTACTTTTCGATCTCTTTTAGAGTGCTTGGATAAATTAAAAAACCTATAACCAATTTTGAAGACGTTTTTAAAAAAAATTTTTCTTCTTTCTTTTGATGAAAAATTAAATTTTTTTAACTTAAATTTTGGATACCAAATAGCCACCCCCTTTGAGCTTAAAAACTCCCAAGGGAATTTTTCACCTGGATCAAGTTTTCGTAAAGGGGCAATATCCGAGTGTCCTAAAACATTTTCTTTTCTAATCTTGTATTTTTTCATCAGCTTTTTAATTAGTCTAATTAGAGAAAAAATTTGTTTTTTAGGAAAATTTTGATAGCTAATAAAATGCCCTTTGTTTTGAACTTCTATTCCTAACGAATATCTGTTCAAGTCCGTTTTTTCTCTCCAATGTGATTTTCCTGCATGCCAAGCAATTTTATTGTCTTCAACCATTCTATAAATCGTTCCATCTCTTTTTATGAAGTAGTGACAACTTACTTTGGATTTAGGGTTTTTTAACCTTTCCATAGATACACGCGCAGATTGCATTCCAGTATAGTGAATAACCAAAAAATGTATTTTTTTTGATGTTCTTCCTTTTTTGGAAAAATTTGACGATTTATCTACTTTAAAGCTCATTTATAGCCCCAATTATTCTTCAAAATTAACAAAATTTATATATAAATTCTTACAAAATAAAGGCATGAATTATGTGCATTATCTGACTTTATTATATATATAGCAGTTATGGGAATTAAAAAAATACAAATTATTATTTACGCAATTATATTAAATACTTTATTAATTTTAAATGCCAACGCGCAGTCAGAAAATGAGTGTTTTGAAAAAGTAAGTAGAGGCATATTCAAATTTAATCAAGGATTTGATAACGTTATTCTAGAGCCAGTCGCTAAAGTTTATAATAAGTTACCAGAACCAATAAGAAATGGAACCGGAAATTTCACCTCAAATATAGCAACTTTATTATCTATTCCTAATCATCTGCTTCAAGGTGAGATCCGTTTAGCTGGACATGCTACTGGAAGCTTTTTGGTCAACTCAACGGTAGGAATTTTAGGACTGGGTAATCCTGCAGCCGCATTAGGTCTGGAAAATCAAAAAGAAGATTTAGGTCAAACCTTAGGCTCTTATGGATTAGAAGGTGGGTGTTATTTTGTTTTACCGATTTTGGGTCCAACAACTTTAAGAGACTCTTTTGGAATGGTTGTTGATAATAATTATTTAGATGCATTCGCTAGGATAACTTGGCATGAGAAAGAAATTAAAAATTTGTCTGGAAGTAAAATAGATTATGTAGGGGTGAAGGCAGCTACAGCGGTTGATTTCAGAGGAGATAATATGACAAATTTTGAAAGTTTAGAAAAAAATTCTATAGATCTCTACGCTGCAACTAAAAGTTTATATCTTCAAGATAGGTCTAAAAAAATTAAAAACAAGTCTAGCTCAGATGACGACGCATGGAGTGATTTAGATAAGTAAAAAAAATTTTTTTCATGAAAAAAAAATTAATTTTTCTTCTATCTGTATTTATCCTTTATTTAGCCCCTCTTAAAGCAGTCACTTACAATTCTGAACCAAAAATTTTTATACAAGAACTTGTAGACGATGCAATTAAAACTTTAAGCGACAAATCACTTACTGAAATAGAAAAAAATGAGTTTATTGAAAAAATTGCAACTGAAAATGTAGATATAAAGGCTTTAGGATTGTATACATTGGGACAAATAAGGAAAGATTTAGATGAGAAAACAATTGATACATATCAAAATCTTTTCCAAAAGTATTTTTTGAAAAGTTTAACATCTAGATTGACTGATTATTCATCTCAGAAATTTGAAGTTTTAGAATCTGAACAAAAAAGTTCAAATTATACAATCGTTAAATCAAAAATCGCTGAAAGTGTGAAATCTCCAGAAATTAAAGTTGATTGGAGGATCTACACTAAGAATCCGCAAAAACCTTTAATCAGAGATTTAATTGTGGAAGGTTTAAGTCTAGCAAGAACACAAAAAGAGGAATTTGCATCAATTTTGAATTCAAATGATAACGATGTAAATGTCCTAATAGAAAAGTTAAGCGAATTTATCTCTAATTAATTTGGTGGGCCCGCCAGGACTCGAACCTGGGACCAATACATTATGAGTGTACTGCTCTAACCAACTGAGCTACAGGCCCATTTAATTAAACTCATACTTATCAATAAATTAAATTAAATTCAAATTTAGAATTCATCAATTCATGATTTTGTTAACTTCTTTTAAATAACCAATTTCATTTAAAAAATATTTTTTATTTAAGGACATTTGGTTAATTCTTGTTAAAAAGCATATACTGATTTAAAACACTTATATGAAAAAATTAAAAATTCTAATTATGGGTTTACCTGGTGCAGGTAAGACAACTTTAGCATCTAAATTAGTTCCTTTGCTAAAAGCAGAATGGTTAAATGCTGATAAAATCAGAAAAGAAGCTAATGATTGGGATTTTTCTAAAGAAGGTAGAATTAGACAAGCTAAAAGAATGGCAGACACAGCAACAAGAATAAAAGAAAATAACAAACATGTTGTGGCAGATTTTATTTGTCCAACTAAGGAGGCGAGAAAACTTTTTAACGCAGACTATGTAGTATGGGTAAACACAATTGAAAAAGGAAGGTTTGATGATACCAATCATATGTTTGAGCCGCCAGAAAATTATAATTTTAAAGTTTCCGAAAAAAATGCAGATTTTTATGCTAATGAAATTTTGAAAGATATAGAAAAAAAATCTAAAAATTCTTAAAACTTAAAAATTATTTCTTAATTTTTGGTAGATTTTTTTAGCCTCATTTACTAAATTTTCATTTAAATTTAAAATTTTATTTTTTTTTTTCTTTTGTATAATAAATTTTTTTGTATCAATTTTTTCAAGGGCTGTAAAATTTGTTAATTTTTTAATTTTGTCAAAAATAGATTTTGGATTTTTTAGAAGCTCCTCATAACATATAAAATGAGAGTAATCAGAATTAACAAAATTCATTTTAAGTAAATTTTCATATACATATATCCATTGCTCAAGCCAATAATTAATATCATTTTTATTTAAATATTTTTTTGAATTTATCTCATTAAATACAAAAGGTTTTTGTAAAAGACCAAATTCATGATGAGCAAGAAATTTCATGTAACTTTTAGTAAAGGTATTTTTTTTTTGTATTTCAGAAAACAAAGTGTGCTGCCGTAAAAGTGAGAGTGATTGATCAATAGGATCTCTAAAAGTTATTAAGATTAAACTGAAAGGAAAAGCTTTTCTTAAAGAGTCTAATCTTAAAATATTATTATTATTTTTTGTAAGATAGTTATCTTTTTTATATTTAATCAATACAAGATTGATAAATTTTTTATATTCTTCAATTATGTCCTTTTTAACCTGATAAGATTTTAATTCATTTTTACCTATATATAATTTATCATCTTTAAGCTTCCAGAATGCTTCCTCTAATTGCTCAGGTGAGTCTAAATCAATAAAAATATTATCACCATGCAATCGCTGGGAAGCGTTTTTTTTCTTTAATTTTTTTGAGATTAAACTCCAAATATTGGGTGAAATGATAAAAGGCATATCTCGATATGTCAGAGATGAAAATTCTTTCGTATCAAATATGGATCTCATTAATATTGTTGACCCAGATCTAGCCAATCCGTTAATGAAAATGTGGTTATTATTTGTGACATCTAAAAATTTTTTTTTATAAATTAATTTTTCTATATCGTGAAGCAGTTCAGGTATAAATTTATTTCCTAAAACTAGATGATGTAAAGCTTGAACTAAATAAGAATAATTATTATTATTCATAAATTAATAATATATTGCAAAAAAATCGATAACAATAGAATTTGTATAAATAATGAATTTAGAAAAATTAATGTTCAAAAAGATCAGTTTGTGGATATTAATTTTTACTATTGTTTTATCAATTTTATTCTCAATACTTTTTGGTTCACTAGTTTTAAGAAGTAAAACTGCAAAAACTATCGCTATGATTCCACAAAACGTAAAAGAATTATTGTTAAAATCTGATGATGATTTCGTTAGAGGAGATAAAAACAGTTTTAAAAATAGATCTGGATTGATAAAAAACAGTAAATTTAAAAGTGATTTAAGAGGTTTCATTCTTTTATCTAGATATGACCATGATGAAAGACGATCATTCGTTGAATTAATTAGTATTGATAAAAATAGAGTAATACATACTTGGAAGCCTAATATAAAAAAGATTAATTCTTTATCAAATCTTCCTAAAAACTTTATTAATGTAGAAAGAGATAATAGCCCAAATAGATACAGAATGTTCCACCCTTATTTAAACTCCGATGGAAGTTTAATTACGCATTCTGAATCTCCTTTGATAAAAATTAATATTTGTTCAGAATTGGAATGGGTAATTGATGGAGGTTTTCATCATAGCAATGAGAAAGATTTTGAAGGAAATTTTTGGATACCTTCATGGTCGTTTCCGATAAATACTAAGGGTATCAATCTAGATATCAATGAGAGTGATATTTCACAAAATATGAATTTTTTTCATGATGATGAAATAGTAAAGATCTCATCTGAAGGTAAAATATTATTTAAAAAAACTATCATTTCTATTTTAAGAGAAAATGGTTTAGAAAGTTTGATTTTCCCAACAGGTGAAAACAAAGATCCTTTACATTTAAATGATATTCAACCAGTTATTAAAGATACACAGTATTGGAAAAAGGGAGACGTCTTTATAAGTTTAAGAAATATATCAATGGTATTTCTTTATAGGCCAAGTGAAAACAAAATTTTATGGTATAGCCAAGGGCCCTGGGTATTTCAACACGATGTAGATATAATAAATGAAACTGAAATATCGGTCTTTGACAATAACTTAGACAATTTTACAAAATCTAGAGTCGATGGTTCAAGTTCTGTTGTTATATTTGATTTTAAAACTAATGAGTTTAGACGGCCCTTTGATAAAGCTTTTGTTGACAATAATGCTCATACACTGACAGGAGGTCTACATGCTTTATTAAAAAATGGAGATGTTTTTGTTGAGCTTACTGACTCAGGAAGATTAATGAGAGTGGATAAAAAAGGGAATATTAAATGGGAATACATCAATAGAGCTTCGAATAATAATATTTATTTATTAAATTGGTCTAGATATTATGAGAATTTAGATGAAAAAATTTTAAATAGTATTAATAATAAAAGTTGTGACTAAAATATTAAAAATTTCTTTTTTGATCTATTTGCTTTTATTATCGAATGCAAATGCATATATAGGACCTGGATTAGCCTTAGGAGCAGCACTTGTTTCTTTAGGAGTACTTTTTTTAATAATTTTTCTTCTTATTGCAGTATTGTATTATCCCTTAAAAAGAATATTTAAAAGAATAAAAAATAGAAAAAAATAAATTTTTATTTCTCTAAGAAGCTCTTTAACTGTTTTGATCTGCTGGGATGTTTAAGCTTTCTTAAAGCTTTGGCCTCTATTTGTCTTATTCTTTCTCTTGTGACGGAAAATTGTAGACCTACTTCCTCTAAAGTATGGTCTGTATTCATTCCAATTCCAAATCTCATTCTTAAAACCCTTTCTTCTCTAGGGGTTAAAGACGCTAATATTTTTGTAGTAGACTCGCTTAAATTTGATTGTATCGCTGTATCAAGAGGCTGTAGAGCATTTTTATCTTCTATAAAATCTCCCAAACTACTATCTTCTTCATCGCCTACTGGAGTTTCAAGAGAAACTGGCTCTTTTGCAATTTTTAAAACTTTTCTTACTTTCTCCAAAGGCATTGCGAGTTTTTTAGCAAGCTCTTCTGGTGTAGGCTCCCTACCAAATTCACTCATTATTTGTCTCTGAGTTCTAACAATTTTATTAATGGTCTCTATCATGTGAACGGGTATACGAATTGTTCTAGCTTGATCTGCTATTGATCTAGTTATAGCCTGCCTAATCCACCAGGTTGCGTAAGTAGAAAATTTATAACCTCTTCTGTATTCAAATTTGTCAACTGCTTTCATTAATCCAATATTCCCTTCTTGTATTAAATCTAAGAATTGTAAACCTCGATTAGTATATTTTTTTGCTATTGAAATAACCAATCTCAAATTAGCCTCGACCATTTCTTTTTTGGCTATTCTAGACTCACGTTCACCTTTTTGAATCCTACTAACTAGTCTTTTAAATTCACCAACAGAAAGTCCAATTTTTTTACTAAACTCGACTAATCTATCTCTGATCTCAGCAAAATCTTTTTTGAACTTTTTGAAAAAAGATTTCCAAAGTGAGTTTTGGTTAAGAAAAGTCTCAAATTTTGGATTAATCTCGTTTCCTATATAATACTTCAAGAACTCCTCTCTTGAAATTTTGTTATCCGTAGCTAGTCTTAACAAAACACCTTCTAAAGAAACAATTTTTTTATTTTCTTTGTAATGTGATTGAACAAGTTCTTCTACTACGTGAGGGGCTATTTGTAAGTTTTTAAAATTATCTACAAGTATAGACTGAATTTTTTTAAAATTTTTATTTTTTGATACTGAGAGCTCTTTACCGGATAAAATACATTCTAAGTTCTCAATTTGATATTTCTGTAATTTTAAATAATTTTTATTTAAAGACTCTAACAATTTCAGTATTTTGGGCTTTATTTCTTCCTCCATTTTTGCAAGAGATAAATTAAATTCATCTTCCTCCGTAACTTCTACTTTTTCTTCTGTGCCTTTTTCATCTTTTGTTTTGACTTTTTTCTCAGTCTCTTTTTTTGACTTTACTTCATCGTCATCTGAAGCTTCGAAGTCCTCATATGTTGAATCAATATCGATAATATCTCTTACCAACATTTCTTGATTTTCAATTTTATCTTTCCATTCAGATATTTTTTTTCCGACTATAGGGCTTTGAGTAAGAGCATTGATCATCACGTCCTTACCAGCTTCTATTCTTTTAGCAATTGCGATTTCACCTTCTCGAGATAATAATTCTACACCTCCCATTTCTCTGAGGTACATTCTAATTGGATCATCACTTTTTTCAGAAGTTTTTTCTTCAGTTGTGCTAGATGTCTCTTTTTTCTTGTTTGATTGATATTCAGATTTTTTTTCTACTAAAGTAATTTTATTGTCGGCAATAATTAAAAAAGCTTTTTCGGTATTTTCAAAAGATCCACCACGTTTACCTAATGACTTGCCTAATTCTTCATAAGTTATGAATCCCCTATTCTTCCCTTTTTCAAGGATTCTCTCAAATGATTTTGTAATTAGTTTTTCACCCATAAACAGAAAATAATAGTGAAATATATATAAACACTAAAAATTAAAAATCTATCTTTAATTATTCCCTATTTATTTGGCTTTTAAGCTTCAATAGTTCTGAGAATGCCTGTTCTTCCATATTATTTATTAATTTTTTCTCAAGAGATTCTATCTTTTTTTTATTTTTAGTTTCTATAAGATCGTTAGTAAAATCTTCAAATAATTCTTTAATTTGCTCGTAATTTTTTTTATTTACTATAATTTTTAAATTAGAATTCTCTAAAACACTATTCACAAGTTTAGGGTTGACTTTAATTGCTTCGTTCTCAATTTCTTTATCTGACTTATTTTGTTTAATTAAATTAATTAAAATACTTTTCAATTTTTCATTTTCAGGTTTTTCAAAAGTTATGTTGGACACTTTTTCAATGTCGTTATTTACAGCACCGCCATAAAATATCATTATAAATAGTATGGAAAACTCTATAAGATTTTCTCTAGTAAAGTCTTTTTTTTGTAAATGTATTTTTTTTGTCTCATTAAGCACTTTAAAATTGGCTCTTTTTGATAGGCCTGGATTGATTTTAAAATTAACATTTGGAGTCAGTTTATTAATCTTGTTTAAAAAATCTTCTAAAATATATTTTTTTAAAGTTCCATCCAAAATGGACGAGCATAACCTACGTATTTGTTTTTCAAATTTTGCAACTTCATACGGATCACTAGTATTAATTTTATTCAAATATGACTCCCATATGAAAGATTGAATTACAGTTTTGTTCTCTAAAAATTTTAGAAAACCTTCTTTCCCTTTTTCTTTTATAATGTCATCTGGATCTTTTCCATTTTCTAAAATTGTAAAAAAAATTCTATTTTCCTCACTCAATAATGCAAATAACCTCTCTGCTATTCTTAAAGCAGCTTGTTGACCGCTTTGATCTCCATCAAGACAAATAATTGGATCTGAAAAAAATTTCCATATTAGATTAATTTGACTTTCTGTAAGTGCAGTTCCTGAATTTGAGATAACATTTTTTATACCTTTTGAATATAAAGATAAAACATCCATATAACCCTCGACTATAATTACTTCTTTTGTTGATACCCTTTCATCTTTGGCCATATTTAAATTGAAAATTTGTTTACCTTTTTTATAGAACTCTGTCTCAGGTGAATTTATATATTTTGCTAATTTATCATTATTTATAATCCTGCCTCCAAAGGCAATGACATCACCTGAAAGATTAGAAATTGGAAAAATTATTCTATTTTTAAATCTATCAATATAATTTTGATTTTTCTCAACATAAAAATACAATCCTGTAGACTTAATGTCTTCAATCGAGTAATTTTTTTTTAATTCATCAAAAAAATTATTGCTCGGAACATAACCAAGTTTAAATTTTTTAATTATTTCATCTGAAAGTTTTCTTTCTCTCAAATAATTTAATGCAAAAGAATTTTTTTTATCAAATAATTGATTTTGAAAATAATTACAATAATCGCTTATAATCTTTTTATATTTATTATATTTTTCCTCTTTGTCTTTATCGAATTTAGTAAACCTATAAATCTGCATACCGGCTTCTGAGGCCAATGTTTTTACTGCCTCACCGAATTTTAATGATCTAGTTTTCATTAAAAAATCAAAAATGTTTCCGTGTTCTCCTGTGCTAAAACAATGGTAAAATCCTTTTTCATCATTTACTGTAAATGAGGGAGTTTTTTCATTTTTAAAAGGTGACAATCCAATAAACTCTTTGCCTCTTTTCTTAAGTTGAACGTACTTTCCAACTACTTGTGAAACTTTCAATCTCAATCTTATTTCGTCTAAGTATTCTTTAGGATATTTCATCATCACTTTAAAATATCCTTTATTAAATTACTTACTTTTGAAAAATCTAAAACATCTCCGTAATCCTTTTTGAGTGCGCCCATGACTTTACCCATATCTTTTATAGAAGTGGCCCCAATTTTTTCAATTACTTCCTTACAAATTTTTTTACTTTCTTCCTCACTCATTTGTTTTGGTAAAAAATTATTTATTATAGATATTTCATCTTCCTCTTTCTTAAGTAAGTCATCTCTGCCAGCTTTTTTATAAGCAATACACGAATCATTTCTTTGTTTATTCATCTTTTTTAAAATTGAGATGACATCTTGATCTTTTAAAGAGCTATCCTTCGCCTTAGAAGATATTTTAAAATCTTTAATTGCAGATAATATAAGCCTTAATGTTGGGTAGACTGATTTGTCTTTGTTTTTAAGACTTTCTTTTAATTTTTCATCTATTTTTTTTTCTAGCGACATTTTTTACTTAGTTTAATCACAAATTATATTTAAAATAAAAAGATCTTTCTTGACGATTTTTAAAGTATTTCATATGTTTCGCAAAATCATGTTTATAAGTTTTTTACTTTAACTCATGAGTTGTATTTGAAACCGATTAATCAAAATATACACTCAAAGACTAATCTTAAAAAGATCAATTGCACCGCTATTTTAGTTTTAGAAAATGGAACGATTTTTAAAGGTTTTGGTTTAGGATATCAAGGTGCAGCCACTGGTGAAGTTTGTTTCAATACGTCTATAACTGGTTATCAAGAGATAATTTCAGATCCATCATATGCAGAGCAAATTATTAATTTTACTTTTCCGCATGTGGGAAATGTTGGAACAAATAAAGAGGATCATGAGTCTGATAAAATATGGACAAAAGGTGTAATATTTAATACCGAAATCACTGATCCAAGCAATTATCGTTCCTTAAAACATTTAGATTTATGGTTAAAAAAAAATAAGATAGTTGGAATAACTGGTGTTGATACAAGAAATTTAACCAATTTAATTAGAGATAAAGGTGCTCCTAAAGGTACAGTGGTTTTTTTAAAGAATAGTAAGTTTGATTTTAAAAAAATTTTAAAGGTCACAAAAAAATGGAGCGGTTTAAAAAATTTAGATTTAGCAAAACAAGTTACAACTAAAAAAAATTATATTTGGAAAGATTTCAAAACTTGGAAAAAAGGATCGGGTTTTATAAAAAATAAGAAGAAAAATTTACATGTAATAGCAATAGACTATGGAATAAAAAAAAATATACTAAGATATTTTTCTGACTATAATTGCAAAGTAACGATTGTTTCGTGTCAAACAAGTGTAAGTGATATTTTAGAATTAAAACCTAATGGTATTTTTTTATCTAACGGACCAGGAGACCCAGCGGCTACAGGAAAATATGCTATTCCAATTATAAAAAAACTTATAAAGATGAATCTACCTATATTTGGAATTTGTCTTGGTCACCAGTTATTAGGTTTAGCTTTGGGAGCAAAAACAAAAAAAATGAGTTTAGGACACAGAGGTGCTAATCACCCAGTAAAAAATTTAATAAAAGGAAATGTTGAAATAACAAGTCAAAATCATGGATTTGAAATAGTAAGAAAAAATTTGCCAAGAAATATTCAAATCACTCACCAGTCTCTTTTTGATAACAGTATAGAGGGAATTAAACTTAAATCTAAACCAGTTTTTTCAGTTCAATATCATCCTGAGTCTAATCCAGGACCACAAGATAGCGTTTATTTATTCGAAGAATTTATAAAAACCATGCAACAAAATGCCAAAAAGAAAAGATATTAAAAAAATATTAGTAGTTGGCGCTGGTCCTATCATTATTGGACAAGCTTGTGAATTTGATTATTCTGGTACTCAAGCATGTAAAGCTTTGAAAGATGAAGGTTATAAAGTAATTTTAATTAATTCTAATCCAGCAACAATCATGACAGACCCAGATGTTGCAGACAAAACATATATTGAACCTATAACTTTAACAGTTTTAGAAAAAATTTTAGCTAAAGAAAAACCTGATGCAATTCTTCCAACAATGGGGGGTCAGACTGCATTAAATTTAGCTATGGAGGCAGAAAAAAGGGGAATTCTTAAAAAATATAAAATTGAACTTATTGGCGCTAATTCTAGAGCTATTTCAAACGCTGAAGATAGAAAAAAATTTAGAAAAAATATGTTAGATATTGGCTTAGATCTGCCTAAGTCAAAAATTGTAAATAATTTTAGTCAAGCTTCAAATGCTCTTAAACAAATCGGTCTTCCAGCAATTATAAGACCTGCTTTTACCTTAGGTGGACTCGGTGGAGGAATAGCAAAAAATAAAAAGGAATTTTTTAAAATAATAAAAAATGGACTACATGAGTCACCGGTAAACCAGGTTTTGGTGGAAGAATGTTTAGAGGGCTGGAAAGAGTTTGAAATGGAAGTAGTAAGAGATAAAAATGATAATTGCATAATAATATGTTCAATTGAAAATGTTGATCCTATGGGAATTCATACTGGAGACTCTATAACAATAGCTCCAGCGTTAACTCTTACAGATAAAGAATACCAGGTAATGAGAAATGCATCGATAGCTTGTTTAAGAAAAATAGGAGTAGAAACTGGGGGTTCTAACGTTCAATTCGCAATAAATCCTAAAGATGGGAGAATGGTTATTATAGAAATGAATCCAAGAGTTTCTAGATCTTCTGCTTTAGCATCAAAAGCTACTGGATTTCCAATTGCCAAGGTGGCTGCAAAACTTGCTATAGGTTACACTTTAGATGAATTAAAAAACGAGATTACTAAAGTTACTCCAGCTTCTTTTGAACCAACAATTGACTACGTTGTAACTAAAATTCCTAGATTTACCTTTGAAAAATTTTCAACCTCAACTGCAGTTTTAGGTACGTCCATGAAATCAGTTGGTGAAGCTATGGCTATTGGGAGAAACTTTAAAGAATCCTTGCAAAAAGCTTTGGTTTCTCTTGAAACTGGTTTTTCAGGTGTGGACCAAATTTTTAATTTAAACGCAAAACAAATTGAAAAAAAACTTGCAGAAAATATACCTAATAAAATTTTGTTAATTGGTGAGGCTTTTAGAAAAAGAATCAACATAAAAAAAATACAAAAACTTTCGAAAATAGATCATTGGTTTTTAAATCAAATAAAAGAAATAGTAGATAAAGAAAAAGAGATTAAAAAAAACGGTTTACCAAAAACTTATAACGAATTAAATTATATAAAATCAATAGGTTTCTCGGATAAAAAACTTTCCGAATTAGCAAATACTTCAGAGCATAATGTTAGAAAAATAAGATCAAAATTAAAAGTTTTTCCTGTTTATAAAAAAGTAGATACTTGTGCCTCGGAGTTTAAGTCATTTACTCCATATATGTATTCTACTTATCAAAGAAATTTTTCTGTTAACTCTGAGTGTGAGGCAGATCCATCTAGTAGAAAAAAAATTATTATTCTTGGTGGTGGGCCTAATAGGATTGGCCAAGGTATTGAATTCGATTATTGTTGTTGTCAAGCTAGTTTTGCTTTGAAAAAAGCTGGGTATGAAACAATAATGGTTAATTGTAATCCTGAAACTGTTTCAACAGACTATGATACGAGTGACAGACTGTATTTTGAGCCGTTAATAGAAGAATTTGTTTTTAATATTATTAAAAGAGAAAAAGTTAAAGGAAGTTTGGTAGGTGTCATAACTCAGTTTGGTGGACAGACACCTATTAAATTGGCTAAGTTTTTACACGAAAACAAACTTCCAATATTAGGGACTCAATATACCTCGATTGATTTAGCTGAAGATAGAGATAGATTTAGAAATCTTTTGAATAAATTAAAACTAAAACAAGCTAAAAGTGGAATAGCAAAAACTTTTTCACAGGCATTAAAAATAGCTGAAAAAATTGGATTACCCCTAATGGTAAGACCTTCCTATGTTTTAGGAGGAAGAGCAATGGAAATTGTGCATGAAAAAAAGCAACTTAAGAATTTTGTACAGGAGGCATTTAAGGCTGCAGAAAAAAATCCAATTTTAATCGACAAATTTATCGATAACGCGATGGAAGTAGATGTTGATGCGTTATCAGATGGTAAACAAGTATTTGTTGCAGGGATCATGCAGCATATTGAGGAAGCAGGAATTCATTCAGGTGACTCGGCTTGCAGTTTGCCTCCAGTTTCTATCAAACCTTTTTTGATTAAAGAGATTGAGAGCCAAACTAAAAAGTTGGCCCTTGCACTTAAGGTAAAGGGTTTTATGAATGTTCAATTTGCAATTAAGAATGATGAAATTTTTGTTATAGAAGTTAACCCCAGGGCAAGCAGAACTGTACCATTTGTGTCAAAAGCAAAAAATCTTCCATTAGCCAAAATTGCTTCTAGGGTAATGGCGGGAGAAAAATTATCTAAATTTAATTTAAGAAGTAAAACAAAAAAAATGTTTGCAGTAAAAGAGGCGGTATTCCCATTTAATAAATTTCCAAATAGTGATCTCTTACTTGGTCCAGAGATGAAATCTACTGGAGAAGTAATGGGTTTTGATGAAAATTTTGGTATGGCTTTTGCCAAAAGTCAAATGGCAGCTTCTAATTCACTTCCTACAAAAGGTTTAGCATTTATATCGCTTAAAAATAGCCATAAAAATGAAGGTGTAGATTTGGCAAAACAGTTAAGTAAGCTCAACTTCAAACTTTGCGGTACTGGAGGAACAGCTGAATATATTAATAAACATGGAATTAAATGTAAAAAAATAAATAAAGTTAATCAAGGATCACCTCATATTGTCGATGTCCTAAATGCAAAAAAAATTGCTTTAGTAATTAATACTGGAGGAGGGAATAGTGAAAAACAACTTAGTGATGCTTTAGCATTGAGAAGAGCAACTTTAGCAAATAAGGTTCCTTATTGCACAAATATGTCAACTGCAAAAGTTTGTATTGAAGGTATTAAGTCTCTCAAAAATAAAGAAATTAAAGTAACTTCCTTGCAAGATATATAATTTTATTTTACTTTCCAGTCAGTCTCAAAAGTTACGTAGTTAATTTGAATACATCTACGCTCCTTTTTTATCTCTTTTTTTTCCATTCCATGCCAAGAGTTTGGTCCACTAGTAAAGAAATATCCATAATTATGTTTATACGGAACAGTTTTTACTTTAGTTAATTTTGTATCGTAGAAATCTGTTCCTAAGTTTTCAGATTCGTTATGAAGATTAATAAATACTATAGAGGACATTAACTTTTCTTTAATATCACAATGAGGTTTAAGCCAAAAACCTTCTCTATCACAAATAACTTCTAGTCTGACGAAAGAATTGCTTAAGTCTTTTCCAATCAAGCTACCTATTTTATTGTAAACTTTGGGGGATCTCAGTTCCTCAATAAAATTTTTAAGGTGTGGAAACTGATTTGCATTTTCTTTAGTTACATAGCATCTTATTTTTTTTGCTTTTCCTCCATCTTTGATACCTGAACGAAAAGCACCATCTCCCCCGTCTAGTGCTCTAGTACCGTCGTAATTTAAGTTTTCTTTCTTAGGGTCGACAATATCTGCGTTACTAATTTCCTCAATGGCTTCTTTGGTTAATGGTTGATTAATTTCAAAATGTTCAAAAGGATCGTTGAACGATTTAGTTCTGCTTTCTAATGACTTAAATAATTCCATTTTTTTTTATCTTTTCGTTAATCATAGGTGATATTCTGTTTACCTCATCAAGTTTGCTATATGACCACAAATCAATTTTATCTGTCAAATCTTTTATTATATTTAATTGTTTAAATTGGGAGAAAAATTTTTGAAATCTTAAATTATTCTTACTTGAGTTCATTTGTGCCACATAAATTGGTTTTCCGGTAATCGCAGCTTCAGAAATCATGGACGTAGAGTCGCAAGTTACAAGAATATAATCTGAAATTGAAAGTGCAGACAAGTAAGCTTTTTTATCTACATCTTTTATAACCATATGATCGTGACCAAAAGAATTAAAAGCTTTTTTAACAATATCTGATGGAGTTCTATAAGAAGGTATTACAACTAACTTGTATTTATCCATAGTAAAAATAGATTTTATTTTGTTAAATAAAAAATCAATCTCTTTTTCTGAAAAAGTGTAATATTTATTCGGTCCGCCAATAATAAAAGCAATTATTTTTTTATTTTCTTTATCTATCTTTAAATAATTTTTTTCTTTTGAAATTTCTTTTTCAGAAAGATAATGAATTGCTCCGGTTGTTTTAATTACATTACTGCCTATTATATTATCATGTTCAGGGCAAATAATTAAATCAAATTTGTCTAATGAAACTTTTGGATCTTGAATATGAATCGTAAAGATTTTTTCTTTATATTTTCTTTTTAAAGCTAAAGAGGGGATTACACTTTTTCTTCCACAAGAGATAACTACTTTCGAATCGAATATAAATTGATTCTCTAGAACGCTCATAGATATAGGTGTGAGAAATGGTGGTATAAAATTCCAAAACTTTTTAAGTTTAATTTCTTGATGTTTATAGTTTAAATTCAAAGCTTTTGCCAAGCCTTCGACCTGACTAATCATACCGTGCATACCTTGCGTTAAAAGGAGTGCTTTTAATTTTGACATTTGTTACTATATACCTTCATTAGAATGAATAATAAATCATCTAAACATACAAAAGTGTTGATTCTTGGATCAGGACCAGCGGGCTACACTGCAGCGATATACGCTGCTAGAGCCCTTCTTAAACCAATATTGGTTTTTGGGTCTGAACCGGGTGGACAACTTACAACAACTACCGATGTTGAGAATTTTCCCGGATTTGCAAAAGTGATTCAAGGACCGTGGTTGATGGAAGAAATGAAGGGGCAAGCTCAAGCTGTAGGCACAGAGATGATTCAAGATCATATTAAAAAAGTTGATCTTTCAAAAAAGCCTTTTTCAGCTCTTGGCGATAGTGGTCAAGTTTATACTGCAGATAGCATTATTATTTCCACAGGCGCTCAAGCAAGATGGTTAAATATAGAGTCTGAACAAAAATTTAGAGGATTTGGAGTATCTGCTTGTGCAACATGTGATGGTTTTTTCTTTAAAGAAAAAGAAGTAGCAGTTGTTGGGGGTGGGAACGCTGCAGTTGAGGAAGCAATGTTTTTAACTAAATTTGCCTCTAAAGTTCATTTAATACATAGAAGAAATGAGTTAAGAGCAGAAAAATTATTACAAGAGAAGCTTAAAGCTAACAAAAAAATTCAAATTATTTGGGATAGTGTTGTTGAAGAAGTAATGGGGACAAACGAACCAAAAGGAGTTAATGGAATTAAAATAAAAAATGTCAAATCCAATAAAACATCTGAGCTTAAAGTTGATGGTTTATTTATAGCAATAGGTCATGACCCGGCTACGGCTTTATTTAAAGATCAATTAAAGATGGATAAAGAAGGTTATTTAATTACTAAACCAGACTCAACTATTACAAATATACCAGGAGTATTTGCTGCTGGAGATGTGAAAGATAAAATTTTTAGACAAGCAGTAACTGCTGCTGGAATGGGTTGTATGGCTGCACTAGAAGCTGAA
>CACPLT010000004.1 GCA_902634845.1 uncultured Pelagibacteraceae bacterium
AAAATATTTTTAAGATTATTGATCTCTAAAATATCTTTAAGATGAGCTTGAATTATTTTAAGATTACTTTTTTTTGTTTCTTGAACAAAGTTTTTGGATTTTTCAAAAATCATTTTTTCTGTTTCTTTTTCTACATTGCTCAAAAATAGTTTTATTTCACTATATCTCTCTAAATAATTTTGATTAAATTTGTCATCTAGATAATTCATTAAAATAGGATTTGATTTTTCAAAATTTAACTCATCTAAATCGTTTCCCTCAAAATATAAATAGATAATATTTTTTGGTTTTAAAAACATTCCAAACTCTCTAAGTATTCCAAGAGAAATTAACGGTCCTGTACCAGTAACACCAAAGTTAACTGTATAACTTTTTTCTTTATTCAAATGTCCTGCAATATCATTTTCTGTGTCTTCACATAAACCTTCTGCATAAGAGTCACCTAGTAAAATGTTTTGTATTTTTTTTTGATAAATATCGTTATTGTTTTTAAAACCATATCTATCATTTTTAATTAGTTTATATTGAAGATTTTCTGCACATGAAATTGTTAAGCTATTAATAGGACCTCTAAATGGAATAATTTGTTTATTCTTTTTTGCTTCTTTATAAGTTTCTAAATTACTAAAATGCTTAGCATTTATAAATCCAGGCTTTATGTCCGTGCCTTTATTTTTGAATTCCACATACACTTGCTCTGATGATCTTAGGTCAAAGTCAATTTTATTTTCTTTAGCAATCTTTACCCTTGTATTTTTAATATCAACCATATTTTTTTGTTCGCTAGGAATAAATAAAAATATAAGAATTTCCAAACTATAAATTATAATAATAGTATATATAAAAAATAGCTTTAAGAATCTCATTACTGAATAGTATAATGAATTTAATTTCTTATCTATTTTAAGCTGCTGCTTGTATCTTATGTTTTGAAGACATCCCGCTTAGAAAATTCCAAAGATATCTTGCTGTTAACATAGAAGCTTTTTCAGCTTTAACTTTTTCTTCACTTGTCAAAGCATCTAATAGTTTTTCACACTCTTTTCTATGAATTACATCAGCGGCTTTATGCGCTTCAAAAAATTCTAAACCCTCTTTTGAGGTAACACCATAGAAATTTTTTAAACCTCTTATTTTTGTTTCCGCTATCTCAGGAATTTGTCTTTCATAAGTGTATAGTGAGGCCAACCCTTCAGCGTATGACTTTCTTGCTTGATGGAAAAAGTTTTCGATCATATCGTTTGTAAACCATTCTCTTTTTACATCTTCAATTTTATCCGCGTCAGCACCCATAGCAAGTGCGAAATTTTTCCAAAGTTTAGGATGATCCGCGTTTGGATTTTCCTCATCTTGTAAATTTTCTAAAAGAATTTTTCTTTTTTCAATGTCCTCACAAATAGAATGTGTTGCGCTTATGTATCTTGGAAAAGCTTTTACATGTTGATAGTATTGCTCTGCATAGTCTTTAATTATTTCTCTTGTTAACTTTCCTTCATTCCAAGATTTGTAAAAAGGATGATTTAATAAATGATACTGATCTAGTTTTTTGTTAAGTTCTTTTGAAAACATATTTCTCCTTGGTTAATTAACATTATTAAAACTCAATATACTTAGGAAATAGAATAATGATTTATCCACACTAAGTATACTAAAAAAGGTGCGATGTTCTTGTTTTGATTCACTTTTGATTCCAGTTTAGACTCAAAATACAACCTTAAATTGTTGCCTCAGATCTCTCGATTGGTTGCTCATTTATTGGGTAGTGCACTATTGTTGCAAATATTGAAAGTGCAATAGCCATATAAAATGCATAATCATAAGAACCAAATTGATCATAAAAATAACCTCCTAAATAAGCTCCAATGAATGCTCCAACCTGGTGACTCAAAAATACAATACCAAAAAGTGAACTTAAATACTTAGTCCCAAATATTTGAGCAACTATACCATTGGTAGGAGGAACAGTAGACAGCCAAAGTAAACCAAACGAGATACCGAAAATAATAGACATCGTATTAGAAGGAGGTGAAAAAATAAAAATAGCGATAGACAAAGCTCGTAATGCATATAAAACACAGAGTAAACTTCTTTTTTTATACTTAGTCCCCAAATAACCCATTCCTAATGTTCCAATTATATTAAACAATCCTATTAGTGCTAAAATAATTGTAGCAGACCATCCTCCCATACCTCTTTCTTGCATGTATCCTGGTATGTGTGTTGCTATTAAAGTAATCTGAAAACCACAGACGAAAAAGCCAGCATTGAGTAAGAGATAACCTTTGTGAGAAAAAGCCTCCTTTAATGCTTCAAAAAAAGTTTGATCTTCTTTTATTAATTGTTTTTGATCAATTGTTTTTTTTGGTGCAAATATGAATATTGAAACTATGGATCCAAAAAAAATGAAATAAAGGAAAAATTTTAAAGTTTCTTCCCATCCAAATTCCCCTAAAGAATACTTCGTAAACAAAGGTGCAATAAAATACCCAACAGATGCTGCGGCGGTAACTAAACCAGATGCAATAGTCCTCTTTTCATTGGGAAAATGTTTACTTACCTCTGAAACTGGGACGCTGATTGCGGTAGCACCCAAAGCAATACCAATTAAAAGTCCTAAACTTATCTGAAAGTAAATTCCAGTGTTTGGTCCGGAGTAAAGCATAAATATACCAGCTCCAAAAATTATAAAACCAATAAAAACTGCTTTATTTCCTCCAAACCTGTCAGCAACTAATCCGAATAAAGGGGAAAATATTCCCCAAAAAATCATTTGAATTCCAATAGCTAAACCAAATTCTGTTCTGGTACATCCAAGTCCTTCCTCAAAAGCTTGAAAAAAAAGACCAAAAGTCTGTCTTAGACCCATTGAAATCATTATTACTATGCAAGCCGAAATTAGCACAATAAGCGTAAGTCTATTATTGATTAACTTTTCTGACATTCTATTTGATGTGTCTCATTGCGTTTTTTAAATCTTTGATAAGGTCTTTTGGATCTTCTAAACCTATATGAAGCCTAACTATATGTTCGTTTTTTTTTAAACTTAAATAACTTCTGTAGCCTCTCTCAGCAATCTCTTGATGTAATGCTAAACTTTCAAATCCACCCCAACTATATCCATATCCAAAAAGTTTAAGTGAGTTAACAAATTTTTTTATAGAATTTTTATTTTTTGATTTAATCCTTAGTCCCATAAGACCCGAGGCACCTTTATAATATTTTTTCCACATTCTAAAATTAAAAGAATCTTTTTTAAAAGGGTAAAGCAATGTAACTTTTTTGTTTTTTGAGAGGAAGGAGGCAACTTTTTTTGCATTAGATTGATGTTTTTCTAATCTTACATCTAAAGTTCTTAAACCTCTTAAAATTAAATAAGCATCATCGGGACTTAATCTTAATCCTGTTATTTTATTTGTTTGTTCTACTAATTTAAAAGCTTTTTTATTTACTGCTAAACTTCCTCCCATAACGTCTGAGTGCCCAGAATAGTATTTTGTAGCTGAGACAATTGACATATCAAATCCTAATTTGACCGGTTTAAAAAAAAATGGTGTAGCCCAAGTATTATCTATAGCAGTAAAAATTTTTTTATTTTTAGCAATTTTTACTATCTTAGATAGATCTTGAAATTCAAAAGTATTGCTCCCTGGACATTCTACAAAAATAAGTTTTGTTTTTTTTGTAATATTATTTGATAAAGTTTTAAGGTCGTGAGGGTTATAAAATTTGGTTTTAATTTTAAAGTCTTTTAAAAAATTTTCAGTGAACAGCCGGGTTGGAAAATAAACCGGATCAGCCACTATTATCTCATCACCAGGTCTTACAACGCTGAAAATTGCCAAAAATACAGAACCAAAACCAGTTGGTGTTAAAAACGTATGATAACTTTCCTCTAATTCGGATAGTATTTTTTGTAAAATATGTGTTGTAGATGTTCCTTGTCTACCATAATCAAAGTGACCTCCTCTTGGATCTTTCTTATATTTTTTTTGGGTTCTTCTTATATCTTGTAAAGATTTAAAAATAATTGTTGATGCTCTTACAACAGGTGGATTTACGGACTGATTATGAAAATCTTTAGCTGTATGTTTTAAAAACGTGTTTATAGACTTTTTCATAAAAAGAGTATAAGTGGACTTTATATAAGTTTGTTTAATTAAGATATAGAAAAGGAGGCAAAAATATGGGTTACCCAAAAAAGCATAGAGGTAGAAGAAAAATAGGATCTAAAAAAAGAAGAGCTAGAAAAAGAAATAAACGTAAGTAAATTAAGATAAATGAAAGAAATTATTCAAATCCGTAAGTTAAGTTTATGGATTTTTTTCCTACCATTGGTTGCTATAAACTTATGTTTGTTCATATCTGTAAATGCTGGTTTGTTTGAGGGCACTTTTTTAACAGTTGATCAAATAGGAAGATCTAATTTTTCTTTCCCGTATTTCGATGGAAGTTTATCAATAAGCAGAGCATCAAGAACATATCCGCAATATTTAATTTTTAAACCTTCTATGATTATAACTGGTATACTTTTATTCTATTATTGGAATTATAATAATAATTTAATATGTAAGCTCAATAAAATTGACAATTTTAAATATAAATTTAGAATTTTTGGTATTTTATCCGCAATATTTTTAATTATACATTCAATCTTTCTTGGAATAAAATTTGATATACAAATTTACAAACTATTTAGAAGAGTAGTTCTTTTATTATTTATTATATTCGAATTAGTTGCCCAAGGAATTTTGGTTTATCATTTATATAATCTGAAAAGTAAAATAATTGAAATTACAAATAAAAAAGTTTTAATAGCCAAAATAACTTTAGTTACATTATTAGTATCAGTAGCAATTGCAAGTTTACCAATTTTAATAAATAAAGGTAATACTCATTTTAAACACGGGCTAGAATGGAATTATTTTGTAGGTGTTATTACTTTTTATTTGCTAACATTTTTTTTCTGGAAAAGAAGAACCACGTAAATTTCTAGGCTTTCGCCCAGAAATTTAGTAGTTTTGGTTCGTCGTTGTAGGCGCTACCGCCGAACCCACCCGATCAACCATTTTAGCGCTACTCAGTTGACCTTTCTGCCCTTTAAGCTTGAACCTCTCGGTTTTTCCTTAATTGGCCAGTTAAGAGTTGCCTCTTAATTAATTTCATTAAAACATACTTGAAAAAAAAAAGTATCACTTATTAGTTGTTTGAATTTGTCTTGTGGATTAGGTGGATAAATTTTCATTGAATGTCTTGTCTATCCATCCACCTCCTAGCACTTTATCCCCAGCATCATCTTTTA
Source organism: uncultured Pelagibacteraceae bacterium (assembly GCA_902634845.1). Classification (GTDB taxonomy): domain Bacteria; phylum Pseudomonadota; class Alphaproteobacteria; order Pelagibacterales; family Pelagibacteraceae; genus Pelagilacustribacter. Next base: position 5,300 of record CACPLT010000004.1, read on the forward strand.
AATAAAACACGCAAGCTTGACCAGGAGAAATACCATTTTCACCTTCAAAAATATTTACTTCAGCTTTATTTAAATTCAGTTTAACTTGGGCGTTTAAGAGTTTTCCTGTCGATCTAACTTTGATTTTAATTTTATTTTTAAATTCGTCTGGACTACCTAAAATGTTAAGTTCTCTTAAAATTATTTTATTAATCTTAAGGGCTTTTTTAGGACCAACTACTATTGAATTATCTCTATTAATCTTAATTACATAAAGTGGTTGTTTATCTGCTATTTTAATACCTCTTCTCTGTCCAATGGTATAATTAATTATACCATCATGTTTGCCAACCACATTTCCATTTAAATCAATAATATTCCCTGGATTGAAAGACTCTGGTCTAAATTTTTTTATAACTGAACTATAGTCGCCATTTGGAACAAAACAAATATCTTGGCTATCGGGTTTTTCAGCAACATTGAGATTCAGTTTTTTTGCTATATCCCTTGTCTCAACTTTTTCTATATTCCCCAAAGGAAATCTTAAATAATCTAACTGTTCTTGAGATGTGCTAAATAAAAAATAACTTTGATCTCTGGTAAGATCTTTAGCTCTATACATTGAGCTTTTTCCGTTAACTTGTATGCTTTTAATATAGTGTCCAGTGACTAATGCGTCTGCTTTTATTTCTTTTGAATATTTAAATAGATCTCTAAATTTAACAGTTTGATTGCATTGAACACATGGGATTGGTGTTTCTCCAGTTGAATAACTGTCTATAAAATTATCAATAACTTCTTTTTTAAATTTTTGCTGATAGTATAAAATTTTGTGATGTATATTTAATTGCTCAGAAACTCTTTTAGCATCCAAAATATCTTGCCCTGCACAACACTGTCTCCCTTCTTTTGAGGATTTAGCATCATCATATAATTTTAAAGTGATGCCAGTAACGTCATATCCTTGGTCTTTCATTAAACCTGCAACTACCGATGAGTCTACTCCCCCTGACATGGCGACGACCACTTTTGTTTTTTTTGCGGGTTTATTTATTCCTAGTGAATTGATCATATAAAGTATATAATATATATATTATTCATTTTCCATAATGCAATTTGATCTTGAACCAGGCGATTTTGTAATAAACCCTAAAAATAAAGACTGGGGAGTTGGACAAATACAGTCAATAATTAAAAATAAAGTGACAGTTAATTTTCAAAATAGTGGAAAACAAGTCTTGAACACTGATCATATAGATCTTGAAAAAATAAAAGAATGAAATTTGATTTTAAAAAAATTGTTGACGAATTAATACCTGTCTTTGACGATGCGGGTGAACAATCTATTAGTTTATATGAAAAAGGCCTGAAAATTGAAATTAAAAATGATGGTTCTCCTGTAAGCAATGGAGATTTAATAGTGAATAAAAGTATAAGTCAAAAGTTGTCACAACTCACACCTGAAATACCAATAGTCTCGGAGGAAACAGTAGATACTAAAAAAAGAAATAAAAGTTCTGTTTTTTGGTTAATTGACCCTATTGACGGAACAAAAGAATACATCTCTGGAAAATCTGAATATACTTTAAACGCTGCTTTAGTGATTGATAAAAAACCTGTAATTGGTTTAGTTGGCGTACCGAAAAAAAAACAATTATTTTACTCTTACGGTTTCGGTAAAAGTTTTGTTAAAGAAGGTAATACTGTTAAACAAATAAATTGCAAAAAGAAAGAGGGTAGAAAAGAAATTATTGCAGTTTCAAGTTCAAACAATCCATCAGAAATTATAAGGAAAAAATTGAAAGAATTTAAGGTTTCTTCAATAGTAAAAGTTGCTAGTTCTTTAAAATTTTGCCTTATTGCTGATGGAACTTTTGATATTTATGCTGCTAGAGAAAGAGCTAATGAATGGGATTATGCTGCAGGACATGCTGTAGCTGCTAACGCAGGAGCAATAATAACTACTTTAGATAAGAAACCTTTTTTATATGGTAAAGAAGATTATAGAAATCCAAGTTTACTAATTTTAAGATCTGATAATTTAAATGACTAAAACAATTTTAATAATTATTATAAGTGTAGCAATTTTTGGTTTAATAATTTTTGTAATAGTTAGAAATGCATTAAAGAGAAAAATTGACCAATTAGTTGAAGAAGAAAAAAAATCAAATGATTTTGATTAGTTTTTGGAATTCCTCTTGTTCTAAATTAAGAACCCTTTTTGATAAGTCATAATCAAATCCGGCTCTTGCAAGAACTCCCATATCCTTTTTATAAAAAAGTTCTCTATTAGCGTTCGGTCTAATGGCTCCAATACGCCTTCTTTTACAAAGTTTAAGAGCAGAAACAAAATCAGGCTCAATTTCCTTATTTTTAATTTTATCTAAACTTTGTTTTATAAATTTTTGATCAATTCCTTTCATTCTTAATGATTGATTAATTTTATTTAATGAATAACCTCTTCTCAACAATGTCCTGGATTTAGAGTCTGAATATAGTTCATCATTTAAAAATTTATTTTTTTCTAGATTTATTAGAACTTCGTCTATCAATTGAGAGATTTCTTTTTTTGATTTTGTACTTTTGAATTTTACTAAAATTTTTTTTAGCAAATATACTTTTAGTTGTTGTTTGGAAGGACTATATTTTTCAATATATGAATAAGCTAAATCCTTTAATGTTGTACTTAGATCGTCAAAATCTTTTTTATTAGATGTGGGATTCATTAGACTAATATACTATATTATTTCAAATGATAAATAACTTTGAAACATACCTTACCTTAGAAAATATATTCCTTTTTTCGAATTGGGGTGTAATTCCTTTTTGGCTCTTGTTATTATTTTCTCCAAACAGCACAGTTACACGTTTTTTGGTACATTCAATTTTAATCCCGCTACTACTTGGAGTCGCGTATGTTTATATAGTTTATCAAATTTATTTAAATAATAATTTTTTAGATGGATTTGGGCTTTATCTTGGACTAGATAATTTATATGCAATTTTTTCTGATGAAAGTTTTCTATTAATATTTTGGCTTCACTTTTTATCAATAAGTTTATTTGTAGGAGCATGGATTGCAAGGGACTCGCTCAGATATTCTATACCAAAACCTTTTACAGCTTTATCACTTATATTAACTTATTTTACTGGTCCACTTGGTTTATTTTTTCACTGGATTATAAGAATATTCTTCGCAAAAAAAATTTCATTAAATGAATAAAACTTTTGATTTTTATTTTGATTTTATAAGTCCTTACGCTTTTATCGCGCATAACAAAGTAAAAAAAATTGAAAAAGAATATATGTTCAAAATTAATTATCAGCCTATACTTTTAGGTGGTTTACACAATTTACATGAAATAAAAGCCCCTGCGTTTATTCCCTCAAAAGCAAAATTTATGATTAGAGATTGTAAAATGGTAGCTGAAAAAAATAAAATTAATTTTAAATTTAATTCTTACTTTCCAATAAAAAGTTTAAATTTAATGAGAGGGGTATTTGTTGCTGCTGAAGATGGTATTAAAGATTTATATGTAGACAAAATTTTTAATGCTATATGGGCTGATGGTTTGAATATGAATGATAGCACAGTTATTGAGAAAGTATTGAAAAATATAAATGTCAATCCAAAAACTTTTACATTAAGAGCTCAAAGTCAAAACATTAAAGATCAATTAAGAACCAAAACAAACGATGCTTACAAAAAAGGAATTTTCGGAGCTCCGACTTTTATAGTAAAAGATAAAATTTTTTGGGGACAAGATAGACTTCAATATGCAATAGCAGAAGCGGTTAAGTAATTATTTTTTTTCCTTTTGAACAACCTCTAAACCCGCACTTTTTAATGCATCAAATCCTCCTGATGCATTTGCTACATTTTTAAAACCCATTTCCTTTAATGCTTTGGTCGCAAGCGCGGATCTAAATCCTAATGCACAAAACAATACAATATTTTTAATTCGGCCTATTTTATTTTCTTGGTAGTATGAGCTTTGAGGGTCTAACCAAAACTCTAACATACCTCTAGGTATATGAATTGAATTTTTAATAGTACCCTCATTCCATAATTCTCTTATATCCCTTATATCTATTAGAGTAATATCTCCCTTTTCATAAGAAGACTTAACTTCTTCAGCACTTAAAACTTTTATTTCCTTGTTTGCTTCTTCAACAAGTTCTTTAGATGACTTTATATTCATGATAGTAAGATATTAGATTAAGATCAGATTGCAATGAGACAAATAAAAAAAACTTATAAAAGAGGTATTCTAAGAAAACTCTTAGTAAAAATATGTAGATTGTTGGGTTATGAGCTTATTAATCAAGCAGATATGTCATTTGTAACCTCCGAGAACAAAGAGAATGCGTCGATAATTGGTAATAAATCAATAACTTTGCCTTTAGGAGAAACAACAATTAAGAGAAAAATACAAAGTTTAGATATCATTTTAAAGACTTGCACTTCTGTTAATTTAGTAACTCAAAACAAAGAGAGAATATTTGAGAACAAAAAATCAGAATATACATTTAGAACCTTAAATTCACTTATTAAAAGTTTAAAAAAAGCTTTTGATAATACAAAAAATATTAATTTTCATATTACAGTGATAGATGCTGGGTCTACAGAAAATGATAAGTCAATTATGCGAAAAATTTTGGATAAATCCGATATTAAATTTAATTTTATTGACTTAAATTTAAATGATTATTTAAAGAGAATTAAAATTATAAATAAAAATAACCCTCAAATTGAAAATAACATGAAATCAACAATGGCAAGTATTATAAAATCTTTTGAGATTTCTAAAAATGCAAATGATTTAGTGTATTTTGTTGAGGACGACTATATACATAGTATTGATTGTATTTCAGAGATGATATCTGCCTATGAAAAATTCTCAACAATCCTTGAAGATGAAATTTTTTTACTTCCAGTTGATTACCCTTATTTATATCAAAAAAATCAATCTACAAGTTTATTTATAGGTCAAAAATACCATTGGCGATCCGTAAGAGAATCTTTGTTAACATTTTTAACAAGTAAGAAAATGATTAGTAAATATTATGGTGATCTTATTAAAATGGGTGAAATAGAACATGAGCCTTACGAAACAATTTTGCACAACATATATGATAAAGAAAAATGTTTTTCACCGCTACCATCATTAGCTTTACATTGTACAAATGTAAATTCAGTGTTTGGGTTATCGCCAACAATTAACTTTAAAAAATTATGGGAAGAGAGTAAACTTTAAAATAAGGCTCGATTTCTCGAGCCTTATTATTTTTACAAATAATTAGAATGATTTAATCTCTAATTGAATAAGCAGATACACCGACTTCAGCTTTATCGGTTCCTAGTCTTTCAGCAGATTTACTTATTCTTAAGCCAATTGTTTCTTTAAGAATTCTAAAAACTGCATACGATAATACAAAACTAAACACACATACTGAAGTTACGCCAATAAACTGCGTTACAAAATTTGTATCGTTGTTGCTTAATGGTACAACTAAAGTTCCAAAAATACCTGCAAACATATGTACTGGAATAGCTCCAACAACATCGTCTAAGGCTTTACTTTCTAAAAATTTAGTTCCGAAATACATTATAACTGCACCCATTGCTCCAATGCACATAGCAAGTATTGGACCAGGTGTTAGTGGCTCAGCTGTTATAGCAACTAATCCTGCAAGAGCACCGTTTAACATCATAACAATATCAGTTTTTCCGTTTAATAAACGAGTTAAAGCTGCACCTGCTACTGTCCCTGCCGCTCCAGCTAAGTGAGTGTTAACTGCAATTTTACTGATTGCATTAACATCGTCAAAAGTTCCCATTGCTAATTGACTGAAGCCATTAAATCCAAACCATCCAAACCACAATAGGAATGTTCCTAAAGTAACTAATGGAATACTAGAGGCTGCAAAAGGTTCCATAGATCTTTTTTGTCCTCTTGGACCAAATCTTCCTTCTCGAGCTCCTAATACAATTATTCCAGCTAAAGCTGCAGCACCACCACATGCGTGCACAAGTGTAGAACCAGCAAAATCAGAAAAACCAGCTGTACTTAACCAACCGCCTCCCCATTGCCATCCCATTGAAATTGGATAAATTAAACCTGCCATGAAAGCGGCAAATATGAAGAACGGCCAAATCTTTATTCGTTCTGCTACTGCACCTGAAACTATTGAAGCTGTTGCACAAACAAACATAGTTTGAAAAAACCAATCGGAATGTCCAGAATAGCCAGTTCCCATTTCAGTACCATCGCTCCATATTGAAAATGAACCAATATATCCGCCTTCAGGAATTCCATATGCTAAATTATAACCAACTAAGAAAAACACTATAGAGCAAATTGCAAATTTCCCTATATTTTTAGCTGCTATTGTAGAAACACTTTTTGTTGTAACAAGTCCGCTCTCTAACATACAAAATCCAGCCGCCATAAAAGCAACCAAAACTCCGCCAATATAAAATGCTAGTGAATTAAAAATATATTGACCCTCTTCAGACATTGTAGTTTCTGCAAAACTTGATGTCGTTAAAATTGATAAAAATATTAAAATTAAAATTAAACTTTTTTTCATTATCCCCCCCCTCGTTGACATGCGTATTTCATTTTTAAGTAAGTTGTAAAATAGTGACTATGGCATAACACATATGTAAAATTTGCATAAAAAAAAGGCCCAGCGGGGGGCCGGGCCTTAATTTTTCTCCAACTAACGAGGGAGGAGATAAGTTAGAAACGTTATTAGTCTCTTATACCGTAAGCTATTACACCGACTTCTGATTTGTCAGTTCCTAGTCTTTCAGCTTCTTTACTAATTCTTAATCCAATTGTGCTCTTAATAGCTTGGAAAACAATTAGTGAGACTACGAATACGAACACTACAACTGAAATTGTTCCAAGGAATTGAGCTCCAAAAGAAACATCTCCATTTGTTAATGGCACTGCTAAAGTACCCCATACACCAGCTACTAAGTGAGCAGGTATGGCTCCAACAACATCATCAATTTTCAATTTGAATAATAGTTTTGTTGAGAAATACATTAATATTCCTGCTATTGCTCCTATGAAAATTGCTGCTAATGGACTTGGTGTCAACGGTTCAGCAGTAATACCTACTAATCCTGCGATAGCTCCGTTTAACATCATAACCACATCAGTTTTACCACCAATCAATCTTGACATTGTTGCAGCAGCTAATACTCCACCACCTGCAGCCAAATTCGTATTGATATAAATTGTTGCGACTGAAGACACATCTTCTAGTGTTCCAGCGGCCAATTGAGATCCACCATTAAATCCAAACCAACCTAACCAAAGTATAAATACTCCTAAGGTTGCTAATGGAATTGATGATGCCGCAAACGGTGCCATCGGTTTAGCTTCGCCTTTTCCTGAGAATCTACCAGTTCTAGCACCTAATATGATTGCGCCTGCAAGAGCCGCAGCTCCTCCAGCAGCATGTACTAATGTTGAACCAGCAAAGTCTGAAAATCCAGCAACCGATAACCATCCGCCACCCCACTGCCAGCCCATTGAAATTGGATAAATAATTCCAGTTAAAATAGCTGCAAATAGGAAGAATGGCCAAATTTTAATTCTTTCTGCTAACGTACCAGAAACGATCGACATTGTAGTTGCGCAGAACACCATTTGGAAGAACCAATCAGAACCATCAGAATATCCTGTATCTAATGATGAATTGTCACTCCATGGTGTGAACGAGCCTATATATCCGCCTTCTGGGATCCCGTAAGCTAAGTTGTAACCAACCAACCAGAACATAACCCCGGCGATTGAATAAAGACCTATATTTTTTGCACAGATTGCTGATACAGATTTTGATGTTACTAATCCTGACTCTAACATTGCGAAACCTGCGGCCATCCACATGACCAAGAAACCTGACATTAAAAATAATAGGGTATTAAATATATATTGTACTTCTGCTGATACAGTTGTTTCCGCGTAACCTAATCCCGCAAAACCAAAGTATAGTGCTGCTCCAGCAAAAAAGTAACCTAAGTATTTTTTCATAACACTCCCTTGTTTAATTAAAGTGTGCTTATAAAATTTTAAAAATTGAATGAGGAGTGATTTGTCTTAAAATGAGCTATGCAGTTTTTGCAAGTAGTTTAGCCCTTATTTGAGTTTTTCAAATAAGGGCTAAAAATAAGATTTAACGGTTGAACATTTCTTTTAAGCTTTTAGCAGGTAAAAACTTAACTTTTTGAGAAGCTGCTATTTGAATGGATTCACCTGTTCTTGGATTTCGACCAACTCTAGCTTTTCTTTTAGCTACCTTATAAGTACCAAAACCAGCGATTTTTACAGTATCATCATTCTTTAGCGCATCTAAAATAATAGTCGTAATTGAGTCAAAAGTTCTTTCAGCATCAGCTTTACTCTGGCCCAATGTGGACGATATTTTCGCAACTAATTGTTTTTTATTCATTTTTGCCCCTATGGTTATTTCTAATCTCAACAAAAACTGAGTAAAATCAACATTATTTTTAGTATTAAACAAAAATATTAACACTAAATATGGTGTTAAAAAAGCGTTGAATTTACTTGCTTTTTTGAAGGTAAAAAATGGCTTAAAATAAGCCTAAATCTTTAAGATCGTTAAATGTTGTAAAAAACATTAAGGAAAACAGCAAAAATAACCCGATTCGAAAAAAACCTTCTTGTGTTTTTTGAGAAAGTGGTTTGCCCAGTATTTTCTCAAAAGCATAAAACATTAAATGTCCGCCGTCCAAAAGAGGAATAGGAAATAAATTTATTAAACCTAAACTTATCGAAATATAAGCCATGATACTTAAAAAGGCTATGAAGCCGAATTGCGCAACCTGACCTGTTATTTTTGCTATTCTTATAGGTCCGCCTAATTGTGAACTATCTCCTTTTCCTTGAAACATAGATCCTACAAATTTTAAAGTGGTTTTAGTTACAAACCATGTTTCTCCCAAAGCATAATACATGGCTTTTGTTGGCCCTAATTTTTGTTTATCAAATTCATTATTTAGAGGAGATATTTTTATACCAATAATTTTCCTTTTAACTTTATTGCCTAAATTATCTTCACTCATTACTTCTTTGGGTTCTATTATAAATAACAATTCTTGATCATTTCTTAAAACTTTGATTTCAACATTTTCATTTGTTGTTGCATTAATATGTGTAGAAACCTCTAAAACACTACTTATTTTATTATCATTAATTTCAGTAATAACATCATTCACTTTTAATCCTGATGAAAAAGCTGGGCTGTTTTCTTGTACTTCGGATATTTTAGCTGGAGTAAAATCTTTGCCAGAAAACATATAAATAAAGGTAAAAATGATGATAGCCAAAATAAAATTTGCTAATGGACCTCCGAAGACAATTAATGATCTTTGGTAAAGAGGTTTTACAACAAAAAGTTTTTTTCTATCACTCTCATTGTATCTTTTTAAAAGCTCCGCTTGTTCTGATTGGCTAAAAACGTTTCTGTCACCAAAAAACTTTACATACCCGCCTAAAGGTATTAAACAAAATTTCCATCTTGTTCCATTTTTGTCATTAATACCGAATAATTCTCTACCGAAACCTATTGAGAAATCAGTTACACCTACACCGTATTTTCTAGCAAAATAATAATGGCCGTATTCATGAACGAATACAACTATAGTAAGTAAAACAATAAATGGTATTATAAAATTTAAAATTTCCATTCATTTACCTTACTAAAAAGAAAATTTCTGAACGCAACTAATCTAGCATTGTTTTTAAGTGATTCTGGATAAACAAAATGTGTTTCTGTGGGTTTACCAGGTTCAGTTGGTAAAACTTTTGTAATACCGCTTATATTGTGTGCTATATAGTCTGGTAATGCTGCTAACCCAACTCCACTTTGAACTGCTAATAATAGTCCGTAAACGCTATTTACTTTTAATAAAGACTTCCTTTTTTTTCCATCTTTTGTACCTACTTTTAATACCCAGTCTGGATTATAAACAGGAGATGGTGCGCCTTTACCGTAAGTAATAAATTTATGCTTATCTAAATCCTTTAAAGTTTTTGGATAACCATTTTTTTCTAAATATTCATTCGACCCATAAATATGATAGTTAAAATCAACAAACTTTTTTTGAATTAGATTAAGTTGTTTTGGTCTTCTCATTCTGATGGCCACATCGGCTTGACGAGTTGATAAATCAAGTTCTTTATCGTCAAATATCAATTCTATTTCAATTCCAGGGTTTAAATCCATAAATTCTTTTATTCGAGGGGTTAACCATGTGGTCCCAAAGCTTACAACAGTAGTGACAACTAGTTTGCCACTCAATTTATCTTTTTCTTCACTTAAATTAGACTCTACATCTTTAAGTTTTGAAATTACCTCGTGCGCTGTCTTAAAAAGGTATTTGCCGTTATCAGTGAGGGCTAATCCCCTAGCGTGTCTCTCAAAAAGCTTGATTTTAAGGTCGCTTTCCAAAGATTGGATTTGTCTACTAATGGCTGATTGACTTAAATTTAAAATTGTTGAAGCTTTAGTGAAGCTACTAGCCTCAGCAACTGTATGAAATATCTTTAATTTATCCCAATCCATTAAATAAGATTATAAATTATTTGTTAGGATTTACTATAGCTCTTCCGAAGAACTTGCCTTCTAAAAGCTTTGGATATGTGTCTAAAAGTTCAGAAAATGAGAGAGATTTTGTAAATGATTTTAATTTGCTAAAATCTATAAGTTTAACAGCTTCATTCCAAAGAAATTCTCTTCTTCTAATTGATGCACCAGAAGAGTCGATTCCCCATAGTTTAACTCCTCTTATTATGAAAGGCATAACAGTCGTGTTTATTTTAATTCCCCCAGCGTTTCCACAAGATGCAACGATACCATTTGGTTTTACTTGAGCTAATATTTTTGTAAGTGATGGTCCGCCCACAGTATCAACGACACCGTCCCACGTTCCTTTTTCTAATAACTTACTTTCTCCTTCAAATTCTTTTCTATCAATAATATTTTTTGCTCCTAGATCTTTCAAATAATCGTTTTTATCTTTTTTTCCTGTCACAGCATGAACATTGTAACCCATTTTTGATAAAATCATAACCGCGATGCTTCCTACTCCACCAGTAGCTCCGGTTACAAGAACGTCATTTACTTTTTCACCTAAAAGAAGTTCTTCTCTTGCTTTAATCGCAAATGAACATTGTAAAGCTGTAAACCCTGCAGTACCTAACATCATTGATTGTTCAGCATCAATGTTTTTTGGATTCTTAATTAAGAAATTTGAGTCTACTTTTGCATACTGCGAGAAACCTCCATAATACATTTCTCCAACTCTAAATCCTGTGCAAATTACAGTTTCATCTTTTTTAAACTTATCATCACCGCTTTCGACAACTTTTCCAGAAAAATCAATGCCAGGAACAAATGGAAATTTTCTAACTATTTTTCCACCATCTTTAAGGATTAAAGCATCCTTATAGTTTAAACTTGAGTAATCAATTTTGATTAAAACATTTCCATCTTTTAAATGGTTGCTATCGATTTCTTTAATATCTCTTGTAAATTTCCCGTTTTGATTATCTATAACTACTGCTTTAAATTTTACAGTCATTATTTTCCGATATGTTTTAAATATCTATTTTGAAGTGAAAGATCTTCTTTAAATGTTCCTAAAAAATAATTTGTGAGAGTCATCGCCTTTTCTTTTTTAATACCCCGCATAGTCATACACTGATGGGAAGCATCTATAGTTACTGCTACACCTTTCGCCTCTAATCCACTCATTAAAGTCTTAGCTATTTGCATATTTAATCTTTCTTGAGTTTGTAATCTCTTAGCATAAACTTCTACGGTTCTAGCTAATTTGCTTAAACCTACAACTTTTTTGTTTGGAATATAAGCGATATGAATTACACCGATAATCGGAGCCATGTGATGCTCACAATGGCTCTCAAAGGAAATATTTTTTTCTAAAACCATGTCATCATATCCATCAACATCTCCAAAAGTTTTATTTAGAACTTTGTTGGCATCTTGATGATATCCACTAAAATACTCCTTAAATGCTTTAACTACCCTTTTTGGTGTTTCTTTAAGACCTTCTCTATCTGGATTTTCGCCTATCCACTTCAGGATAGTCTTGAAAGCATCCTCTGCTTCTTTATCAGTGACTCCGCTCTGATTTATCGATGATTTCTCTAAATCTTTGACTAATTTCATAATTTTTTAAACATTATTATAGGACATATGTTGTTAATGCAAATTGCTATTTTGTCTTTTTTTCACTATTTTAGCTACATGTTTAAAAAAAGAGACAGTGTTTTTGAAGTTGAAGAAGGAAAATTTTTATCTCCTAAATTTGATAGCCAAGGCCTTATTCCAGTAATCACCACAGACATTAAAACTGGAGAAGTTTTAATGCATGGGTATATGAATTCTGAGGCTTTGAAAAAAACTATAGAAACAAAAGAAGCTCATTACTGGAGCAGGTCAAGAAAATCTATTTGGCACAAAGGTAAAACCAGTGGTTTTACTCAAAAAGTAATTCAAATAAGAATAGATGATGATCAAGATTCTGTTTGGTTAAGTGTTGATATAGGAAACGGTGCTAGTTGTCATGTGGGTTATAGATCATGTTTTTATAGATCGATACCGTTAGGTAAAATAGATAATTCTGAAAAAGTTGAAATGAAATTTGAAGAAAAAGAGAAAAAATTTGATCCAGAAAAAGTTTATAAAGGACAACCTAATCCAACTAAACTTTAAAGATGTCTAAAGAAACTCAAAAAAATGTTTTTGGCGAACCTCTCGAACCTTGTTCAAATGAACCTTTAACGGGTTGGTTTAGAGATGGGTGTTGCAATACTGATAAAAATGATCGTGGAGTTCATACTGTGTGTGCAAAAGTTACTAATGAATTTTTAGAATGGTCCAAAAAAGTAGGAAATGATTTAATCACACCGCATCCCGAGTTTGGTTTTCCCGGTCTAAAAGATGGAGATTGTTGGTGTGTTTGTGCCACTTGGTATGCAAAGTCTATAGAAGAGAATAAAGCTTGTACTGTTTTTTTAAAGAAAACAAATATCAAAACACTCGAATTAATACCTTTGGAAAAATTAAAAAAATTTGCTGCTGATTTGTCTTAGTAAATTTTTGATCCTCGAGTTTTAATTATTAACTCAAGTTCTTGAAATTCTTTGCAGTTACAGTTTTTAAGAACTGCCAGTCTTTCTTTTGCTTTTTCAATTTTATTTGTTTGAACATAAAGTTCGCCTAGATACTCATTAATTCCGTTATGCTTTGGATCTAAGCTTAAGCCTTTTAAATAAAACTTTTCTGCTTCATTAAAATTTCCAGACTTTCTTGATGTAAAACCCATATAATTTAATATGTCCGGGTTGTTTTTGTCTTTTTTATTAGCTAATTCTAACTTGTTAAAAGCTTCTTTATATAGTTTAACTGCTTTATCTTTTTTATCTTTTTTCTCAAGCTTTCCTGCTCTTTTAATTAATTTTACAGCTTCGTCATACATTGAGATTTTTGAAGTACTTCCTCCACTATCTCCACCCGCTGCAAGTGCGAAATTGTTTATAAGGTAAAAACTTATTAAAATAATTAGAATTTTTTTCATAATACGAATTTAATATTTTTTTTTTAATTTGTCATGCGACAGATGATCTTCCTCCGTCAACTCCAATAATCTGTCCAGTTATCCAAGAACTATCTTTACTTAATAAAAAATTCACTAAAGAAGAAAAATCATCACCTTCACCTATTCTTTTCAATGCATGCATTTTTGCAATACTTTCAGCCATCTTTTCATTTTTTAACATAGGTCCAGCCATCTTTGATTTAGAGAGACTTGGTGCTATACAATTTACCCTTACATGTGGCGCAAACTCAGCAGCCAGTGCAACTGTTAAACCTTCTACGGCTGCTTTTGCAGAACTTATAATGCTATGATTTAAAAATCCCTTTCTAGCAGCAACGGTTGAAAATAAAACTATGGAACCTTTATTTTTTTTTAATTTATCATAAGTCGCTCTTATAATTTCCGTTGCAGATATAAGATTTAAATTAAAGCACTGCATGTAATCACTTTTTTTTGTAAGTTTTAAAGGCTTTAGATCTATTGACCCTACACAAAAAGCTAAACCATCAATTTCTTCATCTCCTAAGTCGCTAATAATCTTGTCACTAAAATTTTCGTTTAATACATCAGCCGCAGTAAAGGAAGAGCCAAGTTCATTTGCTAAACTTGAGATTTCTTTCTCATTCCTTCCCACTAAATGAGTTTTTCCACCATTTTTTTGGATATTTCTTGAAACTGCAGATCCAATAGAACCAGTAGCGCCTATAATTAATTTTTTCATAAGGTTAAATACCATGATCTGAGAAATTGGACAGCCTAATAATGACGCGTGTATTTTGCAATAAAAACAATGTAAATTGATATTTATGAAACTATTCATCATTCTAGGAAATCAGCTGTTTCACCCAAAGTATTTAAGCCCATATAAAGATCATTTATTTTTTATGGCTGAAGATTATAACCTTTGTACCTTTGAAAAACATCACAAACTAAAAATACTTCTTTTTTTATCATCCATGAGATCTTTTAAAGTTGAATTAAAATCTAAAAATTTCAATGTTGTTTATAGAGACGGAAATAAAGATTTTAAACTCTCTTATGAAAAAAAACTTGAAAAAGTAATTAAAGAAAAAAAAATAAAAGAAATATCTTTTTTTGAAATAGAAGATAAATTTTTTGAGAAAAGAATTTTATCATTAACTAAAAAAAACTCTTTAAAAGTAAATCAAATAAAAACGCCAATGTTTTTAATTAATAGAGATGAATTTAAAAGTTATCTTACAAAAAATAAAAGGCCCTTTATGGCTAATTTTTATAAAATAGTAAGAACTAAAATGAATTTACTAATGAATAAAAATGGCACACCAAAAGGAAATAAATGGAGTTTTGATGAAGAAAATAGAAAAAAATTACCAAATTCAATAAAAATTCCTAAAATTTCAAAAGTTAAAGAAACCAAGGAAACTACAGTGCTTAAAAAATTTATAAGCTCTAATTTTAAAAACCATCCCGGAGATCTTGATAAATTTTGGTTTCCAACGACTAGAAAAGATGCAAACAAATGGCTTGATGAATTTTTAAATGAGAGAATAAAATTATTTGGTGATTATGAGGATGCAGTAACTGATAAATCTAATACTGTATTTCATAGTGCTCTAAGTCCATTAATTAATTTAGGATTAATAACACCAAATGAGATTTTAGAGAAATTAAAAAAAGTTGAGAATAAAGTCCCAATAAATTCTCTAGAAGGTTACATAAGGCAAATTATAGGTTGGAGAGAATTCATGAGAGGAGTCTATCAAAATTTTGATCAAAGATTAGAGAAAACAAATTTTTTTAATCATAAAAGAAAAATGAAAAATACTTGGTATAATGGAACCACTGGTTTAGATCCTCTCGATCACGCAATTAATAATGCAAAAAATTTTGGATGGTCACATCATATAGAAAGGTTAATGATATTAGCAAACATTATGAATCTCTGTGAAATTCATCCTAAACAAGTTTATAAATGGTTTATGGAAATGTTTGTAGACTCTTCTGACTGGGTAATGTCTCCTAACGTTTATGGTATGGGTTTATTTAGTGACGGCGGTATATTTGCTACAAAACCATATATTTGTGGATCTAGTTATTTTTTAAAGATGATGCATTTTAAAAAAGGTCCTTGGTGTGATGTAATGGATGGATTATATTGGAAATTTATCGATAGGCATAAAACTTTTTTTTTAAAAAATCCTCGCCTCGCGATGATGGTAAGAATTTCAGAAAAAATGAATAAAGAAAGAAAAACAAGAATATTTAAAGCAGCAAATAATTTTATAAAAGAAAATACAAATGGTTAAAGTTTTTTTTAATAATTCTTGTAATATCTGTAGAACAGAAATTAATCATTATAAAAAGCATAGTGATGAAAATATTAATTGGATTGATGTTACAGATAATCAAGAAGCACAAAATGTTACCTCAAAATCTTATAAAGAACTTTTAAGAAGAATGCATGTTATGGAAAATGGCAAGGTTATTGATGGCGCTGAGTCATTTCTTATTATATGGAAAAATATTCCAAAATATAACTTTTTATATAAAATTTTTAAAATTAAACCCTTATTTTTTTTTCTTAATATTTTTTATGAAATTGCTGCTTATCTTTTATTTCTTAAAAATAAACACCTTTTAAAAAAATGAAAAAAAGCCAGCTTCCAAAGAAGATTTGCCTCGTATGTAATAAATCTTTTAATTGGCGCAAAAAATGGAGACTTAATTGGGAAAAAGTAAAATATTGTTCCAAGAAATGCTCTAAATCTAGTTCAATTTAAAAGTAGATAATATTATTGGTATATTTGACTTAAAATTAAAATAACCTTTATTAGAAAACTTCCAACAAAATTCATCTTCTTTTCGGGTAATGAAATTTATAGCTAAGTCATTATTCTTTATCAATCTTTTCAAAAATGAGAAATTTTCTCCAACAGAAGGATATACAACATCAAATTTTTTAGATTTTTTCATTAAATCTCTTAAACCATTTTCATCTAATAACTCAGCCTTAAATTGATATTCATTAAATTGTGATTTAATAACAGCTTTTTTATACTCTATGACTTTTGAAGATAACTTTAGAGATCTATTTTTGTTTTCCAATAAAACAAAGTAAATTTTTTTGTATTTTTTTAGATCAAAAAAATCAATGTGCATTTCATTTTCAAATACAATTAATTGTTCGTTTATTTCTTCACTTTTATTAATTTGAAAAGGTAAAATTTTATACTCTCTTTTGTCAATAATCGGTAAGGCAGTCTCATTTAGCTTAACATTTTTATATTTATTATTTGTAAATTTACTTATATTCCATGATTGGGCTAAATAATTTTTTCCTTTTGTTTGTATTCCAGCAACCCATCGCCAACTTAAAGTATTGGAGGCTGCATCACCATCAAATAAATGTTTCATGAAAAACTCTGCTCCCTTTTGCCAAGGTAATCCTAATGTAAATATCCAAATACTAGCAAACAACATCCGCGTATGATTATGCAGATAATTAAAATTTTTAAGTTCGTTTACCCAATCATTAAAGCATCCAATTTCAGTTTCTCCTTTTACGGCTTTTAGATATTTTTCGTCTTCTTTTATCGTCTTGAGATCCTCTATGAAATCAGTCCAAACTTTTGGTCTTAGTTCGAGCCATCCTTTCCAGTATACCCTCCAAAATATTTCTTGAATAAATTTATCTACCTTTTGGAAAGGATATTTTTTCAATACAAGTTTTGCAGTTTCATATTCGTTAATTAATCTATGAGTTATATATGGAGATAAACAAGAAACATTACTCCTGTTATTTACACCAAAATCGAAATTTCTTTTTGAATTATAATTTGAAATATCGTTTTCAATATATTTATTAAGCTTATTTAAAGCTTCTGATCTCGAAGTTACAAATTGCATTAATCTTCGTCATCCCTCCAGTCATCTATGTACAATTTCCAACAAGCAAATGTTACGCAAATTATTCCAACAGAAAATCCTAGAAGCACTCCATTTTCTTTACCTAAATATATAGAACCATAGTGAGCACTTAAAATTGGCGGTCCAACCAGAATCAGTCCAACTATAATATATCTATAAATGAAAGGAGGACGTTTCAAATAGTGTTCCCTTGATCAAATGGTTGTGAAACGGCAGAAGTAAACCAGCAATTGCTACAATCTTTATCGCTGCCTTTTTGTACATGCCACTCATAAAAAAATAATTTCTTATCATCGTCTAATATTTCAACACCATAAATAAAAGTATTAGGACTATTACTAATTAAATTTATTTTATGTGACGAGTGGTTTAAAAGAATTTTATACTGCTGGCCAAGCAACATAGCTTCAAATCTTTTGTATGGGCCAGTAAATTTTTTGTTATCTGGGTGAGCAAAAATCCAAGTTTGTTTTATTCCATCATTTAAATTGTTATTTTTTTTTAATGCTTCTAATTGAATTTTAACTACGTCGAAAGCAGATAAATCTTTCGATGGTTTAATCATTTCTGCATTTAGTGATTTAAATGTAAGTACAAATATTAAAGTTATAAATATTTTTTTTAATTCCATATCTTTTTTAATGTTTCTTCTCTTTTACAAGCCTTTTTGTACATTAAATAACGAATAAAATTTTTTTCATAATAATCTTGGTGATAATTTTCAGCAGGGTAAAAAATGTCAAATTTCCAAACTAAAGTAACGATTTTTTTATTAAATTTTTTCTCTATTTCTTTAAATGATTTATCAATAAGTTCTTTTTGACTATTATTTTCAAAAAAAATTACAGATCTATAACTTTTGCCTTTATCGCAAAATTGACCTGAAGCATCGAACGGGTCAATATTTTTCCAGTAAATATTTAATAAATCTTTATAGCTCACCACTGAAGGGTTATATGTAACCTCTATTACCTCTACGTGACCAGTATCTCTGTAAATAACATCCTCATATTTTGGATTCTCAAGATGCCCTCCCGAATATCCAGAAATTGATGATAAAACCCCATCTACTTGGTCGTAAGACTCTTCCATGCACCAAAAGCAACCTCCTGCAAAATATGCTTTTTTTGTTTCTGTTGCAAATACACTTGGGTTTATAAAATAAATAAATAAGATTAGAATAATTTTTTTCATATAAAAGATGATATATTAATTATTATGAAAAACGATGATCATATTGTCATAGATGAAAATAGTGATTTAAATAATATCATCTGTGAGGAATGTAAAAAAGAAGACGAAAGTGTCAAACAAAATTTAATTATGCATGGTTTTAAATTTTGTAATAGCTGCAAACTATCAAAAACAATTTTCCCGATCTAAAAATTTCTAAATAAAATTAAAATTGTAAATAATAAAATCGCTTGAAATAACCAGGCTACAATTACAACACCTAAGGCTCTCCACAAAGATTTATAGTCTAAAGCAGCTCTCACCCCAACTACCATACAAGCTAACATCCAAAAAGCTGATCCAATAAAAGTTACTGCCATTAAATCTGGTGTTACACCAAAAACTCTAATTAAACCTGGGGCACTAGAAAATCCTATAGTTCTTAATAACTCACCATGATTACTCTTAGTATTTTTTTCAGGAAATAATTTTACGCCAACAAAATAAATAATATACGCCCACACGTACCAACTGATTAGAGAAAAAATTGGAGCTAATAAAAAATTAGATGCTCCTAATTGTAAAGCGCCCACACCTGCAGCCATACTTGAAAGTACAACGACTAGGCCAGCTTGAATCGTTGCTGACTTATCTCGCTCCACCTCTTCATAGAGCTCAACATCAATTTTGATGGCTCTAAATATTCTATTAAATAAATTGTAAAACATTCTAAAATTAACTCTTTAATATCTTTAATAATTTATAATGCAATTTTTTATTTGAAGTTGCCAAGATATTACCAGCTTTTTCAGCATTTTTATTATTCCATGTGGTAATAAAACCACCAGCATTTTCCACAATTGGAATAATTGCAGCAACATCATATATTTTAAGACCAGATTCTATTACTGCATCTAATTTACCTTCAGCAAGTAAACAATAACTGAATGCATCGAGTGTAATCCTGCTTATATTCTTATTCAATTTATCTAACTTTTTTAAGATTTTTGAATTTTTATTTTGATTATGAAAATTACATGTAATTTTTGTTTTTTTGAAATTAATTACCGAATTTGTTTTCAATTTTTTTTTTTTATTTTTATCTAAAACGTATGAAGTGTTATTGTAACTTATATAAGTTTTTTTTAATTCTGGAAAATTAGCCATTCCTATAATTGATTTCTTTTTGTAAATCATACCAACTAAATTAGACCAAGTAGGTAGACCTGCAACAAATGCCTTGGTTCCATCTATTGGGTCAATTATCCAGTAGTTTTTATTTTTGGTTTTTTTCTCCTTAAATTCTTCTCCAATAATCCCGTCATCGGGAAATGATTTAACAATATAAGTTCTTATCATTTTTTCAAAACTTTTATCGAAATTAGTTACTGGATTGAATATTTTTTTTCTTTTTGATTTATTATTTATAATTAATTTCTTATTGGAATTTGATTTATAAAACTTATTTAGTTTAGAGGATAAATTATATAAAAATTTTATAGCTTTATTCTGGTCCATATAAGTATATAACTTAATTAAAAAGTTTTTAAATATGAAAATAAACGAAAAGATAATCCCAATAATTTTAGGCTTATCAGCGGCACTTATCATAGGAGTGTTGGCTTTTTTGAGTTTTGAGACTCCTTATGGATATTGGTTAGTATTTTCCTTTGGCGCTACAACTTTTAGTGTTTTAGTATTTTATCAAGCCGATATGGCTCAACCCAAAAATGTTTTTTTTGGTCATCTTGTATCAATAACAGTGGGTATCTTATTTAATGAAATTTTTGGAATGTCATTTATTACTTTGGGATTAGCAGTTGGATTCGCTTTAGCCTTGATGATGTATTTTAAAGTGGAGCATCCTCCAGCGGCCGCAAATCCTTTGATAGCCCTTTTATCAGACGTATCATTTGAATTTATCTTCTTGCCTGTCGCAGCTGGAGCAATAATTATAATTATTTTGTCAATTTTAATAAACAAATATTTATTAAAAAGAAATTATCCAACAAAATTTTTCTAATTATAAATAAAAATATAGCTATTTAAAATTAACGCGTATGTGCTCCATAAAAAATAAGGGATCATTAAATAATAGCTGATCTTGTCTATTTTAAAGTATTCTTTCAAAAGAAATGTGATGAACGCTAATATAATAATTAAATTTATTAATGCTAAACCTATTTGGTGAAAACCAAAAAAGGCAATGCTCCATGTACTATTAAAAAAAAGATGAATAAAATAAATCTTAAGAATATATTTATTTTTTGTGTTAAACCAAATTTTCCATATTGCTACTGACATCAAAATATATAACGTTGTCCAAACAGGTCCGAAAACCCATGCTGGAGGATTGAAAGGTGCTAGTGTTAATTGTGAGTACCAAGGTTCTTTAAAAGCTGAAGTAGTAAAACCGCCAATTGCAGAGGCTAAAAAAGTAATGGTTAATATTATAAATAATGATAAATATTTATTATTCATTATTAAAATATAAACTTTATATGTCAGAAAAACAGAAAAAAATTTGGATAACGGGTGCAAGTAGCGGGATAGGAAAATCAGTTGCCGAAAAATTTGCTAATGAGGGTTGGAAAGTTGCAGTGTCAGCTAGAAGAAAAGAGCTTCTTGATGAATTAGCTAAAGATACTAATATAGTATCTTTTCCTCTCGATGTTACTAATCGAAATCAAATTAATGAAGTTTTTAAAAATATTTTAGATAATTTTGGTGACTTAGATATATGTTTATTTTCTAGTGGTACATATGAGCCTAAAGATGAACAAAATATTGATCCTGACAAAATAAAGAATGTAATAAATGTAAATTTTTTAGGTGTAATCGATTGTGTAAAATCTGTTGAAAGATATTTTAAAGATAAGAAATCTGGACATATTTCAATAGTTTCATCTATTGCGGGTTATAGAGGGTTACCAAACTCAAGTGGATATGGACCATCTAAAGCTGCCTTAACTAATTTTAGTGAGAGCATTTATTTTGATTTTAAAAAATTTGGGGTGAGAGTTTCAGTTGTATCACCCGGGTTTATAAAAACCCCATTGACTGATAAAAATGAATTTCCGATGCCATTTTTAAAAACTCCTGAGTATGCAGCAGAAAAAATTTTTAATGGTTTAGTAAAAAGTAGTTCTTTTGAAATTCATTTTCCAAAAGGATTAACTTTGACCTTGAAATTTTTAAGGATATTACCTTATAGGCTATATTTATTCTTAGTAGATAAATTAGTAAAGCGCTAATCTTTAACAAACATTACAGTTAACTCTGCAACTTTAATTCCGAACTTAGTCATTATAGCTCTATTAATTGCTACACGCTCATCTTGCATAAATATCCAATCATCAAAAGTAATTTTAATGTTTTTTCCTTTTACTGGTACAAGTAAAACATATTCAAATTTAAAGGCAGGGCCATATGAATAACCTTTTGCAGTTCCAACTACATCTGAAGCAGTTCCCTCATAATTGTGTTCATCTATTTTATTAATTGTCCATTGTCGGGTTTGTCTTTCTCCATCGTTCCAATTAAATACCTCATCTAAAATTAATTGTGACCCGTCCCACTTTCCGTTTAAATCTGCTTTGAATTGCCTTGTAACTTTTCCAGATCTATTTTGTAATACTCCCCAGGCTTTAACATTGCCTGATAAATAATTTTCTATGACTAATCTAGGTTTTTGATCTTTAAAATCAGTTGGTTTCATTTTATTTGCACATCCTGTTATTAGTATTAGTAAAAAAAGTCCTAAAAATTTTTTCATGAAGAATATCTATTCGACATAGAGAATTGAATCAAGTTAATGTTTCTAGACTTAAAGCCAGCCTCACAATAAGATAGATAAAATTCCCACATACGTCTAAAATAATCATCAAAACCAAGTGGGCCTATTTTGTCCCAGACACCTAAAAAATTTTTCCTCCAAGTAGATAAGGTTCTAGCATAATCATCAGAATAAGTATTTATTTTCTCAAGTTTGAGATTATTTTTTTTCATAAGTTTTTCCATAAAATTTATTGAGGGTAAAAAGCCGCCAGGAAAAATATATTTTTGAATGAAATCTTCATTTGATCGATACCTTTCAAATAATTTATCTTTTATAACAATACCTTGAATTGCAGCAGTACCATTATTGTTTAAAACTTTTTTTATAGTTTCAAAATATTTGTCCATATAGTTTTCACCTACAGCCTCTATCATCTCTATTGAAGCAACATGGTCATATTTATCTTTTAAGTCTCTATAATCTAAAAATTTAACGTTAACTTTATTATTCAAGCCTGACTTAAATATTCTCCTTTTTGTAAAATCATATTGATTTTTTGAAATAGTTATACAATCAATGCTAACATCATATTTCTTTGCTAAAAATTCAGCAAATCCACCCCAGCCACAGCCAATTTCTAATATCTTATTTCCTTCTTTAATATTTAGTAAATTAATAAGTTCTTGAAATTTATTTTTTTGTGCTGTTTCTAGATTGTCTTTTTCGTCTTTATAAACTGCACTTGAGTAAGTAAGAGTTTTATCTAACCATAATGAAAAAAAATCGTTACCCAAGTCATAATGCTTTGAAATATATTTTATACTTTTAGATTTGGTATTGGACGCAAATATTTTTTTTAAAAAATTCTTTATTTTTTGTAATTTTAAACTTCCTGAAAAAGAATAAATAGTATTAATATTTCTTGCAGAAAGTTCGATTAAATTAGTTAAATTTGATGTGTAAAAATCTCTTTTTATATATGCTTCGCCTAAAGCCGAGCTTCCGCCTAGTATAACATTTAAGTAAAAACTTTGGTTGTTAATTTTGATATCTGTCGATAGATTGCTTTCTAAATCCCCAAAATGAAAAACTTTTCCATCGTAATTAATTAATTTTAAATTTCCTTGTGAAATATTTTTTAATTTATTTAAGACAAATTTTTCAGAAATTTTAGTTAAGCTCATTAGTTTTCCTCAAAACTCAAATTATTTTTTAGTTTAACATCTCTTTTGCGATATATTGCTCCTTTTTTCCATAATAGTAATGCTTCATAATGTATCGAACTAATAATTTTTATTGTCATTAATGGATACTTTAAAAAATTAATTGCAAGCTGTTTAAAACTAAATTCTTTTTTATCTCCCGTTTGAGTTGCAGTTAAAATTGTCCCATCGGCATCTGTTTGTTTTATAAAAACTGATAGCTTGTCGTTTGGATTTAATAATTTAAAATTGTAAAAAGTTTCCATATCCATAAATGGAGACACATAAAACTTTTTTCTACATTTTTGAATTATTTCCTCATTGTTTTTAATTTTAAAAATATACGTATGTTGTTCATTGAAAGTATTTTTTACCTCGTAAAAAATTGCTACTAATTTATCTTTTTCATAGCAATAAAAAATGCTCAAAGGATTAAAAACGTATCCGAGTATTCTAGGATAACAAAGCACTTTAATGTTTGTTATATTTTCTTTTATCCGAAATTTTTTTAGATTTGAAATTACCCAATCCTTCAAATTACCTCCATCTCGATCTCCATGATCTTTGTCATAAAAACTAAAAATATTGAATTTGTTATGTGAAAAAATACCTATTGATTTGTCCAAAATATTAATCTCATCTAAATCGATTAAAAGTGAAAAAGTTTTATATTTTAGAAAATGCCTAACAGGCTTAAATCTTGTATGGGTAACTTCACCATTATAAATGCAAGAGTTCATTAAATTTTAAAATTGTTTATTAATTCAATTGATGATTTTAATCCATCTTCATGGAAACCGTAACCGAAATAACTGCCACAAAACCAGGTCCTTTTTTTACCTTGTATCTTATGTAAATCTTTCTGAAGTAGCGTGTTCTCAGTGTTTAAGTATGGATGAGTAAAATTTATTTTTTTAACAATTAGGTTATCTTGAACATTATGAATAGGATTTAAAGTTAAAAAATAGTTTCTAGGTGTTTTTAAATTTTGAAGTTTGTTTAACCAATAAGTTATACATGTGCTTTTTCCATCTGAAATAGAGTTCCAGCTGGACCAGGCTCTTTTTTTTTGAGGCATTAGACTTTCATCAGTGTGTAAAATAGCTTCATTGTTAACATACTTAAATTTTCCTAAAATATTTTTTTCCTGTGTAGTCGGTTTTTCTAGCATGTCTAAGCTTTCATCAGCATGTGAAGCTAAAACTACTTGATCATAATCTATATACTCATTTCCGATCATAATTCGAATATTATCATCACTTCTAATTATTTTGCTCACTTTATAATTTTTAAATATTTCTCCGCTTATTTTATCAGTTACTTTTTTAACATAAGTTCTGCTTCTATTTGAAACCGTATACCACTGCGGTCTATTTTTTAATTTAAATAAACCGTGGTTAATAAAAAAATTTAAAAAAAATTTTATTGGCATTTTTTTTGCTTTATCAAAAGGCATCGACCAGATAGCTGCAACCATAGGTATTATGTGATACTCTATAAAATATTCTGAAAGTTTTTTTTTATTTAAAAAATCCCCTAAAGTTTGCTCTGTTATTTTATTTTTAAGTATATTTGGTGCAGTTTTGTAAAAAGATATTATCTCTTTAATCATTATTAAAAATTTAAAATTAAATAAATTATTTCTATTTGCAAATATTCCACTGAGACCACTTCCGCTATATTCTATGTTAGTATTTTTTATTGAAACAGAGAAAGACATATCACTTTTTTCATACGGAACATTTAGATCTTTAAAAAATTTAACTAGGTTTGGGTAAGTAACTTCATTAAAAACAATAAAACCTAGATCAACCGGCACAATTTTATCACCCTCTTTGATATCATAGGTAAAAGAGTGTCCACCGAAGTGATCGGCTTTCTCATATAAATCAACTTTAAATTTTTTTGACAAAAAGTATGCAGAAGATAGTCCGGATATCCCAGAGCCAATTACTGCTATTTTCATTTATTAAGCGGCTTCATCTTTATATTCATCCATAGATGGGCAAGAACATACAAGATTTCTATCTCCATAAACATTGTCAACTCTTGCAACCGGAGGCCAATATTTATTATTTTTCACAAACTCGGTTGGAAAAGCCGCCTCTTCGCGGGTATATTTGTGGCTCCACTCATTTGAGGCTAATTCAATGTAAGTGTGAGGAGCATTTTTTAATGGATTGTCAATTTTATCAAATTTTGATGACTCCACCAAATCAATTTCTTTTTTTATTTTAATTAGCGCATTACAAAACTTATCTATTTCTTCTAAATTTTCGCTTTCTGTAGGCTCTATCATAATTGTTCCTGCAACTGGCCAAGACATAGTAGGAGCGTGATAACCAAAATCGATTAATCTTTTTGCTAAATCTTCTTCTGAAATTCCTGAACTAGCTTTGATTGGTCTAATATCTATTATACATTCATGAGCTACATTTCCGTTTTTACCGGTGTATAAAACTTTGTAGTCTTTAGATAATTTCTTTGAAATATAATTTGCATTTAAAATTGAAATTTGTGAAGCTTTTTTCAAACCTTCAGCACCCATCATTTTAATATACATCCATGATATAGGTAGGATGCTTGAGCTCCCCCACGGAGCGGCCGAAACAGCCCCCATACCATTTTTTGGTCCTGCATCTTTAATTATTTCATGAGTTGGAAGAAAATCAGCTAGATGTTTTGCACACGCAATCGGACCCATTCCTGGTCCTCCACCACCATGTGGTATACAAAATGTTTTGTGCAAGTTAATATGACAGACATCTGGTCCAAATTTTCCTGGTTTTGCAATGCCGACTAGAGCATTTAAATTTGCTCCATCCATGTATACCTGGCCACCATGTTTGTGAATAACATCGCAAATTTCAATAATTTTTTCTTCAAATACTCCATGGGTTGAAGGGTAAGTAACCATTAAAGCGGCTAAATTTTTTGAATATTTTTCCGCTTTATTTTTTAAGTCATTTAAGTCCACGTTACCGTCTTCATCACAGTTTACAACAACTACTTTCATTCCACTCATTTGGGCACTTGCTGGATTTGTTCCATGCGCCGAGTTTGGAATTAAACATACATCTCGACTACCTTGTCCATTGCTTTCATGAAATTTTCTTATTGTCATTAACCCAACGTATTCACCCTGAGCACCAGAATTAGGTTGTAAAGAAACTGCGTCATATCCAGTAATTTCTTTTAAATCATTTATCAGATCATTAAATAGAATTTTATACCCTCCCATTTGATCTGTTGGCACAAATGGGTGAGGCAAAGAAAATTCCTTCCAAGTAATTGGCATTAACTCGGCTGTTGCATTAAGTTTCATTGTACAAGAACCAAGAGCAATCATAGATCGATTAAGCGCAATATCACAATCCTCGAGTTTTTTTAAATACCTTAGCATCTCTGTTTCTGAATGATATTTATTGAAAACGGGATGTGTTAGATACTTTGATGTTCTTAATAGATGTTTAGGAAGATTATTAAGCTCAACTTTAATATCCTGATTAATTTTTTTAGAAATTCCAAATACTTTTAACAATATATTAACATCATTAAGTTTTTTCGCTTCATCAAATGCTACTGATATGCGTTTGTCATCAACTTTTCTTAAATTAATATTTTCTTTTAAGGCGTTTTGATAAATAGAGTTTGTCTTATCGTTTGTTTCTATTGTTACTGTATCAAAAAAATATTCCGATAAAATTTGGAAACCACCTTTTTTAATTTCATCAGCAAATAATTTTGCTAATTTAGAAGTCCTATTAGCTATTTTAAGTATTCCATCCGGCCCATGATAAATAGCGAAGGCTGCAGATATTATTGCTAATAAAGCTTGAGCCGTACATATGTTACTAGTTGCTTTATCTCGTCTGATATGTTGTTCCCTTGTTTGTAAAGAAAGTCTGTATGCTTTTTTTCCATGTCTGTCTTTCGATACACCTATAATTCTACCAGGAATTGATCTTTTAAATTCCTCTTTAGTAGCAAAAAATGCTGCGTGTGGCCCACCATATCCCATAGGAATACCAAACCTTTGAGCGCTACCTACGGCTATATCAGCGCCAAGTTCTGCTGGAGTTTTTAACCTAGCTAAAGATAATAAATCACATATTAAAATTGCTTTTCCATTTTTTTTATGAATTTGACTTATGCTTTCACTAGGATCTATTATCTCGCCCAGAGTTCCAGGATAAGCCAAAACCCCACAAATTATATCTTGATTAATTTTTGGTAACTCTTTTTTTTCATCACCAATAATAAGTTCTAATCCAAAAGGCTTTGTACGGGTTTTAATAAGATCAATTGTCTGTGGGTTACAATTATTTGAAATAAATATTTTTTTGGAATTTGTTTTATCTAATCTTTGAGACAAGCCGACTGCTTCTGCTGTAGCAGTTGCTTCGTCAAGTAAAGAAGCGTTAGCAATATCCATTCCTGTAAGATCAATAATTGTTTGTTGAAAATTTAAAAGCATTTCAAGACGGCCCTGCGCTACTTCAGGTTGGTATGGTGTATAAGAGGTATACCAGCCTGGGTTTTCTAAGATATTTCTTAAGATTATATTTGGAGTAATAGAATTATAGTACCCCATGCCAATGAAATTTCTAAAAATTTTATTTTTTTTAGATATAGACTTTAATTTTTTTAAAGCATCATTTTCAGACAATGGCTCATCTATATTAAGATCATCTTTTAATAAAATTTTTTCTGGAACAGTATTTTTCATTAAATCTTCAAGCGAACTATATCCTATATGTTGAAGCATTTTTGACTGCTCGTTATCTGAAGGACCAATGTGTCTTTTTATAAATTCTTTTGAATTATCATCAATCATTTAATTTGGATTCTCCTTACAAAATTTCTCGTATTCATCTTTAGACATTAATGAATCAAGCTCGCCTTTATCTTTAATTTTTAATTTAAAAAACCAACTCGCTCCCTCTGGATCTCCGTTAACACTACCTGGATCATCAGCTATAGCTTTATTTCCTTCAGTAACTTCTCCTGAAATTGGGGAATAAACATCGCTAGCTGCCTTAGTCGATTCTACAACAGCGGCCTGCCCTTCTTTCTCTAAAGATTTTCCCGCGTCAGGCACTTCAACAAAAACTATATCCCCAAGCATTTCAGTTGCATGTTTAGTTATACCAACTGTTGCTATATCACCCTCTAAAGAAACCCATTCATGTTTTTTTGAAAATTTTTTTTCACTCATTTTTACCTCCCCTTATTATTTAACATAACTTTTTTTATAAAATGGTAGTTCTGAAACTTTACCTTCATATTTTTTTCCTCTGACTTCAAGCTGTATTGAAGTTCCAATTTCGGAAAATTCTGATTTAATATAACCCATCGCAACAGGCCTATTTACACTTGGACCAAAAGTTCCACTTGTAACAAAACCTATTTCTTCGCCATTAGAAGAAAAAATTTTTGTATTTTCTCGAGCTATAACTTTTCCCTCGGGTTTTATACCCACTCTTATCTTTTCACTTCCATTAGTTAATAAATCTTTTATTTTGCTCCAACCATTAAAGCCACCAACTTCTTTCCTTTTTTTTGCAATCGCCCATTTAAGATTAGCTTCAACAGGATTAATTTTTTCGTTTAAATCATGACCGTATAAACATAGTCCGGCTTCTAATCTTAAAGTATCTCTAGCACCTAAACCTATAGGCTTGACTTCATTTTTCATTAAGAAATCAATAAGATTTTTTACTTTTTTATTAGAAATTGAAATTTCAAATCCATCCTCACCTGTGTATCCAGATCTTGTTATGTAAAGACTTTCGCTTTCATAACTAAAATTATTTCCCGACATGAATTTTAATTCGGAGACACCAGGTATGAGTTTTTCTAAAATTTCTACTGACTTTGGTCCTTGTAAAGCTATTAAAGATAAATCATTATTTAAAAAATACTTATGAGTTTTACCTAAAAATTTTGATATATGTTTGATATCATTTTCCTTACAAGCCGCATTTAAAATTATACTGAAACCTTTATTTGTTTTTGTAACGATTAAATCATCTATAATTCCACCACTATCATTTAATAAAAAAGAATATTTTGAGTGATTTATTTTTAATGATTTTAAATCTGAAGGAATAATTTTTTCTAAGGCATCAACTAAAGTTTCGTCTCCCTCTAAAAAAAATTGCCCCATGTGTGAAACATCGAAAAAACCTGCGTGAGTTCTTGTTGAAATATGTTCTTTAACGATACCATCCTTATATTGAATAGGCATTTCATAACCTGCGAATGGAACAAATTTTGCTCCTAAACTTTTGTGCAAATCGTATAAAGCTGTTTTTTGTACACCCATAATAACTCTTTTGTACCCCATCTGTTTTGAAACCTGAGAGATTTACTCCTTCGGTGAG
Source organism: uncultured Pelagibacteraceae bacterium (assembly GCA_902634845.1). Taxonomy (GTDB): domain Bacteria; phylum Pseudomonadota; class Alphaproteobacteria; order Pelagibacterales; family Pelagibacteraceae; genus Pelagilacustribacter. Next base: position 35,390 of record CACPLT010000004.1, read on the forward strand.
GCAAAGCCTGCTTTCCAGAGTTATTACGGCAACGGTCCTTTTGCCTGAGAGTTTCCGGGGTGGTTGCTCCTTCGGCGCTATATTTAATAGACTCTCCCGTTACAAAAGGATCCTCGTTCATTAAGCCAAAAAAGTCAATTATTTTGTCACCTATTTTTTATTGATTTATCAAAGCTTTTTAAAATAACGGCAGATATAATTATCGCGCCTCCCAAAAATACACTTATTGGTGGAACTTCATTCAAGAAAATCCAAACCCAAATAGGTGCGAATATTGTTTCTAGTAACATTAACAAACCTACAGTTACTGCCTTTGTAGTTTTTGTTCCTATTGTTACGCATATAAATCCGAAAGCAAGTTGCGGAACACCTAATAAAAAACCCATTAGAATATCGTTTGATGAAAAAGTTAAATTATTTGCTAAGAGCAAACCATACATTCCACTAAAAATACCGGAATAAAAAATGGCAGGCACCATATCGAGATCAGGAAACTTTCTTATTATCATTACAAGAATTGTAAAGTTAATTGGAATAGCAAATGCAACTATATTTCCGAATAAAGTCCCTTGATTAATGGAGTCACCAACCATTACTAACATACCTAAAAAGGCTAAAGTTATAGCTATTAATCCTTTAAAGGTAATTTTTTCTTTTAAAAACAAAAAGCCAAATAATGCTAAAAATATTGTTTGCGTACTGATTATGAATACTACATTTGCGACAGTTGTTTTAGACATTGCAACAACATAAGCAACAAAGCTAAGTGATAAAAACAAACCTGCTATGATAGCTGGAAATCCTGATTTTTTTATTTCTTTAACTGTATGTTTTTTATAGGTAATAAATAAAAATATTGTTAAAGCAATTATAAAAAATAGAGATCTTATTAAAAGTATTTGCCAAATATCATTCGTCTCAAAAGACCGTATTATTAAACCTCCCCAGCTTAAAAAGAAGCCTCCAAGCAAACAAAGTATATAACCAGGCACTTGATAAATTATATTCATTAAAAATTCTTCATAATTTGTTTAAAACTAAAGTGTAAAGTCGATGATCTTAAAATCATAAAAATAATCAATGAAAACCATACTCCATAGTTATGTAGTTCTTGTACAAGATAAATCGACAAAATAATAAAAATGGCCACTGAAATAATCATGCTATTTCTCATTTCTTTTGTTTGGGTTGCCCCAATAAATATTCCGTCAAGTTGATAACAAAATGAGGCGATAGGAGGAATTATAATTACCCATAATAAATATTTGTATGATAAATATCTCAAAAACTCTATATCAGTTATTAAATTAATAATTTCTTTTGCTAATAAAAAAAATAAAATACTTATTAAAACACCAGTTATAAAACTTAATATAATTGAGTTTTTTACTGCTGATAAAAACATTTTTTCAGATTTTTTTCCTAATGAATAACCAATAATACCTTCAGTAGAAAAAGCGTACGCATCGAGAAAAAATGAGGAAATAATGATAAGCTGAAGAAGAATTGAATTTATTGCTATATATTGTTCACCCAAAGTAGAGCTTAGATAGGTAATCCAAAAAAATGAAAAAGTTAAAAGGATAGTTCTTATAAATATATTAAAATTAATATTTAAAAGTTTAATTAT
>CACPLT010000005.1 GCA_902634845.1 uncultured Pelagibacteraceae bacterium
CCATAATGCAGAAAACTTTTTATTTAGCAACAACCATTTATCTTTTTTTTCTATATCTACTGTATCTGAAACAATAGCTCCGATAGGGCATTCAGGTTCGCATACCCCACAATCAATACATTCATCTGGATTTATGACCAACATATTTTCACCTTCGTAAAAGCAGTCCACCGGACAAACTTCTACACAGTCTGTTAGTTTACATTTAATGCATTCGTCTTTTACAATGTATGTCATTTGGATTTAATTAGCCTCATTTTAATTTCACCACACTCTTTGTCAGAAAAATATATTAAACCACATATTCTCCTCATTAGGTTTGACTCATACAAGTCTACTTTATTATCTGAAATTAGAATTTTCCACAATTGCTCAATTACATCACTTTTGGTTTCGAGCGGGCTGTCCTTTATTATTTTTGTATAGTTTAATAGTTGATTGGAGTTTTTCTCTAATTTTTCCGCATCTCCCATAATCTTTTGTGACATACTGTTATCATCAAAATATTTTTTAATAAAATTTAAAATTATTTTTTTTTCTTTATCTGAGTATATCTCATCTATTTTAGCAGCATGGATAAGTAATGCAGCAATACCGGTGATTTGTTTTTCTTCGATTTTATTCATTTTATTTTAAATTTAATGTTAAAAGCTTATTAAATGGATTCTCTTTTTTGTTTATATTAAAAAACTTATTTTTCTTTTTATTTTCGCCAACATAAAAGTAAGTATCGATTTCTTTGCTTTTCTTATAATTCATACTTAACATCAAACTATAAAAATCTTCTTTATTACAACCAACTAAGTTCATCATTTCAGAGTCTATTTTAAACTTCCTTTTTTCAGTTTTATTTAAAATCTTAATAAATAACTTCTCAAGTATATCTATACGAACATAATGATTTTTAAACTTTTCAAATCCGCACAGTAATAAGAAATTTTTATTATAATTTTTATCTATCAAATAGTTTAAGCCCGATCTAGGGATATTTTGATTTATAGCTAGCTGATAAAACAATTTCCACAAAGAAATTCGTAGAGATACGGCTTTGGGCTTAAGCATTTTGGGTAAGTAGATATGATACCTGCCAATTTTTATTCCTAGATCCCAAACTTTTTTTCTCTCTTCTGTTTTTATAGATTTGACAATTTCACTAACGAGCTCTCTTTTTATAACTCCATTATTTTCAAATAACTGGAACATTAATGCTCTTATATATTTATTATCAACGCTTTCTTTATTTAGATTTAAAAGGTCACCTAATACGTCTCTTATATGTTTGGTTATCCATTGTTTCAAAAAAACTTCCAATTTCACTTTATTTGTGTCGTTTAAAGCGTCGTCTGCTATAATTTCTACTTCAGGGCTTAGATAGTTTCCTCCTTTTTTAAGTCTGGCGATAACATTATTTTTCCAAATTATTTTACATTTTTCATCTAGGGCAATTTCTTCACTTTCAACTATTGAGGTAATTCTTTTTTCTAATTCTTCCCCGACGCCTTTTCGAGCTGCCTTTTTAATTGATTTAATATCTGTATCTAATGTTTTTGAAGTAAGAGCGATAACAAACTTTAGACCTTTTAATTCACCGATAAATTGCCCGTTTATTAAAATCTTATCTTCCTCATCTATTTTGGTGTCTAGAACCAAATCTTGCTTTAAGCTTCTTGACAAAATACTTATTTTTTTGTCAATAAAACTGTTTGTAAGCTCTTGGTGTAATTTATCTGAAAGTTTATCCTCAATACTTTTTGTACGCTGAACCCAATAATCAGAATTTTCAACCCAATTTTTTTTATTAGCCACATATGACCAAGTTCTTACATTTGAAATTCTGTGAGAAAGTACATCAATATTTCCGTGTTCTTTCTCTAAACCTTTTAGTTGTTCTTTCATATAATCATTTGGTATCCTTTTTTTTCTTGTTGAAAGATACTTAAAAACTTTATCAATTATATTTATATGTTGACCATATGCTTTTTTTTCAAAATCAGGAATCTGGCAGCATTCCCACAGTAACTCTAAATTTTTATGATAAATAATATTATTGCTTCCTAGTTTTAAAAAATGTCTTAATACACTCTCATCCAAAGAGTCCTGTGTCCTCAACAAGTTGTTATTTGAAGGTCTTTCTTCTAATGAGGAAATTAATTTTTCTGGACTCTTAAAATTTAGGCTAGAATTTCGCCAGTAAATCATTTTTGTTTCCGGCAAGTTATGTTTTTCAATATTTTCTATTTCATCAGAATTTAGTATCTCACACTCACCAGTGGTACCGAAAAAACCGTCATTTTTAAATCTGCCTGCTCTTCCAGCTATTTGCGAAATTTCTATAAGATTCAACCTTCTTGTTTTTTTTCCGTCAAACTTTTTAAGATTTGAAAAATATATTTCATTGATATCCATATTCAAACCCATTCCAATAGCATCAGTTGCAACTAAAAAATCAACATCGCCAGATTGATAAAGTTCTACCTGAGAGTTTCTTGTCTTAGGGCTTAAAGAACCCATAATTACAGCAGCCCCACCTTTTTGTCTTCTTATTAATTCTGCTATTGCGTAAACATCTTCAATTGAAAAAGCTATAATTGCAGATTTTCTCTCTAATCTTGATACCTTCTTAAATCCACCATAGGTTAATTTTGAGAATCTTTCTTTTTTTTCAAAGCTTACGTTTTTGATCAAATCTTTAATAACACTTTGCATAACCTGAGAGCCTAAAAACATGGTAAGTTTTCTTCCTCTGAAATTGAGCAATCTATCAGTAAAAATATGTCCCCGTTCTCTATCAGCACACATTTGTATTTCGTCTATCCCAACAAAATCTACATTTTTATCTTTTGGCATAGACTCAACAGTGCAGATAAAATAATCCGCAGTACTAGGTATAATTTTTTCCTCCCCTGTAATTAAGGCGACTTTGCTTGCACCTACTTTTGAAGCACACTTGTCGTAGACTTCTCTGGCTAATAATCGTAAAGGAAAACCAAAAATACCACTCTCATATTTTAACATTTTCTCTATAGCAACAAATGTTTTTCCCGTATTAGTCGGACCCAAAAGAGCTATTACTTGATTTGTTGAATTTTCCATAATTGTGTCCGAATAAGTTTTTTATACTATATATAGGTCACCTCTGAGAACAAAATAAGATTAAAACATGACCGAATCAATTTGTCAAATGTTCTTGTTTTAAAGTTTTAATTGACTTGAATCATCGAGTCCCCGTAAGGTGACTAATAGCTTTTATGTAAAAGCTATTATGACGAATTATACTAAAAAAAGTATTTTAAAACTTAAACCATCTTCAACTTTAGTTATTAACGAAAAGTCTAAAGAGTTAATTGCAAAGGGAAAAAAAGTTTATAGTTTTGGTTTTGGTCAATCTCCATTCCCAGTTCCGGAAAGTATAGTATCTAAATTAAAAGAAAATGCGCATAGAAAAGAGTATTTACCAATCCAAGGCCTTGTTGAATTAAGGAAATCTATTTCTAAATATTTAGAAAAAAAAACTGGAAATCTTTACCCCGCAGAAAATATTTTGATAACACCTGGATCAAAAGAAGCAATGCTTTTAATGCATGTGGCCTTCAATGGCGAAATCATTTTATCTGCCCCGAGCTGGGTATCATATGAACCACAAGCTATCATAGGTAGAAATAAAGTTCATTGGATTGAAACCACAAGAGAGAACAATTGGTTTCCAACTGCGACACAACTTGAAAAAAAAATTAAATCTATAAATAAAAAAAATTTAATATTTATACTTAATTCTCCTAATAATCCTTCTGGAACAACTTGTAATAATTTAAGGGAATTATCTGATGTAGCTAAAAAACATAAACTTTTAGTTTTGTCTGATGAAATTTATACTGATTTAACATTTTGTAATAAATATGATTCTATTTCAAAGTTTTATCCAGAAGGAACTTTCATAAGTGGCGGACTGAGTAAATGGTGTGGTGCAGGTGGCTGGAGAGTAGGTTTCTTTGCTGTGCCAAAAAAACTTTCTAGCTTTTTAAATACAATTGTAACTCTAGCGAGCGAATCTTATTCAACTGTAAATACTCCAGCGCAATACGCTGCTGTTCAAGCATATGACGGAGATTTTACCGAGTATAAAAGAAAAACATTAAATATCTTGCGATCAGTTGGTAACTATGTTTACAACAATCTTAAGTCCAATAAAGTTTTAATTAATCAACCTCAAGGAGCCTTTTATCTTATGCCTGAGTTCCTAAATAAAAAGTTTAAAAACTCAACTCACTTGTGTGAGACAGTATTAGAAGAAACAGGTGTTGCTATGCTTCCAGCATCAGATTTTGGATTTAACTCAAAAAGATTACTCACTAGATTGTGCTATATAGATTTTGACGGAAATGAATTTTTAAATGCAGATATTAACGGAAAACAATTAAGTGATAAAATAATCGAAAAGTACGCACCAAATGTGGTTGAGGGCGTTCAAAAATTATCAAATTGGGCTAAAAATTTATAAAGATTCTCTTTGACCTCAACCTTTATCCATAGTTAAATTAATATTAATAACAAACGGGGGTACATATGAAAAAACTAATGTCATTGATTTCAGCGTTTTTAGTGATGTTCGTATTTGCGAGTCCAATCGCTAAATCAGCAGAATTCTTTACTATAGGTACTGGTGGACCAACTGGAGTTTATTTCCAAACTGGTAACGCCATTTGTAAAATGTTACATAAATCTGCAATAAGTGCTGATCACGGTAGAAAAAAAGGTACAGCTAAAGCTTATAGATGTACTGCACCTTCAACAGGTGGATCAAATTATAATATTGGCCAAATTAAAGATGGCGAATTCCAATTTGGTGTTGCTCAGTCAGACTGGCAGTTCCATGCTTACAACGGTTCAAGTAAATGGGAAGGAAAACAGTTCGGTGATTTAAGAGCTGTATTTTCTGTGCACAATGAACCTTTCCAAATTTGGGCAAGTAAAAAATCTAAAATTAAAGATTTTAAAGGCTTAAAAGGAAAAACAGTAAACATCGGTAACCCAGGCTCTGGTCAAAGAGGAACTATGGAAGAGTTAATGAAAGCTATGGGAGCAGACATGAGTATGTTTAAAGCAACTACTGAACTGACTTCTTCTGAACAAGTAAAAGCTCTTTGCGACGGTAAAATAGATGCATTCGGATATTCTGTAGGATTTCCTAATGGCGCTATGGAACAAGCAGCAACTTGTAAAGCAAAAGCTAGCCCAATCAATTTAACTGGAGCACCAGTTCAAGGTTTAATTGACGGAGCTGACTATTATGCTAAAGCAGTAATCCCAGCAGGTACTTACTCAAATCAGAAAAAAGATGCTACAACTTTTGGTGTTAAAGCTACAGTTGTTACAAGCGCTAATGTTTCTGAAGAGTTAGTATACTTAGTTACAAAAGCGGTAATGGAAAACTTTGATGATTTCAGAGCTCAACACCCTGCTTTTGGACCTCTTGAAAAGAAAAATATGATAGCTGATGGTTTATCAGCTCCATTACATCCAGGAGCAATTAAGTATTACAAAGAAGCTGGATTAATGTAATCTTACTTCATAATTAAATTAAAAAGGCCCAATATTTTTTGGGCCTTTTTTTTTATAATATTGTATCTTCTTATTAATGAGTCAAAATATAAAAGATAGTATCAAACGAAAAATCAGTGAAGATATTTCTCCGACTAAAAATTTATCTGGATTTCATTTAAAGATTGTAATGGGAATAGCAATCATTTGGACGTTGTTTCAACTTTGGTACGCTTCTCCATTTCCGTTTTGGTTTAATTTCGGTATGTTCAAGGGTTTGCCAGCACGAGCAATTCACTTAGGATTTGCACTTACACTAACATTTTTAATTTTTCCAATAGCAAGAGGGAAAAAAATTAATTTTTACGATATTTGTATAAGTTTAGTCGCAGCTTTTTGCTGTTTATATATTTATTTTTTTTACGATGATTTGGTTAATAGGGGAGGGATATTATTAGTAAAAGAAATATTTGGCTTTAAAGTTCCCGTTGAATTAATTATTGGTACTTTTGGTATTTTAATATTATTAGAAGCTACAAGAAGAGCCATAGGTTTGCCTCTAGTTATTATAGCAATTTGTTTTCTCTTATTTTCATATTTTGGAAAATATGCACCAGATATAATTTCTCACGGTGGTCTTTCCCTAAAAAGATTAGTTGGATTTCAATGGTTTGACCAAGAGGCGATATTCGGAATTCCAATTGGTGTTTCAGTTGATTTTATCTTTTTGTTTGTTTTATTTGGAGCTTTGTTAGAAACAGCAGGTGGTGGAAAATATTTTTTAGACTTAGCTTTTGCAATGGTTGGTAAAATGCGGGGAGGTCCAGCAAAAGCTGCGATTCTTGGTTCAGGAATGACAGGAATGATTTCTGGATCTTCGATTGCAAACACAGTTACTACTGGAACATTTACAATTCCAATTATGAAAAAAACTGGTTTCTCACAAGAGAAAGCTGGAGCAATAGAAGTCTCCTCTTCAGTAAATGGTCAAATAATGCCACCTGTAATGGGTGCGGCTGCTTTCGTTATGGCAAGTTTTATTGGCGTAACTTATTTTGAAGTTGTAAAACATGCTTTTTTACCTGCAGTAATTTCATATATTGCATTGTTCTATATATCTCACTTGGAAGCACTAAAGTTAGGTCTTAAAGGAATGGATGATGCAGACGTTCCTCATTTAAAGAGAACTTTTCTTTCTGGCCTACATTTTTTAATACCAATTTTCGTCCTAATTTTTTTACTTGTTTATATGAGATACACTGCGGGATTTTCAATTTTTTATGCAACTTTATCTTTAATCTTAGTAAATTTAATAAATCGTATAATAAAAAATCCAGACTTTAAAACTGGTCTAACTGACTGGTACAATCAAACAATCGTTGGACTTCAAAAGGGTGCGATCAATATGGTTGGGGTTGGTATTGCAATTGCAACAGCAGGCATAATAGTTGGAGCAGTAGGTTCAACAGGTTTAAGCACCAATCTGATTATAGTTATAGAGACGATAGCTAGAGATAATGTAATCATCTTAATTTTACTTACAATTATACTCTGTTTATTACTCGGTATGGGTCTTCCTACCACAGCAAATTATGTTGTCGTGGCTTCTCTTATGGCAACAGTTCTTGTCGATGTTGGAAATGCATCAGGTTATATTTTTCCATTAATAGCCGTTCATTTATTCGTATTTTATTTCGGTTTAATGGCTGATGTAACGCCACCAGTTGGTTTAGCGTCGTACGCAGCAGCTGCAATTTCTGGAGGTGATCCCCTCAGAACTGGTCTACAAGCTATTTGGTACAGTTTAAGAACAGGTATTTTACCTATAGTTTTTTTATTTAATCATGAACTTTTACTAATCGGCGTAGATAATATTTGGCAAGCATTAATAGTAATAGTTACATCTTTAATTGGAATTTTAGTTTTTACTGCTGCAACTCAGCAATGGTTTATAAATAAATTAAAATGGTATGAAATTATAGCCTTTTTAATTATATCGCTATCTTTTTTGGCCCCAGATTATGTTTTAGGTAAATTTTATCCAAAGTTTAATGAGCAGAAACTTATAGCCGAAAATATTCAAAATCTTTCTTTTGACCCAGCAAAAGAAGTTCATATTAAGGTAACTAGAGTCACTGAATACGGAGAAAGATATAAACTATTTGTAATTGACAGAGAAAAATTTGAAAAAGAATTCAATTTAGAAGAATATGGAATAACTTTATCTCAACAGAACGATCAACTAACAATAGATAAATTAAATTGGAAGGGTGAGGCTAAAAAATCAGGAATGCAAATGGGTGATATCATAAGTAATTTTAAAATTGAAAACCCTGATAGACCAAATAAAGCAATAGTTTACCCGTTTTCATTTTTGTTATTATTAATTTTTGGATATAATAATTACAGGAGAAAACTAGAGTGAGCAATTATGTTAAAGCAGATTTACAGATGGTTCTGCTATATTGGAATTCATAGATACGACATTATTGATACCAAATATGGTTTCGGTGCAGCAGGCTCAACCGAAACAGTTAAATGTAAGGACTGTGGTATTATAAAAATAAGATCAAAAAAAAATTAACTATTAAGAATTTTCCAAGTTCCAGATGCAGTAGCAACTATATCGTTAGAATTTAATATCTTACAGTTAATAAAAACTAAAGATTTTGTTCTTTTAAGTACTTCGACTTTTCCTGTAAGTGTGTCACCCTGCTTACTTGCTGAGATAAACTTTATATCTAGATTTATTGTTACTGATCTTTTGTTTCCAGCTGCTATATGAGCAGCATTTCCCATACCAGTGTCAGCTATAGTTGCAATAAAACCCCCATGGGCGATTTTGCCTGTATTAAGAAATTTTTCTTCCACTTTAATACTAAATTCAAAATTAGTTTCATCTATCTTTTTAAAAGATAGATCGCCAATATTTTGCATAAAACCTTTTTTAGTTTCGTCCATATATTTTTTTACCATAGATTGGAGCAAGTTGTGAGAAAATTACTGCAGATAATATTATGATTATTCCAAATATTTTAAATTCATTTAAGTACTGATCTAATAAGATCCAAGCTGCTATCGATCCAAAAACTCCTTCCAATGAAAAAATAATTGCTACCGGAGCTGGAGATAAATTTTGTTGAGCAAATATTTGAAGCATAAAAGCTATTCCGCTTGACAAAACACCAGCATATAAGAGTTCAGTCATTTCCATGGATATAACTTTTAAAGAAATAAATTCAAAAGATAAAGCTGGGACAAATGAAATTATTGATGCCGTCAAACATTGAAACGTAGCTATCGAAATTGGGTAATTAAAAACTTTTAGAAATTTTGAGATAAAAACAATATGAAATGCCCAGAAAAAAGCTCCAATAATGACTAACGAGTCACCATATCTAACTCTTATATTGTCTAGTTCACTAAGAAGCAAACCTCCGATTAAACACATTAAGACAGATGGCCAGACAGAATTATGTATTTTTTTTGAAAAGAGAAAATAAGCTATTACAGGAACTATCACTACATATAAAACAGTAAATACTGCTGAATTAGCTACATCAGTATATAATAAAGAAACTTGCTGAAATATGTTTCCACCTGCTAAAAAAAATCCCAATAAAAATAAATAGCCAACAATAAATTTTAATTCTAATTTCGAATTTTTAACTCTTTGATATTCAAATATAAAAAAAAACGGAAGAAGCGCTAAAAAACCTAGTGCTAACCTTACCGCTGAGAAGGTATACGGACCGATAAAATCCATACCCATATCTTGTGCAATAAAAGCAGTGCCCCAAATGAATGAGCATGCTATAGCGCAAGCTAAAGATACAAAGTTTTTACTCATACTATTTATTATGGCAATTTAAATTAAACGGCAAGCTTGAAAGCAAAATCTTTACCAAGACTCTTATTTAAATGAACACAAAATCTTGCTCCCTCCGCACCATCGATAATTCTATGATCGTAAGATAAAGATATTGGTAAAATTTTTCTATTTACTAACTGACCTTTTATTTTTACCAATTTGTCATAACTTCTACCAACACCTAAAATTGCGACTTCAGGTGGATTTATTATCGGAGTAAAAAATGTTCCACCTATTCCTCCCAAACTAGAAATAGTTATTGAACCACCAAAAAATTCTTTTTTATTTATTTTTAAATCTCTGCATTCCCTACTTACCCTTCTTAATTCATCTCCTATTTCTTTAATATTCATCTGATCAACATCTCTTAATTTTGGAACCATAAGTCCATGAGGCGTGTCTACAGCAAAACCAATGTGATAATATTTTTTATAAAATATTTTATTTTGATCAGGATCGATTGAACAATTAAAATTAGGAAAATCTTTTAAGGCATTTACAACCGCCCTAGTTATAAAAGCTAAAGGTGTTACAGAAATTTTTTCTCCAGTGAAGTGATCAAATAATGATGTCCTAAATTGTTCCATTTCAGTAATATCAATTTCGTCGTGTTGAGTTACATGTGGAATTTCAGTCCATGATCTTACTAATTGAGGCCCTGAAAGTTTTTTTACCCTTGGAATTTCTTTAATTTCAATTTCTCCAAATTCCTCATGTGAATATTCATCTTTATATTTTTTTGGTTCAACTTTACCTTGATTAACAGACACTTGAGACTTAACAAATTTTTTTACGTCTTCCTCAGTTACTCTTCCTGATCTCTGTGAACCTTGTATTTGTGTTACATTCGCCCCAAGTTCTCTGGCAAATTTTCTGACTTTTGGGCTAGCTAATTTTACCCCTGATGTGGATTGAATAACTGGAGATGGAGCTGGATCTGGTTTTTTCGATGTCACCTCTTTAACTTTGTTTTTTAGTACAGGTTTTTCTTTCACATCTGTTTTTGACTCTTCTTTAACAGTAAGTATAAGATCACCTTCACTTACTTTATCACCTATCTTGATTTTAATTTTTTCTATAATTCCATCTGATGTAGAAGGAACCTCTACGCTAGATTTATCACTTTCAATCGTTATTAAAGAATCATTCTTTTTAATTTTTTGTCCGGTTTTAACCAGAACCTCAATGACTTCAACATCTTTAAAATCACCTATGTTAGGAACTAAGATATCTTTAGAGGACATTTTATAATTTCGTTGGAAACACTTTTTCTTTATCTATTTTATATTTTTTAATCGCTTTTTCTGCATGCTTAGATGCAATTAATTGCTCTTTTGCTAACGCGCTAAGAGTGTATGCAACAATATGTTCTTTATCAACCTCAAAAAACTTTCTTAAATTTTTTCTTGTGTCACTTCTTCCATACCCATCTGTGCCAAAAGAGTAAAAAGGTTTACTAACATATGGTCTTAGCTGATCTGAAAATGATCTTACATAATCAGATGCTGCAAAAACAGGGCCTTCTCTTTTTTCTAAACATTTTTCAACGTAAGATTTCTTCCTTTTTACGTCAGGGTTTAATAAGTTCCATCTTTCAGTTTCCATACCGTCTTTTCTGAGTTCATTAAAACTTGTGACACTCCAAATATCAGAGTCAATTCCATATTCTTTAGAAAGAATTTCAGCAGCATCCATTACTTCACGCAAGATTGTACCAGAGCCTAGAAGTTGAACTCTAGTCTTACCTTTATTTCTTGTTTCTTTAAGCAAATACATGCCTTTTAAAATACCCTCGTCAGAGTCTTTGGGTTTAGCAGGATGAGGATAGTTCTCATTCATTGCTGTAATATAGTAAAAAATATTCTCTTTTTTCTCGTGCATTCTTTTCATTCCATTCCTTAAGATTACTGCCATCTCGTATGCGAAAGTTGGATCATAACTTACACAATTTGGAATATTAGATGCCATAAGATGACTGTGACCGTCTTGGTGTTGCAATCCTTCACCCGCTAAAGTTGTTCTTCCAGCAGTAGCACCAATTAAAAAACCTCTTGCTTGAGAGTCTCCTGCGGCCCAGGCTAAATCGCCAACTCTCTGAAATCCAAACATAGAATAAAATATATATATTGGTATCATTTCTATATCATGATTGGTGTATGCTGTTCCTGCCGCAATCCAAGATGACATTGCTCCTGATTCTGTAATTCCTTCTTCTAAAACCTGTCCACTCTTATCTTCTCGATACGAACTAAGTTGTTCAGAATCGACCGGTTCATATTTCTGTCCTTCGTGAGCATATATTCCTATCTTTTGAAAAAAACCTTCCATACCAAATGTTCTAGCTTCATCTGGAATTATTGGAACCAATCTTGGTGATACATTCTTATCTCTTAATAGGGCAGTAAGCATTCTTACTAAGGCCATAGTAGTAGACATTTCTTTTTCACCTGTCGACTTCATAAAACTATCAAAAATATCTTTTGGCGGCGTTTTAACCGCTTTTGCAAAAGATGTTCGCTCTGGAATAAATCCACCTAATTTTATTCTACAATCTTTAAGGTATTTAATTTCTTCTGAATTTTCGCCAGGCCTATAATACTCAATATTTTTAACTTGTTTATCTGTTAGAGGAACACCAAATCTATCTCTATAGTATAATAAATCTCCCTCATCCATTTTTTTTTGTTGGTGAGTGGTATTTATACTTTCACCAGATTTACCCATTCCGTATCCTTTAATTGTTTTAGCAATAATCACTGTTGGCGAGCCTTTATTTCTCATGGCTGCATCGTACGCGGCATAAACTTTATGTGGATCGTGACCACCTCTATTTAATTTCCATATGTCTTTATCTGTTAAAGCAGATACTAATTCTTTTAACTCGGGGTATTTACCAAAAAATTTTTCCCTTACATAATTACCACCCTTTGCCTTAAAAGCTTGATACTCACCATCTACACACTCATTCATCCTTTTAATTAAAAGCCCGCTTTTATCTTTTGCTAAAAGTTGATCCCAATAAGAACCCCAAATTACTTTTATTACATTCCATCCTGTCCCTCTGAAACTGCCTTCAAGCTCTTGAATAATTTTACCGTTTCCTCTAACAGGACCGTCAAGTCTTTGTAGATTACAATTGATTACGAAAATTAAATTATCTAACTTCTCTCTTGCTGCTAATCCAATAGCACCTAATGACTCTGGTTCATCCATTTCACCATCACCTAGAAAAACCCAAATTTTTCTTCCTTCATCTTTAATCAATCCTCTATTAATTAAGTATTTTAAAAACCTAGCCTGATAGATACCCATTATTGGTCCAAGTCCCATAGATACGGTCGGGAATTGCCAGAAATTTGGCATTAACCATGGGTGAGGATAAGAGGACAATCCATCTTTTCCAACTTCTTGTCTAAAGCCATCTAATTGTTTAGCAGTTAGTCTTCCCTCTAAAAATGCTCTTGCGTACATACCAGGTGCTGAGTGTCCTTGAAAATATACTAAGTCACCACCAAATTTATTATTTTTTGCTCTCCAAAAATGGTTCATTCCTACATCGTATAATGTTGCAGCTGATGCAAAAGTTCCTATATGTCCACCAAGCTCTGAACTTTTTTTGTTTGCTTTTACAACCATAGCGGCAGCATTCCACCTTATGTAGGCACGGATTTTTTTTTCAATATTTTGATCTCCTGGTGATTTAACCTCAGCTTCAGGCGGAATAGTATTTATATATGGTGTTGTTCTAGTGTCAGGTAGTACTAATCCTGCTTTATAAGCTTGATCGATTACTTTATTTAATAAGTAACTTGCTCTTGATGCCCCATCATTTTCAATTACAGAATTTAAAGACTCAATCCACTCATTTGTTTCTAATGGATCAATATCATCTTTGGATGCCGGTTCAGCAAAGACTTTTTTAATTTGTTTTAAAGATTGAGTGGTGACAACATTTCCATTTTTTTTTGGTTTTTCTTTTTTAATTTCTTTATGAATTTTTTGCTCTTCATTTTTGACTTGAGTATTAGAGCTTTCTTTAGACTCTAATGTTACCAATAAGCTACCTTCAGAAACTTTATCACCAACTTTAACTTTTAAATCTTTAATTTGGCCCTCTGAAGGAGATGGAATTTCTACACTTGACTTGTCACTCTCAATAGTAACCAAGGGATCATTTTTTTTAATTTGATCTCCTGGTTTGACTAATACTTCGATTACTTCCACATCTTTAAAATCACCAATGTCAGGGACTGAAATATTTTGAGCCATAATTCTTATTATAAACTGAAAAAGAATTTATTAAAAATTGTTAAATTAATAAATGCCAAAATTGAAGCAATTTATTCTTTATGAACCTTTTTTGACACAATTTGCTCGATTTTTTGTCAACAAAATCTGGACAATAAAGATATGAAGTGGATATTAAACATTTTTTTGAAAAAAAGAGACCGAATGACTAGCAGCGAATATTTGGTTCAAAAAATTATACTTAAAAAATACTTTTTAAAATAAAAATTTTTACCTAATAATTTCTGCACAATTTTTATGAAGCATCGAGTGAAGTTCTATGAGCTTTTCAAAACTTTTATTATATCCTCCTCCTAAAACTCCACATAAAGGAATATTTTTTCTATTGAAATTTTCGATTACAATTTGATCTCTCTTATTAATGCCTGCATCTGTAATTTTAAGTTTACCCAATCTGTCCTCAAAGTGGATATCTACACCAGCAATATAAAATATGAAATCATATTTGTTTTGGTTTAGTATTTTTAAGTTTCTATGGAGAATGTTTAAATATTCTTCATCTTCTGTATTTTCAGCTAATTCAATGTCAATATCGCTTTTAGATTTTTTAGCAGGATAGTTAGAAGCACAGTGCATACTAAAAGTTAATACATCTTTATCGTTCTTAAATATTTCAGAATTACCATTTCCTTGATGAACGTCTAAATCTAAAATTAGGATTTTTTTCGCATACGCTTTTTTTTTTAGATAATTTGCTGCAACCGCAACATCGTTGAATACACAGTATCCAGCTCCAAAGTGAAAAGTTGCATGATGACTTCCACCTGCAGTATTACAAGCTAGTTTGGAGTCTAAAGCCAATTTACTTGCAAGCACTGTTCCTCCGGTTGCAACAAAAGATCTTCTTACAACACTGTCATTAATAGGAAATCCAATTTTTTTTTGTGATTTAATATCCAAAGTTTTATTTTTAATTTGATTTATATATTCTAAAGAATGAGAAGTTTTCATCGTTTCGATAGAACATTCTTTTGGAATAAAAAATTTTTTTACAACTTTCTCTTTTAAAAGATGATCTGCTAAGGCACCGAATTTTTTTATAGGAAATTTATTATCGTCATTTATTTTTGCAACATAATCGGGGTGATTAATAACGGGCAGTTGCATTAGATCTTAGTTGTAGGCAAGATAAATAGAAATTATAACAGCCCAAAAAAATGCATAGTATAAAATATAGCCCTTTGGAGTAAACGGCATTTTTTTTAGTTTACGTTTTCCTCTGCCTTTATATGGTTTTGATATTTCCATTATCGTTCTATACTCATGGCTATACCCATTCCACCACCAATACACAATGTGGCCAAACCTCTCTTCACATCGCGTTTAATCATCTCGTGAATAAGAGTGACAAGAATTCGAGTGCCTGACGCACCTATTGGATGACCTATTGCAATTGCTCCACCATTAACGTTAACTTTTTCATCTGGAATTCCTAGTGTTTTTAAAACAGCAATACTTTGAGCTGCAAAAGCTTCATTAACTTCAAAAAGGTCTACGTCATCAATTTTCCATCCTGCTAAATCTAAAGCTTTTTTTGTTGCTGGAATAGGTCCAGTGCCCATTAGAGCTGGTTCAACACCACAACTAGCCCAAGATTTAATAGTAACTAACTTTTTTAATTCTCTTTTTTGCGCTTCTTCATCTGACATTACAGTTACTGCAGCCGCTCCGTCGTTAATTCCAGAGGCATTTCCAGCAGTTACAGTTCCATCCTTTTGAAAAACTGGTTTAAGTCTAGTTAAGCCCTCTAAGTTTATACCATCTCTAGGGTGTTCATCTTTATTGAAATCTATCTCAGCTTTTTTTGATTTAATTTTAAAATTAGTTATTTCGTCTTTAAACTTATTTTCTTTGATTGCTTTTAATGCTTTTTCTTGCGACTTAAGAGCAAATTTATCTTGTTCTTGTCTAGTTACTTGAAATTTAGTAGCCACATTCTCAGCGGTTACTCCCATGTGATATCCATGAAAAGCATCCCACAACCCATCTTTTATCATTGTATCAATTAATTCGGTATTACCTATTTTTTTCCCATCTCTTAAATGAATTGCATGTGGCGCTAGAGACATGCTCTCTTGACCACCAGCAATAACTATCTTTGAATCCCCTGATTTTATACTTTGAAATCCTGATGCTATCGATCTCAATCCTGATCCACATACTTGATTTACAATGTAAGCTGGTTTTTCTTTTGGAATACCAGATTTTATCGCTGCTTGTCTTGCAGGATTTTGACCAGTTCCCCCAGTTAAAACCTGACCCATTATAGTTTCATCGATATCAGAAGATTTGATATTTGATCTCTTAATAACCTCTTTTATAACAACAGAACCCAATTCCTCACTAGGAATATTTTTGAGAGTTTTTCCCAATGAACCTACGGCGGTTCTTGCAGCCGAAGTTATAACTACAGATTTACTCATATTTCCTTTATAAATTAAAAGCCTTTAATTTCAACAATATATTTGATAATTGGTATATTATTGCGCCTGTAGCTCAACTGGATAGAGCGCTTGGCTACGGACCAGGAGGTTCTGGGTTCAAATCCTAGCAGGCGCACCATAGGAGGTTTATGAGTTTAAACAAAGCAGTTATAATTTTTTTTATATTAGTTTTTTTAGCGATACTATCACTTACATTTATTCTTTAATTAGCCCTGGTATGCAAATATGAGAATTATTACTCCAAGGACAATTCTGTATAAAACAAAAACATCTAAACTTGCTTTTTTTATATATCCTAAAAAAGCTACCATAGTTATGTAAGAAAAAATAAAAGATAATATAATACTTGAAAAATTTAATTTAACTATATCAAAACTTTCCGTCATATAAATCTTATACCCCCCGAAAACTGATACGGCTAATAACGTAGGGATAGATAACAAAAATGAAATTCTTGCAGCATTAACTCTATCAAATTTAAGAAACCTTGCTGCCGTTATTGCTATTCCAGATCTACTTACTCCGGGTATTAAAGAAAAAATATGTAAAAAACCTATGATCAAAGCTGATTTAAGGCCTAGATTTATTTCAAGGCTTTTTTCATTTTCCATTTTATCTGAAAAATATAATAAAATTCCAAACAATACTGTTGTCCATCCTATTATTTTAAGTGATCTTAAATCATTAATAATTCCTGACTCAGCTATCAAATAACCGCTCAAAATAATTGGAAACGAAGCGATAATAATAAGCATAAAAATTTTTCTATATATAAAAAAGCTCAAAATTTCTCTCCTAAAGAATACAATTACCGCTAAAAATGAACCTATGTGCAGACTTACATTTAAGATCAAATCTTCACTGATAAAATTCATAAACTTCGAAAAAAGAATGATGTGAGAAGAAGAACTAATTGGAAGAAATTCAGTTATACCCTGGACTAGTGAAAGAATGAGAATCTCTAACATTCCTATGTTTAATAAACTTTAGATTGAATTCCAAAGATATAATTAAATGGCATACCAGCTATGCATAAAAAATACCGCATAAAGCCTATTTATCAACAAATTTAAGTAAGTATTATTGACTTAAATAGTATTCCTTTTTTTTGTATTTTAGCCTAGAACACCAATGCTATGAGTAAAAAAATGTTAAAATTTGTTAACTTAAATCAAGAAACCCCTGTCAAAAGACAAACTGACAGCAGGAAGAAAGATTTTAATGAGATTTATGATCAGTACATAACAGATAAAGCGAAAGAGCAGTCGAGCAGATGCTCTCAATGTGGGGTTCCCTTTTGTCAAATTCATTGTCCTTTACAAAACAATATTCCAGATTGGTTGAAGCTTACAGCTGAGGGCAGACTAAAGGAAGCTTATGAAATATCTCAAAGCACAAATAACATGCCAGAAGTTTGTGGAAGAATTTGCCCTCAAGATAGATTGTGTGAAGGAAACTGTGTTATCGAACAATCTGGGCATGGTACCGTCACAATAGGCTCTGTAGAAAAATATATTACAGATACTGCATGGGAAAAAGGCTGGATAAAACCAATAGAAATTTCAAAAGAGTTGAAAGAAAGTATTGGAATTATAGGCGCAGGACCTGCAGGTCTTGCATGCGCCGAAGAAATGAGGAAATTTGGATACAAGGTAACCGTATACGATCGTTACGATAGACCTGGAGGATTATTAATTTACGGAATTCCAAATTTCAAATTGGAGAAATTCGTTGTTGAAAGAAGAACTAAGCTTTTAAAAGAAAGTGGAATTAAATTTGTTCAGAATTTTGAAGTTGGAAAAGATAAAACTTTAGAGGAGCTTAAATCAGAACATGACGCAATTCTTATTGCAACTGGCGTATACAAAGCGAGAGAAATTGACATACCAGGATCTAAACTAGAAAATATTTTTCCAGCAATGGATTTCTTAACTGCCTCAAATAAAAAAGGCCTAGGAGATAAAGTTGAATTATTCGATAATGGCACTTTAAACGCAGAAGGCAAAGATGTCGTTGTAATTGGCGGTGGAGATACAGCAATGGATTGTGTCAGAACTGCAGTAAGACAAAAAGCAAAATCTGTTAAATGTTTGTACCGAAGAGATAAAGCCAATATGCCTGGTTCAGCAAGAGAAGTAGGAAATGCAGAAGAAGAGGGCGTTGATTTTGTTTGGTTAACAAGTCCCAAATCATTTATCGGAGATAAGAAGGTAAAAGAAGTAGAGGTGAGCAAAATGAAACTTGGAGAACCTGATGCTTCTGGAAGAAGACGACCAGTGCCTGTTACAGATGGAGAATTTAAAATAAAAGCTGATTTAGTCATTAAATCTCTAGGTTTTGATCCAGAAAATATTCCAAAATTATTTAATAGTGAAGATCTTGTAATTTCAAAATGGGGGACAATTAAAATTGATTTAAAAACGATGCAGACTAATATTGAAGGCGTATTTGCTGCAGGAGATATTGTAAGAGGTGCATCCTTAGTTGTATGGGCAATCAAAGACGGAAGAGATGCAGCTGAACAAATGGATAAATATATTTCAACAAAAAGACAAAAAACAAAAAAGGAATTTGCTGCATGAAGAACAATTATTTAAAAAATAAAAAATTGCTCTCAGAGAACAATTCTTACGACCCATCGTTGGAACATGAAGCATGTGGCGTAGGATTAGTAGCAACTACTGATGGAAAAAAAAGTCGTAAAGTAGTTGAGTACGGTATCGAAGCATTAAAAGCTGTTTGGCACAGAGGTGCTGTTGACGCAGATGGGAAATCAGGAGATGGAGCTGGTATCAAACTTGAAATCTCTCCAGAATTTTTTATTCAAAAAATATTAGAGACTGGACATAAACATAACGAAGATAAAAGAATTTGTGTAGGTATGGTGTTTATGCCCCGTAATGACTATGCAGATCAAGAAAAATGTAGATCAATTATTGAAAAGGTTTTGCTTAACAAAAATTATTATATTTATGGTTGGAGGCAAGTTCCTGTTAATTCCAAAGTTCTAGGACCAACGGCAGAGTCAAATCGACCAGAGATTGCTCAGGTGTTATTTAGGAAAAATGAGGTAATAAAAACGAATGATTTAGAGCGTGATTTATATGAAGCAAGAAAAAAAATCGAGAAACTTGCCAGGGAAAACCAGCTTAATAACTTTTATATTTGTTCATTGAGCTCAAGATCCATAGTTTATAAAGGAATGTTTTTGGCCGAGTCTTTAGCTGACTTTTACTTAGATTTAAATGATAAAAGTTTTAAATCTAGATTTGCTATTTTTCATCAAAGATATTCAACAAATACTTTCCCTAGCTGGGATTTAGCTCAACCTTTCAGAACTCTGGCACATAACGGTGAAATAAATACTTTGAAAGGAAATGTGAACTGGATGCGAATTCATGAGCAGGACATGACTAGCAAACTATTTAAAAATATTGAAGACTTAAAACCAGTTATAATTCCAGGAAATTCAGACTCAGCTTCACTGGACAATGTATTTGAGTTATTAACTCATTCAGGAAAACTTGCTCCATTAATAAAATTAATGATGATACCTGACGCCTGGTCGAAAAGAAGCAAAACAGTTCCTAAACATCATCAACAATTATTTAACTTTTTAAACAGCACAATTGAACCTTGGGATGGCCCAGCTGCAATTTGTGCAACAGACGCTAAATGGGTTTTAGCAGCTGTAGATAGAAATGGATTAAGACCGTTAAGATACTCAATTACTTCCGATGGTTTAATATTTGCAGGATCAGAAACTGGAATGATAAAAATACCAGAGGACAACATAATTAAAAAAGGGAGACTAGGTCCAGGTGAGTTAATTGCAGTAGATTTAAAAGAAGGAAAACTTTATCAAGATAAAGAGATTAAGGATTATGTTTCAAAAGAATACAAGCAATTTAATAGTCAGATAGTTGACTTAGATAAAAGATTAAAAGTTAGCGACGAGGAGGTAAATTTTTCAGGTAACGAACTCAGAAGAAGACAATACTTATCTGGCTATAGTATCGAAGATTTAGAGCTTATTCTGCACCCAATGGTAGAAGAGGGAAAAGAAGCAACTGGATCTATGGGCGATGATACTCCTGTAGCTGTTTTATCTAGTCACTTTAGACCTATATCACATTATTTCAGACAAAATTTTAGTCAAGTTACCAATCCACCAATAGACTCTCTCAGAGAAAATAAAGTCATGAGCTTGAAAACTAGGTTTGGAAATCTAGGAAATATCTTAGACTTTAATAATCTCACGCAGGAAGACATTTTTGTTTTGGATAGTCCAATACTAACTAATTCCCAATTAAAAAAATTTAAAAAACTTTTTTCAAAAAAAGTTAAAATTATTGATTGCACATTTAATATTAAAGAAACTTTAAAAGATAATTTAAAAAGAGTTCAAGAGGAAACAGAAATTGCAGTTAGAGAAGGCAGCACAACTTTGATATTAAGTGATAAAAATATTTCTGAAAAAAGGGCAAATATTCCAATGGCTCTAGCTGTTGGAGCAATAAATTCTAATTTAGTCAATCTTGGACTAAGAGGATACTGCTCACTAAATGTTGAAACTTCAGAGACTCTCGACACACACTCTTTTGCGGTATTAATAGGAGTTGGAGCGACAACAGTAAACCCATACTTGACAATTGATAGCATTAATCAAAGATTTGAAAAAAATTTATTTGGAAAATTAAAATTTAACGAATGTGTAGAAAGATTTAAGGGTTCAATTGAAAACGGTTTATTAAAGATTATGTCTAAGATGGGAATTTCAGTAATTAGCTCTTATAGAGGTGGATGCAACTTTGAAACTGTTGGATTAAGTAGAGCTTTAGTAGCAGATTATTTTCCTGGAATGATTTCAAGAATATCTGGCATTGGATTAATTGGGATAGAAAAAAAAATTAAAGAAATTCATGAAAAAGCCTATAAAAAAGATGTCCAAATATTACCAATTGGGGGAATATATAAGTATAGAAAAACTGGAGAAAACCATCAATTTCAAGGAAAACTAATTCACACATTACAACATGCCGTAACAGTCGGCTCTTACGAAACGTTTAAAAAATATACAGATGGTATTAATAATATGTCTCCAGTTAATTTGAGAGACCTTTTAGATTTTAAAAAATCAAATGATCCAATTGATATTAAAGAAGTTGAGCCTATAGAAAATCTAACTAAAAGGTTTGGTAGCGGGAGCATGTCCCATGGTGCTTTGTCCGCAGAGGCCCATGAAACATTAGCTGTTGGTATGAATAGAGTTAAAGGCGCCTCTTGCAGTGGTGAAGGTGGTGAAGACTCTGCTAGATTTAAAATTCAAGAAAATGGAGATAGCGCAAATTCTAGAGTTAAACAAGTCGCCTCAGCAAGATTTGGAGTGACTATTGATTATCTAAATAATTGTAATGAAATTGAAATTAAAATTGCTCAAGGTGCTAAACCAGGAGAAGGTGGGCAGTTACCAGGATTTAAGGTTACAAAAGAAATAGCTAGATTAAGACACTCAACACCAGGCGTAACTCTTATCTCACCACCACCACATCATGATATTTATTCAATAGAGGATTTAGCCCAGCTAATTTATGATTTAAAACAAATAAATCCTAATGCCAGAATAGGTGTTAAACTAGTAGCCGCAACAGGAATTGGAACAATTGCTGCAGGGGTGGCCAAAGCTAAAGCGGACGTGATTCTAATTTCTGGCCACTCAGGGGGGACAGGGGCTAGTCCACAAACTAGTGTTAAATATGCAGGTATTCCTTGGGAGATGGGATTAACTGAGGCTAATCAGATTTTAACATTAAATAACTTAAGACACAAAGTTACTTTAAGAACAGATGGCGGAATTAAAACAGGTAGAGACGTTGTTATTGCTGCAATGATGGGGGCAGAGGAATTTGGAATGGGCACTTCATCTTTAATTGCAATGGGATGTATAATGGTAAGACAGTGTCACTCTAATACTTGCCCGGTTGGGGTCTGTTCTCAAGATGAGGAATTAAGGAAAAAATTTACCGGAACGCCAGAGAAAGTCGTCAATTTTTTTAGATTTGTTGCAGAAGAAGTTAGAGAGATTTTAGCTAAATTAGGATTTAAAAATCTAAATGAAATAATCGGAAGGACTGACCTCCTTAAACAAGTAAGCAGAGGCTCATCAAATTTAGATGATTTAGATTTGAATCCATTATTAGTAAAAACTGATCCTGGTGAAAATACTAGATATTGTAAGAAAAGAGATATTAATGCTGTCCCGGATACTTTAGACGAAAAAATTTGGACAGATATTAAAAATAAAATTGTTAAGGATAAAATAATTGAATGTGAATACGATGTTGAAAATACACATAGAGCGGTAGGAACTAGATTATCTCACTATGTTTATAAGAAATTTGGAAATAATGCCTTAGCGGAGAACACTGTTATCGTTAAATTAAATGGTTCTGCAGGTCAATCACTGGGAGCTTTTTTAGCTAAAGGAATTAAGATAATTGTCAACGGTGACTCTAACGACTACGTTGGAAAAGGATTGTCAGGAGGAACAATAATAGTTAAGCCAGTCAATAATAGTAATTTAATTTCAAATCAAAACGCAATTATAGGAAACACAGTTTTATATGGAGCTACAAATGGCAAACTTTATGCATCAGGTAAAGCTGGTGAAAGATTTGCTGTTAGAAATTCTGGTGGGTTAGCAGTGGTAGAGGGATGTGGATCAAATGGGTGTGAATATATGACCGGAGGAAAAGTAGTTATTCTTGGCGATGTGGGAGATAACTTCGCTGCAGGTATGACAGGCGGAATGGCATTTATTTATGATCCTAATAAAAAGTTTGAAAACTATGTAAATCCTCAATCTGTTATTTGGCAAAACGTAGAAACAGACTACTGGAAAAAATATTTAAAAGATTTAATATTTGAATTTAGCAAAGAGACTAACTCAAAAATTTCAAAAAAGATCATTAGCAATTATGAAAATGAACTAAAAAACTTCATTCAAGTTTGTCCCATAGAAATGCTGGATAAATTAGATCATCCTATCTCATTAAAAGAATTTAAGTCAAAATCAGCCTGATAATGAATAAAGAAAGATTTTTTTTTTTTGGATTTGGTCAAACTGCTAGGTATCTAATAAAAAATTTAGAGCAATCAAAAAAAAAATTCAGCTTTACTGCTACTAATACAAAAAAAACAACTTTGAAGACTTTCGGTAAAAAAAAGTTTTTATCCTTTAAGTTCAAAGATAATCTTTACGATAAAAAATTAATCAAAATATTATCTGAAGCTGATTACATTTTAATATCTATCCCGCCACAAAAAAAAAGAGATTTAGTTCTAAAAATTTTTAGCAAATTTTTAAAAAAATCAAAGTTTAAAAAACTTATTTATCTATCCGCAACAAGCGTTTATGGAAATCATAACGGAAAATGGGTTAATGAAAATTCAAAATTGAAAGGAAATACTAAATTTGGTTTAGGTAGAAAAATTGTTGAAAAGTCTTGGATTAAATTTAGAGATCTATACAAGTTAGATATAAATATTCTACGTGTTTCAGGAATCTATTCAAAAGAGAGCAACGTATTAAAAAAAATTTCCAAAAAGAGCATTTATGTTAAAGAGAAAAAATATTTCTCAAGAATAAGAATAGAAGATTTAGCACAAATTATTAAAAAGATGTTTTATTCTCAAAAAAGCTCACTAATACTAAACGCTTCTGATGATAAGCCAGCAACAAACATAGAAGTAGCCAATTTTGCTGCTAAACTTTTAAAAATAAAAAATTTAAAGCCGATGCCTATATCCAATTTTAAAAATAAAATGATAAAAGAATTTTATAAAGACTCGAAAAAGGTGAGTAATAAAAAAATGAAAAATAAATTACTCATTAAATTGAAATATCCTACTTATAAAGAAGGATTAAGAAATATTTTTAATAATTCTCGATAACTCACTCTTCATTTTTTTTAGATACCTTGTGTCTGAGAGACTATGATCTCCATTTCTGAAAATAACCAATTTTTTATTTGCTTTTTTAAAAATTGATAACACTTTTCTTGAAAAAGAAACCGGAACTACTTCATCTTTTTTTCCATGAAACATAGAGATATGAATTCTTTTAAATATTTTTTTTGAGAAAACTTTGTTTTTTCTTCCATCTTTGATTAATTGATGTGAGATAGGATATTGATATTTTGTTTTATCCCCATGATTAATTGTAGTTATACCTTTTTTTATTATTTCTTTTTTTATCTTTTTTGGAAATTTCTTCCACATTAACCTATCTAAAAATTCTGGAGCTGAGCCAATCCCAATCATACCTACAATTTGATTTTTAAAAAATTTAAATTGGTTGAGCGCTATCCATGCTCCCATACTCGAGCCAATTATTAAAAATTTATTTTTTTTAACTATTTTTTTAATTAATTTTTTAGCATCCTCAGTCCATAAACTTATGTTTCCTTCAATAAATTTTCCTGAGGATTTTCCATGACCGGAATATTCAATTGCTAAAAAACCAATTTGGTTTTTATTAGCAAACGAACGAAAAGAATTTGGTTTTTTTCCCTCTATATCGGACATAAAGCCAGGTAAAAAAACTATATAAGGATTTTTACTAAAATTATTGGTTAAATATCTTAGCTTTCTATATCTTGAGATATTGTAGTACTTAAATTTTTTCATATTAAGTTCTTAAAGTTAATATTATATTATCTTAACATATGGCATCTAATTTTAAAGTAATGCAAGTTATTCCAAAACTGGGTTATGGAGGTGCCGAAACCGGCTGTTATGATGTGGCACATTTTTTAGCAGAAAAAGAATGCAAATCAATAATAGTTACAAGCGGTGGACCTTTGCTAAAATATGTCAGAAAAAAAAAAGTAAAAGTAATTAAGTTACCAGTCCATCTAAAAAATCCATTCGCTATAATATTTAATACTTTAGCATTAATATTATTACAAATTTTTTATAGAATTGATATTGTCCATGCGAGAAGTAGGGCTCCAGCCTGGTCATGTTATTGGTCAACATTTTTCACACGAAGGAAATTCGTCACCACTTTTCATGGAACCTATAACTTTAAGAATAAATTTAAAAAGTTTTATAATAGCGTAATGTTAAAATCTAAATTAACAATTGCCGGATCGAATTTTATTTTCAATCATATTAATGAAAATTATGAAAACTATTTAAACTACAAGAATAAACTTTTAGTAATTTTTAGAGGTATAAATTTAAATTATTATGACCCTAAAAGCATATCGGACATTAAACTTTTAAAATTAAAAAAAGAGTGGGGTGTTGAAGATGATAAATTTAAGGTCCTTTTGCCTGGCAGATTAACTTCTTGGAAGGGACAATTAAATTTTATTGAAGCTCTAAATATTCTGATTGAAGACTATAAAAACGATAAATTTCAAGCAATTATTTTAGGTTCTGACCAAGGAAGGAATGTATACAAAAAAAAACTTCAAAGTCTTGTGGACAGATACAATATAAAAAAAAAAATATTATTTATTGAGCACTGTAAAGAAATGCCATTGGCCTATGCAGTAGCAGATATTGTAGTTTCGAGCTCAATCGAACCAGAGGCTTTTGGAAGAATAGCTGTTGAAGCTCAAGCTATGCAAAAGCCTATAATTGCAACTAAATTAGGAGGATCGATGGAAACAATAGTTAATAATAAAACAGGTATACTATATAAGTTTGACGATCCTAGAGAATTAGCTAAAAATATAAATTCTTTTATGGAAACAGATAAATTGGCATTGAATATAATGGGAGTTGAGGGTAGAAAAAACGTAGTGAAAAAATTTGATGTAGAAAAAATGTGTCAAAGTACTTTTAATGAGTACAAAAAGCTTCTTAAATTATAATGCCAGATATTCAGCTTTTAGACGGAAAAAAAATTTCTTTTAATAAAAAAATTAACGGTTTCGATCTCGTGAAGAAGATTAGCAAATCTTTAGAAAAAAAAGCCCTTATTATGGAAGTTGATGGTGATTTAAAAGATTTAAGTTATGAAATTTCAAAAAGTTCTAAGGTAAAGATAATTACAGCTGAAGATAAAGCAGGGCTAGATGTTTTAAGACATGATGCAGCTCATATTATGGCTATGTCAGTGCAAGAGCTTTACCCCGGGACACAAGTCACTATCGGACCGGTAATTGAAAATGGATTCTATTATGATTTTGCTAGGAAACAACCTTTTACCTCAGAGGATTTAAAAAAAATTGAAAAAAAAATGTCGGAAATTATTGATAGAGATGTAAAAACAAAAAGGGAGGTTTGGGAAAGAGATAAAGCGATAAAGCATTTTAAAAAAATGGGTGAAAAATATAAGGCAGAAATAATTGAAAGCATCCCAAATAATGAAGAGCTATCTATATATCATCATGGTGACACTTGGCATGATTTATGCAGGGGTCCACATTTAGCATCATCTGGTAAAATTGGAAAGGCATTTAAATTGACAAAAGTGTCTGGTGCATATTGGAGAGGGGACTCAAACAATGAGATGTTGCAAAGAATTTATGGAACATGTTGGAGTAACAAAGAACAATTAAGTTTATATTTAGAAAGACTTGAGGAAGCAGAGAAAAGAGACCACAGAAAACTGGGTAAAGAAATGGATTTGTTTCATTTCAGAGAAGAGAGCCCTGGCTCTGTGTTTTGGCATGAGAAAGGATGGATCCTATTTCAGAGACTTGTTGAATATATGAGATTTAGGCAAAGACTGGATGGTTACAAAGAAATAAATACACCTGAGTTACTAGATAAGACTCTTTGGGAAAAATCTGGTCATTGGGAAAAATTTTCAGAGCATATGTTTACTTCTGAAACTCCAGATGAAAAAGTTTTTGCAATTAAGCCTATGAATTGTCCTGGTTGTGTTCAGATATTTAATCAGGGTCTTAAAAGTTATCGAGATCTACCGTTGAAACTCTCTGAATTTGGAAAGGTTCACAGATATGAGCCTTCAGGCGCACTTCATGGATTACTTAGGGTTAGAGCTTTTACTCAAGATGACGCTCACATATTTTGCACTGAAGATCAAATTACACAAGAATGTTTAAGTGTTACAAACTTGATTATAGATATTTATAAAAATCTTGGATTTAAAAAAGTAATATTGAAATATTCCGATCGACCAGAAAAAAGAGTTGGAGATGATAAAATTTGGGATAAGTCAGAGGCAGCCTTATTGACTGCTATTAAAAAGTCAAAACTAGAATATTCAATTAATAAAGGCGAAGGAGCATTTTATGGGCCAAAGATTGAGTTTGTATTACAAGATGCAATTGGGAGAGATTGGCAATGTGGAACTTTACAAGTTGACTTAAATTTACCTGGTAGGCTCGGAGCTTCTTATGTTAATAAGTCTGGTGAAAAACAAGTTCCAGTCATGTTACACAGAGCTTTGTTTGGATCTCTAGAAAGATTTATAGGTATTTTAATTGAAAATTATGCTGGTAAACTTCCTTTTTGGCTATCACCATCACAAGCAGTAGTATGTCCAATTGCCGAAGATAATAATAATTATGCAAAAAAGTTATTTGAAGATTTGTTTAAAGAGAGTATAAAATGCGAAGTGGATTTAAGAAATCAAAAAATTAGTTACAAAATTAGAGAACACTCTTTGGCCAAGGTACCAATGATATTAGTATGTGGAAAAAAAGAGGAGAAAGATAAGACTGTTACAGTAAGAACTTTAGGATCCGAGAAACAAGAAACTTTTAAAAGAGAAGAGCTTATCAAACGTATTATTAAATCAAATAAGATGCCAGTTAATTAAGTGTCAAATTTTAAACCAAATTATTTTCAGAGAAGGAGCAAACCCCAAGGGCCTAAAGCTAATGAGCGAATAAAAGCACTTGATGTACAAGTAATTGGCAGTAGCGGTAATAATCTTGGAGTTATGCAATTAAAGCAAGCTATTCAATTAGCAAAAGAAGAAGGTTTGGATCTCATTGAAATTTCACCTAACGCTAATCCTCCTGTTTGTAAAATAATGGACATGGGTAAATATAAATATGATTTACAAAAAAAAGCTAATCAAGCAAAAAAAAAGCAAAAAGTTGTTTCACTCAAAGAAATAAAATTAAGACCAGGTACAGAAATACACGACTATAATTTTAAAATTAAAAATGCCAAAAAATTTATTACTAAAGGAGACAAAGTTAAATTTACAGTAAAATTTAAGGGCAGAGAAATGCAACATGTAGAACTTGGTAAAGACTTGATGAATAGAATTATTGAGGATACAAAAGATATTGGTAAGGTAGAAACACATCCAAAATTTGAGGGCAGGCAAATGATTATGATAATTCAGCCCAATTAATCTAGAATATTAGCGTCTTGTAAAAAATAAGCAATGTATATATAACCCGAGTAATTTATGCCAAAATTAAAAACTAAAAGCTCAGCAAAAAAAAGATTTAGAATTACAGCGAGAGGAAAAGTAAAAATGCCTCAGGCTAATAAAAGACATGGTATGATTAAAAGAACCAACAACCAAATTAGAAAACAAAGAGGTACTACGATTATGTCAAAACAAGACTCAAAAATAGTTAAATCGTACATGCCTTATAATTTAAGAGGTTAATATGGCAAGAACAAAACGTGGTGTAATAAGTAAAGCCAAACACAAAAAAGTTTTTAAAGCTGTAAAAGGTCAATATGGCAGAAGAAAAAATACCATTCGTGTTGCAAGACAAGCGATGGAAAAGGCGATGCAGTATGCCTATAGAGATAGAAAAGCGAAAAAAAGAGATTTCAGATCTTTATGGATACAGAGAATAAATGCTGGAGTTAGAACAGAAGGTTTAACATATTCAAGATTTATCAACGGTTTAGCTAAGTCAAAAATCAAATTAGATAGAAAAGTATTGGCAGAATTAGCTTATAACAACCCTGAAGTATTCAAATCTATTGTAAAAAAAGTTCAATCATCCCTTAACTAATTAGGGTCTTTGATTTATCTTATAAATTATAAAAGAATCAAAATTTATGAGTGACCTAAAAAACATTTTAAATAGTTTTGAAAATAAATTTTCTACTGTCAAGAATAAAGATGACTTACAAAATTTAAAATCCGAATTTTTTGGAAAAAATGGATCTATTTCTCTTCAATTCAAAACAATGGGCTCACTTAATCCTGAAGAAAGAAAAAATTTTGCTAAAGAATTAAATACAATAAAAGATCAGCTAACATCTAAAATAGAGAAAAAATTTAAAGATTTTGAAAATCTTGAGATAAATCAGAAACTTAAAGATGAAAAAATAGATATTACTTTACCAATTAGATCTATTCAAAATGGAAAAATTCATCCTGTCTCCCAAGTAATTGACGAAATATCCTCTATTTTTTCTGAGGTAGGTTTCTCAGTTGCTGAAGGCCCTGACGTGGAGTCTGAACATAATAATTTTACAGCTTTAAATACACCCGAAGATCATCCTGCAAGAGATATGCACGACACTTTTTATCTTGATCAAGATAAAAAAACACTATTAAGAACCCATACTTCTCCCGTTCAGATAAGAACTATGCTTAATGGTAAACCACCATTTAAAATTATTGTGCCTGGAAGAACTTATCGATGTGATAGTGACCAAACTCATGCACCTATGTTTCACCAATTAGAAGGTTTACATATAGATAAAAATATAACTATGGGCCATCTTAAGGGATGTTTGAATTATTTCATAAGAGAGTTTTTTGAGGTTAAGAAAATTAAAATGAGATTTAGACCTAGTCATTTTCCATTCACTGAACCATCAGCCGAGGTAGATATTGGTTACAAAATTGAGAACGGTAAAATTGTAATTGGAGAGGGTGATAAATGGTTAGAGATTTTAGGTTGTGGCATGGTTCACCCCAATGTTTTAAAAAATACTAAAGTTGACCCAAATAAGTTCCAAGGTTTTGCTTTTGGAATGGGTATTGATCGTCTTGCAATGCTCAAGTACGGCATAAATGATTTAAGAGCATTTTTTGAAACTGATTACAGATGGCTGAGTCATTTCGGTTTTGATCCATTAGATGTTCCAACTAATTATAGAGGATTAAGCAGATGATTCTAACATTATCGTGGTTAAAAAATCATTTAAGCACCAAAGCCAGTATAAATGAAATAATAGAAAAGTTGACAAACATTGGATTAGAAGTTGAAGGCCTTAAAGAAGGCTCTAGTAATTTATCAGATTTTAAGATTGCAAAAATATTAAAAACCATAAAGCATCCAAATGCGGATAAGTTAAAGCTTTGTGATGTCAGCACTGGTGGATCTTCTGTTATAAAAGTTGTCTGTGGTGCAGATAATGCAAGAGATGGTTTGATCACAGTTTATGCTCCTCCTGGAGCTACAATACCTAAATCGAAAATGAAATTAAAAATAGCTAAGATTAGAGGGGTAGAGTCGAGAGGCATGCTTTGCTCTGAGAGTGAACTAAATTTATCAGAGGAAAGTGCTGGAATAATAGAGCTTAAAAACATGTCTAATAAAATAGGCAAAAGTTTTTTTAAAAGTTCAGGTGAAAAAGTTATTGATTTATCCATAACTCCTAACCGCCCTGATTGCTTGGGAATAAGAGGAATAGCAAGAGATTTAGCAGCTGCAGGAGTTGGAAAATTATTAGATTTAAAAAAAGATAAGATTAATCAGAAAAAAAATCAGAATATCAAAATTTCAATTACTAAAGAGAAAAACCAAGGCTGCCTGGCATTTGGCAGTTGTTTAATTACAGGAATAAAAAATAAAGAAAGCCCTAAGTGGTTGAAAGATAAAATTAACTCTTTGGGTCTTAAGCCAATCTCTGCAGTTGTGGATATTACCAATTACGTCATGTTTGATTTAAACAGACCTTTACACGCTTATGATGCCGATAAAATTGACAAGGAGATTATCGTTAGAAACTCAAAAAAAGGTGAAAGTTTTACAGCTCTTGATGATAAAAAATATTCTCTCAAAAAAGATATGTGTGTTATAGCTGATAAGAGTGGAGTACTAGGCTTAGGAGGTATTATTGGAGGAACTAGGTCTGGAACAGAAATAGAGACAAATAATATTTTATTAGAGTCAGCTTATTTTCTTCCGTCATCAATAAGAAAGACTTCAAAACAGTTAGGCCTCGAAACAGATGCTAAATATAGGTTTGAAAGAGGAATAGATCCTAACTCAATGATTGACGGTTTGAAAATTGCAACAGATTTGATTTTAAAAATTTGTGGAGGGGAAGCAAGTAAGTTTAATATTTCAGGAAAAAAAGAATATAAAAATAAATCAATTGAACTTGAGATAGGCAAATTTAAGAAGACAATAGGCTTTTCGATGACAAAGAATGAAATAAAAAAAATACTTAATTCTCTTGGGTTTTCAATAAAATCTGGGAAAAAAAATCTCAAAGTACTTATTCCAACATGGAGACCGGATGTAAATCAAGAAATAGACTTAATAGAGGAGCTAATTAGAATAAAAGGATTTGACAAAATAGATCTTGTAGAGCCTGAAAAATTAAGAAATAAAGAGACTCTTAATTCTCAACAAAAATTATTTCACTTTGGTCAAAGATCTATCTCTAATAAAGGTTATTATGAAGCTGTTACCTGGTCATTTACAGATCAAAAAATTGACGATTTAATTAATGATAGCAAAAGTCCAATTTTTATAATTAATCCAATTTCCAAGGAATTAAATGTTTTAAGAAGGTCAATATTTTCAAATTTACTTTTTTATTTAAAGAAAAATCATGACAGAGGATTTCAAGATATTGCTTTATTTGAAATAGGACCAGTTTTTTATGGAAACAAACCTGGAGAACAGCAAACTGTGATAGGAGCGGTCAAATCTGGACAAATAAATAAAAAAAGTTGGTCTGAAAAAACTAGAAATGTAGATATTTTCGATATGAAGACAGATGTAATAAAAACTTTAATTGAAATTGGAATTAATGAAGACGATTTAATAGTCAGTGATAAATCAAAAAACTGCTACCACCCTGGTAGATCAGGTTCAGTAAACTTTCAAACAAGTAATGGAGTATTACTAGCCCAATTTGGAGAAATTCATCCCTCAATCATCTCAAAGTTAGATTATAAGGAAAAAAATATTTATGGATTTGAAATTTTTTTAGACAATATTCCAAAACAAAATAAAAAGATGAGAGTGCTAAAAGAAAACTTTAAATTCTCAGACTACCAAATTTCTGAGAGAGATTTTGCTTTTGTAATTGATAAAAATTATCAAGTAGGAAGATTAGACAAGATAATAAAAGATTTAGATAGCAATATAAGAACTGTTAATATTTTTGATGTCTTTGAAGGCGGTAATTTACCAGATGATAAAAAATCTATAGCCATTAATGTTTCTATCCAAGCAGACGATAAAACTCTTTCTGATAGTGATCTAAATCAAATTAGTAAGAAAATTATTAAAGAAATAGAAAATAAAACAGGCGGGAACATCAGGTCATAATGTCAGATATTGGTAGAATTCGTAATTTTTCAATAATTGCGCACATCGATCATGGAAAATCAACTATAGCTGATAGAATAATTCATAAATGCGGTGGCTTAACTGATCGCGAAATGAAACAACAAGTTCTTGATTCCATGGATATTGAGAGAGAAAGAGGAATTACAATTAAGGCACAGACTGTAAAATTAAAATATAAATCTAAAGATGGCAAAGAATATACTCTAAATATTATTGATACCCCAGGCCATGTTGATTTTGGCTATGAAGTAAGCCGTTCGCTGTCTGCATGCGAGGGATCATTATTAATTGTTGATAGCACACAAGGGGTAGAAGCACAAACTTTGGCAAACGTTTACCAAGCGCTTGAAATAAACCATGAAGTAATTCCAATATTAAATAAAATTGATTTACCAGCATCAGATATTGAGAAAACAAAAAAAGAAATTGAAGATGTTGTTGGTATTGACACAACTAATGCAATTCCTTGTTCAGGCAAAACCGGAGAAGGAATTGATAGTATTCTTGAGGCAATAATCAGTAATCTACCATCTCCCAAAGGAAAAAAAGACGAAAAATTAAAGTGTTTATTAGTCGACAGTTGGTACGATAGTTATTTAGGCGTAGTAATTTTAGTAAGAGTAATAGATGGAAATATTCGAAAAAACATGAAAGTAAAACTTCTATCTAATAATCAAGAATATGTTATTGAAAAAGTGGGTGTTTTTACTCCAAAACCTATGGATGTAGATGAACTTAATTCAGGAGAAATAGGATTTATAATTACAGGAATAAAATCTTTATCTGAAACAAAAGTTGGGGACACAATTTGTGATGCAGAAAATCCAATTAATGATCCTCTACCTGGATTCAAGCCAAGTAAACCAGTGGTCTTCTGTGGACTTTTTCCAGTAGATAGCTCTGAATTTCAAAAACTTAAAGATGGTTTAGCCAAACTTAAACTTAATGATGCAAGCTTTTCTTATGAGCCAGAGTCCTCTAGTGCACTTGGATTGGGTTTTAGATGTGGTTTTTTAGGCTTACTGCATCTTGAAATTATTACAGAAAGATTAGAAAGAGAGTTTGATGTCAATTTAATTACAACTACTCCAGGTGTAATATATAAAGTACATAAAACTAAAGGTGAAGTTATTGATCTACAAAATCCAACCAACATGCCTGATCCTTCGCAAATTATTAAAATAGAGGAACCCTGGATTAAATCTACAATTATAACTCCTGATGAATATTTAGGTTCAATAATAAAAATATGTCAAGACAAGAGAGGCGTACAAACTAATCTGAGTTACTCAGGCAAGCGCGCAGTCTTATCTTATGATCTTCCATTGAACGAAGTAGTTTTTGATTTTAACGATAGGCTCAAATCAGTTTCCAGTGGTTATGCAAGTTTTGATTATGAAATTTCAGGTTATAGGGAAGGAGCTTTAGTTAAACTTGGAATTCTTGTTAATGGTGAGCCAGTAGATGCTTTAGCGATGATCATACATAAAGAATTCGCCCAAAAAACAGGAAGACAAGTCTGTGAAAAATTGAAAGACCTAATTCCTAGACACAATTTTATGATACCTGTTCAAGCGGCCATAGGTGGAAAAATAATAGCAAGAGAGTCAATTAAGGGTTTTAAAAAAGACGTCCTTACAAAAATTCATGGAGGCGGTGCAATGGATAGAAAAAGGAAATTGTTAGAAAAACAAAAAAAAGGTAAAGCAAGATCAAAACAATTTGGCAAAGTTGAGATTCCACAAGAGGCTTTTATAGGTGTTTTAAAAATCAACAAGGAAACATGAAAAAGACTTTATACGTAATTTCAAATGAAAAAATATTTAAATCTAGTGACAATTTTTTTTGTGACAATATTGATATGAGATCTACACCTGAAGGTTTAAGTAAATACTTTGAAATAAAAATTATTTCACGAAAAAGCAAAATTAGCAGGTCTCAAAAAATAAACTTAAAATCGATTAAAAATTTTTCTAATATTATTTCTTATTTATTCGAAGTAGTAAAAAACTGTAAAAATAAAAATTCTAAATTTTTGTTAATTTCATTATCACCCTATACTTTTTTTTTGCTGGACTCTTAATAAGAACCTTGTGCAATAAACCCTTCCTCTATTTAAGAAGTAATGGATATGAAGAGTATAAAATAATTTTGGGGTCTTTGGGTCGTTTAATTTATCATCTAATGTTTGTTTCAATGGCCAAGGTTTCAACTTTGATTAGTTGTAGAGATAATATCTTAATGGGTAAGACTGGTCATTTAGTAAATCCATCTCAACTAGACAATTTTTGGAAAGAAGATTTTCAACCACCTAAAACAGATGCAATTAGATTAATTTATGTTGGCAGGCTAAAAAAAGAAAAGGGTATTTTTTCCTTAATAGATATGGTTAAAAACCAAAAAGAGATTAAACTAACAGTGGTTGGTGCCAGTGAGGATGTTGACAAGAAAATTAATCATCAAAATATAGATATTATAAAAATTGTTAATGAAAAGAGAAAATTAATTGAATTTTATGATCAAAACAACATAACGATACTTCCATCTTATACAGAAGGTTATCCAATGGTTGTATTAGAATCTCTATCTCGCCAAAGACCAGTTATTATTTTTAAAGAAATTGAACATATTATTTTAGAAAGAAAAGGTATATTTGTAGCTGATAGAAACCTAGATAGTCTTTTAAAAACTATAAACTATATAATGGATAATTATAAATCTATTCAATTAAGCATCAAGTCTAATAAACTTCCTGATAATGAGGCATTTATTAATCAGATGCAAAAAATAATTTTAGCAAACTAGTTTATGAATGATAATTTGATTTTTACCGCTACATATAATGAGGCTAATAATATACCTAACTTTCTTGATTTGGTTTTAAAAATACCAAATATTGATGTTTTAATTGTAGACGATAATTCACCTGATGAAACAGGCGGTATTATAAAACAATACCAAAGAAAACATCAAAACTTATTTTTAATTAGTAGAAATAGCAAAGAGGGTTTAGATAGTGCTCACAAATTAGGGTTTAACTATGCAAAAAAAAATAGTTATGAAAATTTAATCACCTTAGACGCTGATCTTTCACATGACCCCAATGTCATTCCAAAATTTATCGAGCTGTTAAAAGAGAATCCTTTCATAATTGGTTCTAGATATATGGCTGGCGGATCCAATGAAATGAAGTTTTTGAGAAACAGTTTAAGCACTGTAGGAAATAAAATTATAAAATTTGTTTTAAACATTGATAGTGATGAATTTACCTCATCATTTAGAGGATTTGCTTTAAATAAGCTTAAAAATTTTGATATGAACGAGGTAAAATTCAAAGGATATAGTTTTTTTATGGGAACAGTATATTTAATAAATAAACTTGGCTACAAAATACATCGAATACCAATAGTATTCAGAGAAAGAAATGAAGGTGTCTCAAAAATCCCTAAAATTGAAATTTTAAGAACTTTAAAAAATCTTTTTTTAATTAAAATCAATAAGCTTTAATAAAAAGTTTGAATTAGACAATAGTATTGTTTAATAATTTGCAATGAGTAAAATTGAGAATAATAAAAGTTTTGGGTTTTTATTTTTTTATTGTATTTTTGTTAATCGCTCTTTGGCCCATATTAGACTCTGGGCCTATTAGATTATGGGCTATAATCGGTTCTTTGGTTTTTCTTATACTTGGCATTTTTAATGCAAA
>CACPLT010000006.1 GCA_902634845.1 uncultured Pelagibacteraceae bacterium
TTGATATATTTATAGACGATAAATCTTTAAACTTTAAAAAAAATTGGATAATTAATTTAAAAAAAAAACTTAAAATTAAATGAACAGTAAAATAATAAATATCAAAAATCTGACAAAAAAAATTAAAAATTTAAAAAAGAAAAATTTCAAAATTGGCTTGTGTCATGGTGTATTTGATCTACTTCATTATGGACATATAAACCATTTCAATAAAGCTAAAAATAATTGTGATTTTCTTATTGTATCAATTACCTCTGATAAATTTGTCAATAAAGGTTTTGATCGGCCAGCATTTAATCAAAAAATTAGAATGGAGTCCATCTCTGCGCTAGAGACAGTAAATAATGTTGTTTTAAGTGATTTTCCCTCAGCAGAAAAAATGATAAAATTAATTAAACCGGATATTTATTTTAAAGGATCAGACTATAAAAATCCTAAAAAAGATATATCAGGCAAGATACAGATTGAAACAAATCTTGTAAAAAAAATTGGAGGAAAAGTTGTTTTTACTGACGAGCCTTCTTCAAGCTCAAGTCATCTTATAAATAAATATTTTAATTCCTTTGGTAAGGAACAGAACAAGTATTTAAATGTTTTAAAAAAGAAACATAATCTAAACGACGTAATAAAATTTTCAGAAAAGATAAAAAAATTTAAGGCATTAGTCATTGGTGAAACAATTATAGATGAATATGCATTTTCCGAAGTAATGGGAAAATCTGGAAAAGAGTCGTATCTTGCCTTACGAGACGTAAATAGCGAAAATCATCTAGGTGGAGCGGCTGCAGTAGCGAAACACCTTTCTTCTTTTTGTAAGGAAGTAAACTTATTATCTATGATAGGTGAAAAAAAAGAATATTTGTCTTTTATAAAAAAGAAGCTAGGCAATGTTAAATCCCATTTTATTTATAAAAAAGATAGTCCAACAATAGTGAAAAAAAGATACATTGATTATGTTAATAAAAATAAATTAATAGGCGTTTATAAAATTAACGATGAAAAATTAAATTCTAAACAAAATTTTCAACTGATTAAAAAATATAAAAAACTTATCAAAAGTTCTGATCTAGTAATAATTTCTGATTATGGACATGGCTTTGTCACAAAAGATTTGATAAAGCTTATTAAAAAAAGAAATCAGTCGACATATCTTAATGCTCAAGTTAATTCAGCAAATTTGGGATACCACTCAATTCTTAAATATAATAAAATTAATTGTTTAGTAATAAATGAAATAGAGCTTAGACACGAAATGAGAGACAAGGTTAGTGACGTCACCTTTTTAGCAAAAAAACTACAAAATAAAATTAATATAAATAAGATTATTATTACCAGAGGAAAGTTTGGTGCAATACTAATAGATAAAAAAACTAAGAAAATTTTTAATTGTCCTGCATTCACTACTTCTGTTGTTGACAAAGTTGGAGCTGGTGACACTATGCTTTCTATAATATGCTTATTTATTAACGCTAAAACACCGGATGAGCTAAGTTTGTTTCTAGGTAATATTGCGGGTAGTTTTTCTGTACAAGTAATGGGTAATCGTGAGCATATTGTAAAAAAATCATTTTTGAAGCAAATAGACACGATTTTAAAATAAATGGATAAAACTTTTTTTCATAAATACTTTTATAAATTTTCTGGGTTAATAAAATATCAGATAAAATACAGTGATGAACTTTATAAAATTAGTAAAGTATTGATCAATTTAAAAAAAGGAAATAATAGACTTATTATATTTGGTAATGGCGGAAGCTCAGCAATTGCATCACACGCAGCAATAGATTTTTCAAATATGAATCAAATTAGCACATTAAATTTAAATGACTCCTCTATGATAACTTGTTTTTCAAATGATTATGGATATGAAAATTGGATGGGAAAAGCAATTGAAGTACACGGGAAAAAAAATGATATTTTAATAGTCATTTCATCTAGCGGTAGATCAAAAAATATTATTAATGCCTGTAAAAAAGCGAAGAAAAAAAAATTTAAAAAGATTATTACCTTCACAGGGTTTAAAAAAAATAACCCAGTTAGTAAATTAGGGAATCACAATATCTGGGTTGATTCAAAAAATTATAATTTTGTGGAAAACACTCACCAAGTACTGCTACTCTCTATAGCGGATTTTCTTAAAAAATAACTTTATGAAATTTTTGATTGAATTTCTTAATAGAATAAAATTATTTCCATATTATGTAGTAACTCCAATACCATATGCACTGGGCACTGCAGCAATTGATATTTTATATGGAGTTAATAAAGCTAAAATGAAAAATAAAAAACTAATTTTTATTGCACCTAGTGTTGGTCAAAAATTTTTGAATTATAACATTTGCAATGAAGCATTATTTAATGGTTTATTAGTTGATAATTTTGACCAAAATAAAACTTTTATTAAAAAAATTTTTTCTTTTTTTATAAATATTAGTTTTTTCTTCAATAGATGCATTGCATTATTTCTATTTAAATTTTTAAATATAAGATTAAGTGAATATTACTTTTTTTCTTTTATCGGCATTCTTCAATCATATGAGGAGGAAAATAAAATTAAAGAAAAAAATATTAACGATATTAATAAAATAGAGTTTTTCTTTAAGAAAAATCCAGTTTCTTTTAATTCAACAAATAATGAGCAAAGTTTGAAACTTTTAAGAGAAATAGGCTGCCAAGATAAGCAAGATTTTGTTTGCTTGCATGTAAGAGAGAGTGTTTTTAGGAACGACGGATTAAGGAGACCTTATAGAAATTCTGATATCAAAAACTATTATGAAATGATTAACTTTTTGTTAAGCAAAAACATTTTTGTAATACGAATGGGTAGAAAAAGTGAAAAACCTATCGAAATTAAAAATAAATATTTATTTGACCTACCTTTCTCAAAAAAAAAATATGACTATTTTGATCTATTTTTAATTAAAAATTGTAAATTTTATATAGGAGATCAATCAGGCCCTACAGATGCTGCAGTTTTTTTTAGCAAAGACTGTTTAAAAACAAATATGCTAAGATTATTTGAGTTGCCTCCGACTACAAAAAAAAGCAGG
This sequence comes from uncultured Pelagibacteraceae bacterium, assembly GCA_902634845.1. Taxonomy (GTDB): domain Bacteria; phylum Pseudomonadota; class Alphaproteobacteria; order Pelagibacterales; family Pelagibacteraceae; genus Pelagilacustribacter. Next base: position 3,051 of record CACPLT010000006.1, read on the forward strand.
TCAATATGTAAATTGCCCTTTTTTAAAAAAAATAACAAAAAATTAAATTTAAGAGAATATTTAGATCTACCTTATATTTACCACCATCCTGAATTTTTGGATAATGAGCTCGATTTTTCAGAAAATTCATCTGAAGATCTTTATAATGCTATTGAGGAATATTGGCATTTAATTTACAAAGAAAACCGCACAAGTGACGCGTTGAATAAAACCCAGCAAGATTTTAATAAGGATTTATTAGGAAAATTTGAAAAAATGTATTTTGAGAAAGATAACGATTTAAATAAATTTTATAGAAAAAAATTGCTTTTTAGATGGCTTAAATCTACACAAGGTAGTTATTGCACTTCTTTTTTAAAAAAATATTACAATTAAATAATTATGAAAAACTTAAATTACGTAAAAAAACAATTTAATCAGAATAAAAGTATAAAGATTAATCACACATATTTAATCGAACAATTTTTTGATTATAAAAAAATTTTAAAAGAAATTTCTAAAGTTGTAAAAAAAGGTGATTATACTCTTGGTGAACAAGTAGAAATCTTTGAGAAAAATATTGCAAAAAGAATGAAAGCCAAACATGCTATATCAGTCGGCAATGGAACAGATGCTTTATATTTGTCTTTAAAGGTTTTCGGTATAGGTGATGGTGATGAAGTAATAACTCCTCCTTATTCATTCATAGCAACTACAGCCTCAATTGTAACTTCAGGGGCAAAGCCAGTATTTGTAGATATAAAGGAAGACTATAATATTGATGAAAATAAAATTGAAAAAGCAATCACAAAAAGAACAAAAGCAATAATGCCAGTTCATTGGGCAGGCAAACCATGTGAACTAAAAAAAATTTACCAAATTGCAAAAAAATATAAGCTTAAAATTATACAGGACTCTTCTCACGCTATAGACACACTTTATTATAAAAATAGCATAGTAAAATATGGTGATCTTTGTACTTTCAGTATGCATCCTTTGAAAAACTTAAACGTTTGGGGTGATGGCGGTTTTATTCTAACAAATGATACGAGGCTCTCAAAAAAACTTAATCTTTTAAGAAACCATGGTTTAAAAAATAGAAATAATTGTGAATTTTTCGGATACAATTCTAGATTAGACTCTGTTCAAGCAGCGGTTGCGAACTTCAAAATGAAAAATAAACTAAATAATATTACAAATCGAAGAATTAGGAACGCTCTTTTATTTGATAAATTATTAAAAAATAATAATCAAATTCAATTAGTTCCAAGAGAAAAAAAAATTAAAGAAGTTTTTCATCTTTATCATATAAATGTAAAAAAAAAGAGAGACAATCTTATAAAATTCTTAAAATCAAAAAGTATAGACGCTAAAGTTCATTACCCAATACCAATCCATCTTCAAAAAGCATCAAAATTCTTAAAACATAAAAAAGGCGATTTTCCTGTAGCTGAAAGATTGGCTGATACCTCAGTTTCTTTACCAGTCCATGAATTTATCACTAAAAAAGAAATTTATCATGTTTGTAATATGATCAATTTATTTTTTGATAAAAACTAATTTTACTATGAAAATTATTATAACAGGAGGAAGTGGTTATACTGGCACTCTTTTGACTACTGAACTTTTAAAATTTGGTCATAAAGTTTTAGTATTAGACACTCAATGGTTCGGAAACACTCACAAAAATAAAAAAAACTTATTGGTGAGAAAAGTTGATATTAGATCATTAAGCAAAATTTCTTTTAAAGGATATGATTGTATTATTCATTTGGCAAACATAGCTAATGATCCTAGTGTAGAATTAAATCCAAGTTTATCTTGGGAAGTAAACGTTCTAGCAACAAAAAATCTGATTGAAAAAGCTATATCTGATAAAGTAAAACATTTTATTTATGCGAGCTCAGGTAGTGTTTACGGTGTTAAAAAAGAAAAAGAAGTAACAGAAGATTTATCATTGGTTCCAATATCTGTTTATAATAAAACTAAAATGATAGCCGAAAGATTAATTTTGAGTTATGAAAATAAAATTAAATCACACATTATTAGACCAGCGACTGTTTGTGGATATTCACCAGTTATGAGACTAGATGTGACAGTTAATATGTTTGTGTTTCAAGCCTTAACAAAAAAAAGTATTACAATTTTTGGCGGGAATCAAATTAGGCCAAATATTCATATAAAAGATCTTATTAGGGTTTATAAACATTTTATAAATAAACCTTATTTACCTACAGGATTTTATAATGCAGGATTTGAAAACATGAAATTAATAGACATTGCAAAAAAAATTTCAAGAATTACATCATGTAAAATTATTGTAAAAAAACAAATTGACATAAGATCTTACAGACAAAACTCAGATAAGTTAATATCGACTGGATTTAAACAAAAATTTAGTGTTATAGATGCTATAAATGAAATGAAAAATAATTTTGACAGAATTAAAATTCAAGCTTCTAAAAAGTGCTTTCGTGTAAAACAAATGAAAAAACTTAAATTGGCTTAGTATGAAGGAATTAATTGTTGACCATAACTATCCAACCTCTAAAGCCATAAACAAGTTACATAAATTAAGAGGAAGAACTCTAATCGTAGTTAAAAATAAATACTTTTTTAAAGGTATTCTAAGTTATTACGATATAAGAAAATCTATACTAAATAATAGCATTACAAAAAAAACTATAAATCAAATATATAATAAAAAATCTCAATTTATCTATAAAGAAAATCTAAATGAAAAAATTAAGAAATTAAAAAATCAAATAAAGGAACTTGCGATAATTCCTGTCATTGACAAAAAAACTAAAAAGCTAGTCGATATCTTAGATTTTAAAAAAATAATCAACTTGTCAAACAAGAATCAAAAAAAAATTAATTGTGATGTCGTAATTATGGCTGGCGGTAAAGGAACAAGACTAAAACCTTATACCGAGGTTTTACCGAAACCAATGCTACCGATAAGAAACAAACCAATCATTAAACACATTGTTGAAAAATTTGAAAAATTTGCACCTAAATCTTTTTATATTACTTTAAATTATAAATCCAAACTTCTTAATACATATATTAATGAACTTAAAACAGAAACTGATACTGCAATCAAAACCATCACTGAAAAAGTGCCATTAGGAACATTCGGCGGTATAACTTTATTAAAGCACAAATTAAATAATAATTTTATTTTAACAAATTGCGATACAATAATAGATTACAATTATTACGAAATTCTTTCATCACATTTAAAAAAAAAAAACGATATTACAATTGTAACTGCTAAGAAAAATTTTACTATTCCTTATGGATTGTGTGAAGTCAATAATAGAGGTTTCATTTTTAAAGAGAAACCAAAATATAAACTAAATGTTAATACAGGATTTTATATAATAAAAAAACCTTGTTTAAATCTTATTAAAAAAAAAGGATATCTAGATTTTAATGAATTTTTAGAAATTTGTATTAAAAAGAAAAAGAAAATTAATTTTTTTCAGATTAATTCAAATGACTGGATTGATGTCGGTCAAAAAGAAAAATATCAAAGCTCAATAAAGAAAAAATTTTAAATTGCAAAAAAATCAAACCGTATTAATAATTGGTTATGGGTCTGCAGGTAGACAACATGCCAAAATTCTTCGAAGGAATAAAAATATAAAGAAAATATATATTTTTTCAAAACAAAAAATTAAAGGGTTTAATTGTTTAAAAAAAATTGAAGATACAAATAAAATTAATCCCGACTACATCATTATAAGTTCTAGAACATCAGATCATCTTAAATATTTAAGATTCATAGAAAATAATTTTAAAAATAAGTTAATATTAGTTGAAAAACCGTTATTTAGTAGATCAGAAAAACTTTCGATAAAAAACAACAAAAAAATATTTGTTGGTTATAATTTGAGACAAAGCCCAGTTTTGAATTATTTGAAAAAATTTATTAAAAATAAAAAGATAACTTCAGTAAAGATAGATTGCTTTTCGTATTTACCTAATTGGAGAAAAAATATTAATTATGCAAAATCAAATTCAGCAAAAAAAAATTATGGCGGTGGAGCATTACTCGAATTGAGTCACGAGATAGATTATTTACAATGGATATTTGGTAAAATCGTTAAAATAAATTCTTCAAAACTTTTAAAATTATCTAATTTAAACATTGATTGTGAGGATACAGTGAACCTTATTGGAAAAACAAAAAAAACAAACTTTTTTATTAACTTAAGTCTTTGTAGTTTTTTTAACAAAAGAACTATATTAATAGATGGGACTGACTTTTCTTTAATTGCAGATTTAATTAATAATTCAATTACTATTAAACAAAAACTCAAAAAATTGAAAAAAATTAAATTTAAAAAACTATTAACCTATAAAATTCAACATGAATTGATTTTAAATCATAATTTTAATAATTTATGCACGTATAAAGAAGGAGTTAAGCTAACTTCTATTTTAGACAAAATTAAAAAGCAAAAATGAGCACTATTTGTTTTATTTTCGCTAGAGGTGGATCGAAAGGTTTAAAAAATAAAAATCTCTTGAAATTTAGAGAAACTACTTTATTGGGGAATGCGATCAAACAGGCAAAAAATATTAAAAAAATAAAAAAAATTTTTGTTTCTACAGACAGTAAAATGATTAAAAAAGAGGCTTTAAAATATAAAGCGGAAGTTCCATTTCTCAGACCTAAGAGTCTATCAAGTGATAGATCACCAGAAATTTTGTCTTGGAAACATGCAATAAAATATTTGAAAGATAAGCTTAATTTAAACCCTGAATATATTGTTTCTTTACCAACAACTTCACCTCTTAGAAGCATAAAAGATATTCAAAAATGTATAAACTTAGCAAAGAACAAAAAATTAGATCTAGTTGTAGGAGTAAGCAAAGCTTCCAAAAACCCGTTTTTTAATATGTTGTTAAAAACAAAATCTGATGGATCTCTTGTAGAATTTTCTTCAATATTTAAAAAAAAATATAAACAAAAAAAATATTTTAGACGACAAGATACCCCAGAGGTTTTTAATATCACAACAGCATGTTATGTTTTTAAGACTAAATTCATCATGTCTTCAAAAAGTTTATTCACAGGTAAATTAGGATATATAATAATCCCTAAAGAAAGAGCCTTAGATATTGATGACTCTTTTGATTATAAGGTGTTAAGTTTATTATCAAAAAAATGAACAAAACTAAAAATATAATAATAACAGGTGGTCACGGAAGAATAGGTAGTGCTTTAACTGAATTTTTAATTACTAATGGTCATAATGTTCTAGTCAGCGATATAAAACCGGCAAAAAAAAAAACTATCTTTAAAAATGGTAATTACAGTTTTATTAAATTAGACTTAACAAAAGAAAAAAATATAAAAAAATTAATTAAGTTTGGTAAAAAAAAATTCAAAATAATTGATGGACTTATACATTTATCTTACCCTAAAAGTAAAAATTGGGGAGTTGATTTATCAATTTTAAAACAAACTGATCTTAACCAAGGATTAATTAACAATTTAGGTGCAACAATAATTTTATCCAAAAATATTTTAAAAACTTTTCAACAACAAAAAAAAGGTAATTTAATATTATTTTCATCAATTTACGGAGTATTTACGCCAAGATTTTCGGACTATCCGAAAGGAAAAATCTATAGTCCTGCTGAGTATGCAGTGATGAAATCTGGAACGATATCTTTTGTAAAATACCTCGCCAAGAAATATCAAAAAAAAGGTATTAGAATAAACTGTATAAGCCCTGGTGGAATAAAAGATGGTCAAAATACTAAATTTATAAAAAATTATGAAAAAAATTGTAATTCAAAAGGATTGCTTGATGCAGCAGATTTAAACGGTCTAGTTAAATTTCTAATTAGTGAAGATTCTCTTTATATTAATGGGCAAAATATTATTATTGACGACGGTTGGTCTCTATAAAATTATTTTAAATCATAACATTAATGAAACAAATTCTTTTTTTATCAAGTTATAAATTTACTGAATTTGACTATTTCAAATGGGAAATAAGTTTTTTTAAAAAAAAGCTTAAGTGCAAAGTTATTATTCACGATTTATCAAAAATTCTGGTGTCACCTAGGTTTAACAAAGTTTGGAAGACACCTGAATATCGATATGCTTTCAAGGCTTCGTCTTTATTAAATTGGTTTAAAATGTTCTCAAAATTAAAGAAAACAAATTTAATCGTATACAATTTAATTGGAGTGTACAATCTCAAATCCTTTTTAATTAAATTAATTTTACATTTTTACGATGTAAAAGTCATAAATTACTCTGTAGATGATGTAAAACAATATGTACCAGAAAAAAATATTAATTTTTATATAAAAAAAATTTTAATAAACAAATTTAATTTAAAACTTTATTATTTTTATATCCATGATTATTTGTTTAAAAGTTTAGATAAAATTTTTTTAAAGAAAAATAATTATTATTTAAAATCAGAAAATTCCGAAAAAAACAATATCATTGCTTCGCACAGTCAGGATTTTTCAAATATTCTAAGTTATAATATTCAAGACAGAGTTAACTCAAAAAAATTCATAGTATATCTTGATACAGGAGGGCCTTTTTTCACCGGAGATGCTTTACTTAATAATTTAAAACTACCTGAAAATAATAATGAACTTTTCTATAAAAATTTAAACTCATTCTTCGATTCTCTAGAGAAAATATTTAAAAAGAGAGTAATTATAGTACCTCATAGCAAATTCAAAAACCCAAGTCTCAAGGATAAAAATTATATACATTATTTTAATAATAGGAGAAGTATAAATGATTATGATGCACTTCCTAAATTAGTAAATAAAACTTTTTTCTTTATAAGTAGAGGCTCAACAGCTATTAGCTATGGAATTGTAAAATCAATTCCAATTCAAATCATTTATTCCTCTAGTTATAATTACTTACATAATGAAAAGAATGATTTAAAACTTCAATCAAAAACATTAGGAACTAAATTAATTGATATTGATAAGTATTCTGAAAAAAAATTAAGAAAAAACTTAAAAGTAAATATTGATAAATTTAAAAAATATAAGCTAGATTTTCTCTCATCTATAAAAAACGAAAAACCGAATTATCAAATAATAAATAAATTTTTTTTAAAATATTCAAATGAAAAGAAAAATAAAAAAACCAATTAGAATTATTCCAGTTTTAGATATTAAAAATGGAGTCTTAATAAAAGGCATTAATTTAGAGGGCCTCAGAGTTTTAGGAATACCTAGAAATTTTGCAAATTATTATTACACTAGCGGGGCAGATGAAATTGTTTATATAGATAATGTTGCGACGTTGTATGGCACAAATAATTTGTCGAAATTTATAACTGAAACCGCAAAAAATATTTTTATACCATTAAGCGTCGGTGGTGGAATAAGAACTCTTAAAGATATAGAAGAAATGCTTACCGCTGGCGCTGATAAAGTATGTATAAATTCATCAATTATTGACAATGTTAAAAATCTTAAAATTGCATCTAGAAAATTTGGATCATCTAATATTACTGTAATTATCCAATCAATAAAAATTGGTAACAAATATTTTATTAGCAAGTCTAATGGTAGAGATTTAATAAAAGTAAATCCCATAGATTGGGCTAAAAAAGTTGAACAATATGGAGCGGGAGAAATAATAATTACTTCTATAAATCAAGAAGGTCTAAGAACCGGTTTTGATATTAACTTAACAGATAAAATCTCAAAAAAAGTTAAAATACCAGTTATTGCACACGGAGGAGCTGGAAATTTTAAAGATGTTTTAAATGTTATAAATCAAACTAATATAAGTGGGGTGGCTATTGCATCTATGTTTCATTATGAGGCTATAAATAATTTTCCAAAACCTTATCCAAAAGTAGGAAATACAAATTTTATAATGAATTATAAAAAAAAAAATACAAACAATACGATTAAAAATTTAAAAATATATTTGAGCAAAAGAGGAATAAAAGTAAGATTATAATGGCAACTAATTTAAAATGTAAAATCGGTATTATAAATTTAAACGTAAATAACTTGTTTAGTATTTATAAAGCTTGTAGTGAAGCTGGATATAAAGTTACGGTCATTGATAATAAATTAAAAAATTATAGTTATGATATTTTGTTAATGCCTGGAGTTGGAGCTTTTTCCTCTGGTATAAATTATTTAAAAAAAAATCATATTGATGAAAAAATTGATAATTATTTAAATAAAAAAAACTCGTTTATCTATGGAATATGTTTAGGAATGCAATTACTTTTTAGTAGTAGTGAGGAATTTAAATTAAATCGAGGGTTAAAATTAATAAAAGGAAAAGTTGTTAAATTTCAAAATCAAGGCTCAGAAAATAAAATTAATATTGGTTGGTCAAAATTTAAAGTTTTTAACAATGATTATAATAAGTTATTCTCTGAATTTGAAAATAAATACTTTTATTATATTCACTCATATTACGCAAAACCAAATTTAAGAAAAAACATAATATCTCATTCTTTTCATGGAAAAACTAATTTTTGTTCGATCACAAAAAAAGATAATATTTTTGGTACGCAATTCCATCCAGAAAAGAGTGGAGAAGCAGGAATAAAATTTTTAAAAAAAATAAAAAAAATTATTTAAATGAAAAATAAAAAGAAAGCTTATTTTGGTTTACCAAGTAAGGTAATATTTTGCAAAAAAACTCTTATCTCTAATCAGTTTCCTAGTTCTACCCCGGAGTTCAAACACAATATAAGATCAAAAAAAGAAACAGTTTATATTGACAAAAATTTTATATCTGACCCTTGGAAATATTCGAGACTAAAAAAAAAAATTGACTTTAAAAAAAGGGAGAAAAAACTACTTCGCCTTTTAGACAAGCACAGAGGAAAAGGAGAGTATGACTGTTTGGTTCCAGGTAGCGGTGGAAAAGATAGTTGTTTTGCGGCACATATATTAAAATATAAATATGGAATGAATCCGTTAACAGTCACTTGGCCACCCAATATGTATACTGATTATGGATTTAAAAACTTTAAAAATTGGCTGAAATCTGGAAATTTTGAAAATATTTCTGCTAAAAGGGACGAGGGAACGATGAAATTATTAACTAAGCTCTCTATTGAAAATTTACTACATCCATTTCAAACATTTATTTTAGGCCAAAAAGCTTTTGCACCAAAAATTGCAAAAAAAATGAATATTCCTTTAGTTTTTTATGGTGAAAATGAAGCTGAGCATCACAATCCGATCTCAGATAATTTAAGATCACTAAGAGATAAATCTTACCATTTGTATAAAAATTTTTCCGATTTAATTCTTGGAGGAGTTAAAGTTTCTGAATTAATACGAGATTATAAAGTAAAAATAAAAAACTTAAAACCGTTCTTGCCATTGAATGTAAGCGAACTTGATAATTTTAATTTAGAAGTTCATTATCTGGGCTATTACATAAAATGGGTTCCACAAGAAACTTTTTACTATGCTGCAGAAAATTGTGGTTTTAAACCTAGACCTTTTAGAACTGAAGGAACCTATTCAAAATATAATAGTATTGACGATAAAATAGACGATCTGCATTATTACACCACATACATAAAATTTGGTCTTGGAAGAGCAACTTATGATGTATCTCAGGAATTAAGAAATGATCATCTTAATGTAGACGAAGGAAAAAAATTAATAAAGAAATATGATGGTGAGTTCCCATCTCATTATTTCTCAGAATTAATGAAATATTATAAAATTAGAGAAGGTGAATTTTTTAAATTGTGTGATCGATTTAGATCACCTCATTTATGGAAAAAAATTAATAATAATTGGAAATTAAGACATACTGCTAGCAATGATGGTACAGACGATCATTAAACATTCAATAGTTAAAAAATAGTATGAGATTAGTTCATATTGGATTTGGTAAAACAGGAACAACAACACTTCAAAATAATATTTTTCCAAATATTTGTAAGCAGCTTCAGATACCTTACTTAGAATATGAAACATATTATGAGAAAAATAACTTTAAAAAAATTGATTGTTCCCCTCTTGAAGGAAGAAATTTTAAACCTTTACCTAAAAACTTTATTATGTCATCAGAAAGTTTAATCGGTGAAAAATGGCAAATGAGAGAAATGGTTGGAGCATTTGAAATTAATAAACTTTTTTTTGATAAAGAATGTCAGATTTTAATTGTAATAAGAAAACCTAGTGATATTTTTAATTCAATTTATATTCAAAATATTCATAATTTTAATATTGTAAAAGAAGAAAATTTTTTCATAAATAAAGACGAAAAAAATCTAAATGAGGAAGATCGCAACAAGTTTAATTTAAAAGATTTCTCATTTAAAAAGATTATAGACTTATACAAATCTCACTACAAAAAGGTTATTGTGATAAAGTATGAAAACTTGGATAATTTTAAATTTATAAGCGAATTAGTGCCAAAAAATAAAACTTTAAATAATGTTTATTTAAAAGGGAAATTCTCACGTAGATTTAATAAGTCATTTTCAAAACTAGGCGTAAAAATATTTTTCATTTTAAATAAATTTTTTAATTTAGAAAACCTTCAAATTTGGGTAGAAAAAAAAATTACACCTAACCCAAAAAAATTACATCATAAAATTAAAAACAAATTATTAGCACAATTAAATTTAAGGAATAAAATACACAATATTGATAGTTTAAATATTTTTTACTCAAAATATCAAATTAAATTAAAAAATTTACCTATAGATGTTGAAAAACTCGATAAAGAATATAAAAATATAACTTTCTAAAATCAAAAAATGAACTTAAAAAATATTTTTAATAAAAAAAAAATAATAGTCACTGGACACACTGGTTTCAAAGGATCTTGGTTGACTCTATGGTTAAAACTTTTTGGTGCCAAAGTAATAGGTTTGTCAAATGATATACCATCAAGACCTTCTCACTTTAAAGCATTAAATCTAAAACAAAAAATCATACATAAAAAATTAGATATAAGAAATTTAGGCTTACTGAAAAAAACTTTTGTTAAATATCAGCCTGATTTTGTCTTTCATTTGGGCGCCCAAGCGTTAGTAAAAAAATCCTACTCTGATCCCTCTTATACTTGGCAAACAAATACAATTGGAACTTTAAATGTTTTAGAATCTTTAAGATTGTTAAAGAAAAATTGCATAGCGGTATTAATTACCAGTGATAAAAGTTATAAAAATTTGGAAATAAAAAGGGGCTATCACGAGAATGATATTCTAGGAGGTAAAGACCCCTACAGTGCTTCTAAAGCATCAGCAGAATTGGTTATACAATCTTACTTAAGTTCTTTTTTTCCAAAAGAGGACACCAAAGTTCATATCGGTATTGCTAGGGCAGGAAATGTGATAGGAGGCGGAGATTGGTCAGATAATAGATTGATACCAGATTGTGTAAAGTCTTGGTCAAAAAATAAAAAAGTTTTAATACGAAGTCCAAAATCAACAAGGCCATGGCAACATGTTTTAGAGGCAACTTGGGGATATTTTGTTTTAGCTGCGATGCTTAAAAAAAATAAGAAACTCCATGGCGAAGCTTTTAATTTCGGTCCAAATACGAGAAATTATAAAGTTATTTCTTTAGTTCAGTTAATTGAAAAGTATTGGAAAGGTATTTCTTGGAAAGTTATAAAAAAAAATAAAAAAGATTTTCATGAGTCTGACTTATTAAAATTAAATTGTAATAAATCTAAAACAAAACTTAATTGGTCAAGCATATTAAGTTTCAAAGAAACTATTCGTCTTTCAGTTGATTGGTATAAAAATTATTATATAAGCTCAAATAATGTGTATAAATACTCTGCAAGTCAAATTGAATTTTATCAAAAACTTTTAAAAAAAAGGCTATACAAAAGATAATACTTATTTAAGAATAATATGCTTTCAAAATCTATGAATAAAAAAATTTTAAATTTAGGATCTGGATTAAAAAAAAATAATAACGGAATTCGATTAGATATTAACCCCAAAGTAAATCCAGATGTAATTCATGACTTAAATAAATTTCCTTACCCCTTTGATGACGATTACTTTGATTTGATAACAATGGATAATGTGCTTGGCGAGCTAGATCATATGTTGAAAGTGATGGATGAAATATATCGTATTTTAAAAGTAGATGGAGAGGTAGTCATAAGCGCTCCATATTTTCGCTCTCCATATGCATTTATTCATCCTAATATCAAAACCTTTTTTACAGTGAAAACTTTTGAATATTTTGATCCAAATAGTGAATTGTTTAAAAAATATAAATATACCAGTTCAACATTTCAACTTACAAAATTGAAATTTAATGAAGGTTTTAATTCTGGTGTAGTCAAATCAATCACAAGATATATAGCAAATAAAAATCCAGATTTATATGAGAGATTTTTAAGTCAATTTATACCTCTTGATGCAATTAATTTCTATCTTAAAAAAATTAAAAAATAAGAATTTCTTTTATGAAAAATATAAAATTTTATAATTTGCCAGCTTTTAATAAGAAGTATGAAAAAAATTTTATAAAAAGTTTTAAAAAAATTAATAACAGCGGAAGATATATAATTGGAGATAATGCTCGAAATTTTGAAAAGGAGTATGCAAAATATTGTGGTTCTAAATACTGTGTCGGAGTTGGAAATTGTTTTGATGCTTTAAAACTTTCTTTTATTTCATATCAAATACTTGGTGAAATAAAAACTGGTGATGAAGTATTGGTTCCTGCAAATACATATATAGCTTCTATTTTAGCTGTAACAGCTGCTAACCTTAAACCTGTTTTTGTAGAGCCAGATAATGAAACATTTAACATTAATGTAAAAAATATTAGAAAAAAAATTAATAAAAAAACAAAAGCGATACTTGCTGTTGACCTATACGGACAACCTGCAGAACTATTTGAAATAAAAAAATTAGCAAAAAAATATAAGTTAAAAGTCATTGAAGATGCTGCTCAAGCTCACGGTGCAAAAATAAATAATAAAAAAATTGGATCAATTAGCGACGTAACTTGTTTTAGTTTTTTTCCTGGAAAAAATATAGGAGCCTTTGGGGACGCAGGCGCAGTAACAACTAATGACGCTAAAGTCTATAGAATCATAAAATCTTTAAGGAATTATGGAGAGCAAGATTTTATAAATTTGAAAGATAGAAAATACAAAAATATTTATAAGGGTGTAAATTCAAGATTAGATGAATTACAAGCTGCAATACTTTCTTTAAAACTAAAAACCTATCCATCTGAATTAAAAAGAAGACAATTTATATCCAAGTATTATTTTAAAAATATTAAAAATAATTTAATTAAACTTCCAAGTGTTAATAAAAAATTCAGCCATGCCTGGCATTTATTTGTAGTGAGGTGCGCCAAAAGAGACAAATTAAAATTACATCTCAAAAAACACAATGTACAGTCGATGATACATTATCCGATTCCACCTCACAAACAATCCGCGTTAAAAGAGTACAAAAAACTTCCACTGAAATTAACTGAAAAAATTTCTAAAGAGATTTTGAGCCTACCAATCTATCCAACACTTAAAAATCAAGAGTTAAAATTTATTGTAAAGACACTAAATAAATTCAAGTAATACCTATGTTATTATCGATTTGTATACCTACTTATAATAGGCTTGAGTGTTTAATAAATTGTTTAAATTCAATTTTAATTTCAAACCAACAAAAAAATTTAGACTTTGAAATTTGCATTTCTGACAATAATTCTAATGGAAATGTCGATGAAATAATTAATAACTTTAAAAAAAAATTAAATATAAATTTTAACAAAAATTCTGAAAATATCGGACATGGAAGAAATTTTTTTAAAGCTGTTTCAATGGCTAGAGGGGAATATGTATGGACTCTTGGTAATGATGATTTAATTTTACCCAATACTTTGACTAAAATCAAAACTCTACTTGATTATAATAGAAATGTAGATTTTTTTTTTTTAAATTCTTATCATTTAGAATCTAAACATGTTTTTTCTCATCCACAACCGTTTGATACAAAAAAATTACCCAATAACATGAAAAAGTATTCAGAAAAACATTCGAGTTATGAACTAAAATTCCTAGATCTTATTGATCCAAAAATTTCAGCAGATTATTTGATGGGTATGTATTTATTATTATTTAGAAAAAAAATTTGGGATAAGAATTTAAATATTATCGATCAAAAAAAAATCAGTGATCCAAAAACTTTTTCAACATTCGAGAACACATGTGGTTATGTTAAAATTATTTCAAAAGGGTTCTCTAATTCCAAAGCTTATTTTTGTGGAGAACCACTAAGTGTAAATTTAAAAGGTGAAAGAGAGTGGGGTGATTTATACGATTTTATTGAAATTATAAGGATACCAGAAATACTTGATGTTCATAGAAGTAATGGATTACCTTTTATTAAGTACATTTATCTTAAAAACTATTCTTTAAAAAACTTTTTACCAAATTTTGTAAAAATGTTCTTAAGAAGAGAAAAAAGTGGTTTTAATTATATAAACTTTAGAACTCATTTTTTTAAACAACTTTTATATCCAAATTGTTATTTGTCTCTAGTGTATTTTTTATTTAGAAAAATAAAACTATTTTATGAAAAATTTATCAAAAATTAATTCTTGTCAAATTTGTAACAAACCATTAAAAAAAGCCCTTGATCTAGGCCACCATCCTCTATGTGATGATTTGTTAAAAATTAATACAAAAAGGAAAAACAAAGAGTATCCTATTATTATAAACTACTGTAATTTTTGTCATACTGCGTTTCAAAAATTTCAAGTACGAAAAAAAGTTTTGTTTCCAAAAAGCTATCATTATAGAGCAAGGTTTACTAATGATGTTGTTAGAGGACAAAAAGATTTAGTTGAAAATATAAAAAAAGATTTTGGCTCATTAAAAAATAAAATAGTTTTAGATATAGGATGTAATGATGGAACACTTTTAGATGTATTTAAAAAACAAAAATCTATTACTGTAGGTGTTGAACCAACAAACGCTTATAAAGACGCATCAAATAGTCATGACATTTATGGTCATTATCTTAATAAAACATTAGCGAAAAAAATTAAAATTAAATACAAAAAAATTGATATTATTACTTTTACAAATGTTTTTGCTCATATTAACAATTTGAATGAATTATTAGATAGTCTTAAAATTTTATTATCAAATAAAACGATATTAGTTATAGAGAATCATTACTTAGGATCAGTTATAAATAAAAAACAATTTGACACATTTTATCATGAACATCCTAGAACTTACTCACTGACCTCATTTTTAAAAATATCTAAAAGATTAAATTTATGTGTTAATAATTTTGATTTTCCGAAAAGATATGGGGGAAATATTAGGGTTATTCTGACTAATACAGATAAGAAAAAAAAATTAGAAAAAAAAATAATTACTTACGAAAAAAATTTTTATAAAAAACTTATTAACCTTGGGAAATTTATAGAAACTTGGAAAACTAACAAAAAAAAAGAAATACTTAAACTTAATAAAAAATATGGCCCTCTTCCCGCTAAAGCATTTCCAGGAAGAGCTGCGATTCTATTAAAATTACTTAATTTAAATAAAAATAATATATCTTCAATTTATGAAAAAAAAAATTCAAAAAAAATAGGATATTATGCTCCTGGAACTAAAATACCTATTACATCAGATATTTATCTTAAACGTTTAGATAAAAATATACCCATTTTAAATTTAGCCTGGCATATTGATAAAGAGATAAAGAAATATCTTTTATCCAATAAAATAAGCAATAAAATCTATAATATAGTTAGCAAAAGGGATTTTAATAAAAAAAAATTATGAAAGTAGTAATTTTAGCTGGTGGGTTTGGTACTCGAATATCTGAATACACAAAAGTACTTCCAAAACCAATGATACCAATAAATAGCAAACCTATAATTGTTCATATAATGGAACACTATGCCAAATATGGTCATAAAGATTTTTATATTGCGCTAGGATACAAGGGAGATGTAATTAAAAAATACTTTAACAAAAAATTTTCTAAATGGAATATCAATCTTATAAATACCGGCATACACACAATGACAGGCGGTAGATTAAAAAGAGTGGGCAAGTTAATTAAAGATAAAACATTTTTATTGACATATGGAGATGGTTTATCTGACGTAAATTTGGACAAATTAATTAAATTTCACAAAAAAAATAAAAAACAAGTTACGTTAACAGCGGTTCGACCACCAGCAAGATTTGGTGCACTGCAAATTAAAGGGAATATTGTAAGTTATTTTAAAGAGAAATCAAAAATAGATGAGAACTGGATTAATGGAGGTTTTTTTGTGATGGAAAAAGAATTTCTAAGTCTTTTGGCAAATGACAAAACGATTTTAGAAAGAAATCCTTTAGAAAAAGTTGCAAAAGCTAAACAATTAGCTGCTTATAGACATGAAGGCTTTTGGCAGTGTATGGATACTAAAAAAGATAAAGATTTATTACAAAAAATATTAAAGAAAAAAAATTTTGAATAGTAAAAGAAAATTATTAATTGTTGGAGGAACTGGTTTCATCGGGTATCATCTTGCAAGAGAGGCTATATCAAGAAAATTCTTAGTAACAAGTATTTCTACAAAAAAACCAACAAAAAAAAGAAGATTAAGTAAAATAAATTATATAATCTGTGATATTACAAAAAAAAAAGATTTAAAAACCAAGTTAAATAAAAATTTTGATTATGTAGTTAATCTTGGCGGGTATGTAGATCACACAAATAAAAAGAAAACTTTTTTAAGTCATTATATTGGATGCAAAAACTTAGCTAATTTTTTTTTAAATACCAAATTACACTCATTTGTTCAAATCGGTAGCAGTGTTGAATATGGAAAAATTAAATCTCCTCATAAGGAGAATGCTTTATGTTCAGCAAAAAAATTAAAATCTACTTATGGCAAAGCTAAGCTTCTTGCTACAAATTACCTCATTAATCTTTATAAAAAACATAAATTCCCCTTTACCGCTTTAAGACTTTATCTGAGCTACGGTCCCAAACAAGATATTAATAGATTTCTTCCGATAATTATTGATGGGTGTATAAAAGATATTAATTTTCCCTGTTCTAGTGGAGTTCAGTATAGAGATTTTTTACATGTCAGCGATGTTGTTAAGGCTATATTAAAATCTTTAAAAATTAAAGACTCAAAAGGAGAAATAATTAACATAGGCACTGGTAAACCAAAAAAAATAAAAAATATTATTCTTTTCATCAAAAAAAAGATAAAAGGTGGCAAACCAGAATTTGGGAAAATAAAGTTTAGAAAAGATGAAATTCTTAAACTTTATCCAGACATTAAAAAAGCAAAAAAAATCTTGAATTGGTCACCTAAAATTTCATTTAATCATGGAATAAATTCTACAATTAACTACTATATTAAAAATAGAAAAATATAAAATAATTTTTGTTCTTCAAATGAAAATAAATAGTCATAACGAGTGGGATAAACTTAGAGAGATAATAGTTGGTTCTGCAACTGGAACTACTGCAGTGATTGAATGGCATAGACCCGATCCAATAGATAGAAATGTTTATCAAGAGGCTTTAGATCTTTGCAAAAAAGCTACACCAAAAAAAGTTCTAGATGAAACGAATGAAGACCTAGATAATTTAGCGGAAAAATTAAAAAATTGGGGTGCTAAAGTCATGCGACCAAACGTTCATGATCTATCCAAATTTTTTAGCTCTCCTTTCTGGAGCTCAAATGGGAATAATTTATATAATGTCAGAGATTTAAATTTAGTAATAGGAAATCATGTTATTGAAAGTCCTTCTCATAGTATAAGTAGGTTTTATGAGAGTACTGCTTTATACGATATTTGGTATAAATATTTTGAAGAGGGTTTTACCTGGATTTCAGCACCAAAACCATCACTTAAAAACGATCCATTAGAACCATATTTTAGAAATGATAAAGAGAGAAAGATAACTGCTGAAGACTTAAGACATCAAGAATTAACAAAAGGGCGTTTAGAAAAACTTCATAAGTTGACTGAAAATGAAATTTTATTTGAAGCAGCAAATACTTTAAGAATGGGAAAAGATCTTTTGTATTTAGTCTCCTCTTCTGGAAATTATAAAGGAGCTAAATGGCTAAGCTCAGTGTTAAAAAACAAATATAACGTTCATACTACTGACCAACTTTATAGAGCAAGCCATATTGACTCTACAGTTTTTTGTTTGAAACCTGGGCTAGTATTATTTAATAGTAAAAGAGCAAATAAAGACAACATTCCATCTTTATTTAATAAATGGGATAAGCTATGGTTTGATGATGTGGCGCCACCTTCAGAGGATGAATTAAATTTACAAAAAAATATTAGAGATAAAATTGCAAAAAGACTTAAAGAATTAGGTTTTAATACAAATTTAAGTGGAATGTCATCTCCTTGGGTAGGTATGAATTTCCTATCCTTAGATAAAGAAACTGTTATGGTTGATGAAAGACAAATTAATCTTATTAAATTTTTGGAAAGTAAAAAATTTAAAGTTATCACAACAAAAATGAGACACATGTATACACAGGGAGGCGGAATTCATTGTGCAACATTAGATACTGTTAGAGATAGTGTTTACGAAAGTTATTTTTAAATTAGAATCAAAAAGGGGCGTGTAGTTCAGTGGTAGAACGCTTCGTTGACATCGAAGAGGTCATAAGTTCAATTCTTATCACGCCCACCAAGTTTAAAACAATCAACAAATTATTTTTTTATTTTGATTATTTGCTCTGAAACGTAATCTATTTGGTCATTAGTAATAGTATTACCGCAAGGAATATAAAAGCCATTGTTCATAATGTAATTAGCATTCGGACATTCATTGTCTTTATAACCAAATTTTTTTTTGAAAACTTTTTGCATATTAATTGGTACAAAAGCTTCTCTAGTTTCTATTTTTTTTATTCTTAACTGATCACAAAGTTCATTTCTATTTACTCCAAAGTTTTCGTCTACAAATAAATTAAAAACCCACATTATATATTTATTTGTATATACGTTAACTTTAGGAATATTTAATCCATTAATGCCATTTAAATTTTTTTTATATCTTTCATCTATTTTTTTTTTAATTTGTAAAATTGAGTCGATCTGTGAAAGTTGTGCTAAACCCATAGCTGCGCTGATATTAGGCAATCTAAACTGAAATCCAATATCTGTATGCATAAATCTTTTGTCTTCACCGTAGCATAGGTTTTTTAAACTTTTAGCTTTTTTGGCGAGCTTTTCTGAATTTGTAGTAATCATCCCACCTTCACCACAAGTAATTGTTTTATTAACGTAAAAACTAAAAGTACCAATGTCTCCAATAGAGCCAACTTTTTTACCCTTATATTCAACCCCATGAGACTCTGCACAATCTTCAATTACCTTTAAATCATATTTTTTGGCTAAAGCTAACACGGGATCCATATCTACTGTTTGACCGAATAAATGAACTACCATTATCGCTTTTGTCTTTTTATTTATTTTTTTCTCTATTAAATCAGTATTCATTTGCCAAGTATCTTTATGAACGTCAATTGGAACAGGCTTGGCATTACAATGAGATATTGAAAAGGCACAGGCCATATTTGTACTAGAAGATACTAAAACCTCATCTCCGTCGCCAATATCTAAAGTTTTAAGGGCTAAGTGTAGCGCGGTAGTTCCACTAGTTGTAGTCACACCATATTTGCAGTTTACATAATTACTAAATTTTTCCTCAAATTCTCTTACGTAGTGACCTTGACCAATAGCTGATTTTTCTAAACAGTGTTTAATGAATTTTTTTTCCAAATCACCAATTTTGATATCAAATACAGGGATTACTTTATCCATATAAATAATTGTTTATAGTTAAAATTTTCCATTATTTAATAGATCATACATTAATTTTTTAAAGTTTTTAAAAAAATCATTAATATACTCAAATTTTTGACTAATTTTGGTATTTAATATGAATAAATCTAACATTGTGTTAATAAATTAAAATTAGGCTATGATAACAGTAAATAAAGCTCTTTTAAAAATATTACAATCATTATTTTATATATTCCCCGTTTGTTTTATTTTTGGGAATCCGGCAATAAATTTGGCATTAATTTCAATAATCTTAGTTGGTTTTATATATTATAAAAAAAATATTTTAAAAGATTTCAATAAAAAAATTCTTTTTTTGTTTGTCTCTTTTTTTATTATTGTATTATTTTCAAGTTATATTAATTATTTTTTTATTGAGGCCAACAAAGATGCAATTAAATCAATTCTATATTTAAGATATTTACTTTTTTTATTTGTAATAAGGGCATTGATAATTAACAGACATATTAATATCAATTATTTTCTTAGTATTTGTTTTTTACTTTCTTTTTTAATTGCTTTAGACATTTTAATACAATCTTTAATTGGTAAAAATATTATTGGAAATAACATCATTGAGTTTCCTGGCGGTATTACATACCATACCGGAGTCTTTGGTGATGAGTTAATAGCTGGAAGTTTTTTATTAACATTCTCAACAATTGGGATATTCTCAATCTTTAATCTTTTAAAGATAGAGAAAAAACTAATTAATTTAATTATATTTTTTACTTTAATTTTATTTTTTTTAATATCAATTTTACTTTCTGGAAATAGAATGCCATTGCTAATGTTTTTAATTTTTTTGGTCTTTTTAGGATTAATTTATAAAAAAAAGGAAAAATTATATTTTTTTTCTTTCGCCACAATAGTTTCTATTTTATTAAGTTTTTTAATAATTAATTCGGAAAATTTAATTAAAAGGGCAGGTAATTTTATTGTTGGAATACCTAATCCAATTATAATAATCGAAGAATTAAAAAAAGAATACCCAAATCTAAAAAAATACGAAAGTTCAGGAATTCAATTTCATAATTTGGAAGAATTCAAGTCTACTAAAAATTCAAAAGTATATCCTTTTTTTTACTGGTCATTTATCAATTTATATAACATCTATAGACCTTTTTTTAGACAAACCCATTGTTGGCGGTGGTATTAAATCTTTCAGAAATAATTGCCGTAATAAAATACACTTACCAAACAGAGTTTGTGAAAATCACCCTCATAACTATATACTTGAAATTCTTAATGACACGGGATTGATAGGTCTTACAATAATCTTTTGTATTGTGTCTTATCTTCTGTTAAATAATTATAAAGATTATAAATTTAGCGAACCAGAAAAATCAAAAATATCAAATTGGATTTATCTTGCAATAATTTTGAGTATTCTGATTCAATTCTTCCCCTTTAAGAGTACTGGAAGTTTTTTTTCAACTTTCAATTCTTCTTTTATTTTTTTAATTTTAGGTATTTCTATTGGATTAAATGATTTAAAATATGAAAAAAGGCCTTAAATAAGATTTTTTAGTCCATAGAAACCTTTTTTTAATATTTACAAATAATTTGTAAGATAATATAAAGCACTGCCTGGTAATTATTGCGAAGGGGCTATACCCGATCCCATTCCGAACTCGGAAGTCAAGTCCTTCAGCGCCGATGGTACTTTGTCTTAAGACACGGGAGAGTAGGACGTTGCCAGGCTTAATAAATTATGAAAGTAGCTAGCTCATTAAAATCTTTAAAAAAGAGAGACCTCAACTCAAAACTTGTAAAGAGAAGAGGAAAGGTCTACATAATAAATAAAAAAAATCCAAAATTTAAAGCGCGTCAAGGTTAATCAAAAATGGATAATAAAGATCATAAAAACACCTGGGAAGGTTTTACAAAATTTGTTCTCTGGGGGACAATAGCGGTAATAGTAATACTTGTAATTCTAGCTATAACTTTATTATAAAAGAATAATATGATTATTGGATCAACAAAAGAAGATTTGTCCATTGAAAAGAGGGTGGCTCTTACTCCTGACTCAGCAAAAAATATTATTAATTTAGGCTTAAAGATTTGTATCGAAAAGAATTATGCTGATCACATTGGAATTAGAGATGAGGAATTTAAAAAAATTGGTGTCGACATAAAAAAATCTTCAAATGAAGTTTTAAGCTCAAGTAATTTACTGATAAAAGTAAATTGCCCATCAGATCAAGAAATAAATTATATAAAAGAAAAAACCATAATAATTGGAATGTTTAATCCATCTAAGAATAAAAAAAAAATTAGTGAAATACTTAAAAAAAATATTAATATTTTTTCGTTAGAACTTTTACCTCGTATTACTAGGGCTCAATCTATGGATGTTTTATCTTCACAGTCAAATTTAGCAGGCTATAGGGCTGTTATTGACTCAATATTTGAATTTGAAAAAGCCATACCTATGATGATGACTGCTGCAGGAACAGTTCCAGCTGCAAAAGTTTTAGTAATAGGAGCAGGTGTTGCCGGTTTACAAGCAATCGCTACTGCAAAAAGATTAGGTGCAATTGTTTCAGCTACGGATGTAAGATCTGCTTCCAAAGAGCAAGTTGAAAGTCTTGGAGGTAAGTTTTTATCCGTTGATCAAACTGAAAATATGGAGACATCTGGCGGTTACGCAAAAGAAGCAAGTGATGAGTATAAAAAAAAACAAGCAGCAATGATGCAAGAAGCTTTAAAAAAAAATGATATAGTAATTTGTACAGCTTTGATACCTGGAAAACCTGCGCCGAGAATTTTGACGGAGTCATTAGTTAAATTAATGAAACCTGGTTCCATCGTTTATGATTTGGCATCCGAGCAAGGTGGAAACTCCGCTTTTTCTGAACCTGGAAAAATTAATTTAATTGAAGGTATAAAAATTATAGGGGTAAAAAGTTTAATGAATAGATTGCCTTTAACTGCTTCGAGTTTATATTCGAAAAACTTATTCAGTTTTATTCGCAATCTATACAGTAAAGAAAAAAAAGACTTCAACATAAATCTTGAAGACGAAATTATAAGTAAAACTTTTTTAAAGGATATTTAATTATGGAAATAGATCCATTTATATTTAGGTTAAGCATTTTCATTTTATCTATTTTTATAGGTTATTATGTTGTTTGGAGTGTTACACCTTCATTGCATACTCCTTTAATGTCTGTAACTAACGCCATATCTTCGGTGATAATTGTAGGAGCAATTATAGCTGCTCTAGCAGGCAAATCTGAAGTTATTTTTAATTCATCTAGCATTTTTGGTTTTCTTGCAATTATTTTGGCTGCGGTAAATATATTTGGTGGTTTTTTAGTTACGCAAAGAATGCTTCAAATGTATAAAAAAAAGAAAGATAAAAAATAATGTTATCAGCTAATCTATCAGCAACTTTTTATTTAGTATCTGGAATATTGTTTATTCTTGCACTAAGAGGGCTTTCATCCCCAGACACTTCAAGGCAAGGAAATTATTTAGGTATTGCAGGAATGGTAATTGCTATAGTTGTGACTTTTTTATCAATCGGTAACTTCTCAACTTCTTTAGTTTTTGTTTTGATATTTTTATTAATTGGTGGCGCGGTAGGGGCATTTATCGCTTTTAAAATACCAATGACTGCGATGCCAGAACTAGTTGCAGGTTTTCATAGTTTAGTAGGACTAGCAGCTGTTTTTGTGGCTATTTCTGCCTTTTTAAATCCTGAAGTTTTCAATCTAGGTTCATCTGGGAATATTAAACTTGCAAGTTTAATCGAAATGTCGATAGGTGCAGCAGTAGGAGCAATAACTTTCTCTGGCTCAATAATTGCATTTTTAAAATTAAGAGGGATCATGTCGGGTGCACCAATAACATTTATTGGCCAACACTACTTAAATTTGATTTTAGGCATAGGGGTATTCGTCATAATTTTTTATTTGTGTAAATCGCAATTAGACACAATGTTTTGGATATTAATAATAATATCCTTTTTAATTGGGGTTTTATTAATAATACCCATAGGTGGTGCAGATATGCCAGTTGTAATATCGATGCTTAATTCTTACTCAGGCTGGGCAGCTGCAGGGATTGGATTTACTCTTGAAAATACAGCGTTGATAATTACGGGCGCTCTCGTAGGTTCCTCAGGAGCCATACTCTCTTACATTATGTGTAAAGCTATGAATAGATCTTTCTTTAGTGTAATTTTAGGAGGTTTTGGAGCTGAAAATACATCTCAAAAATTTGATGATAAAAAAGAAAAACCTGTCAAAAGTGGAAATGCTGAAGATGCTGCTTTTCTTATGAAAAATGCTTCATCAGTAATTATAGTGCCAGGTTATGGAATGGCCGTGGCTCAAGCTCAGCACGCGCTTAGAGAAATGGTAGATAAATTAAAAAAAAATGACATTAAAGTTACTTATGCAATTCATCCAGTTGCAGGAAGAATGCCAGGACACATGAATGTGCTTTTAGCTGAAGCTAATGTCCCTTATGATGAGGTGTTTGAATTAGAAGATATAAATAATGATTTCGCAAATGCTGACGTTGCGTTCGTTATAGGCGCAAACGACGTTACTAATCCAGTCGCAAAAACAGATCCTCAGAGCCCAATATTTGGAATGCCAGTTTTAGATGTAGAAAAGTGCAAATCAGTATTGTTCGTGAAAAGAAGTTTATCGCCTGGTTATGCAGGTATAGATAACGAGCTTTTTTATAAAGAAAATACACTAATGTTATTTGCTGATGCAAAAAAGATGACTGAGGATATTGTAAAAAATTTGGAGTAATGAAAACAAAAATTTTCTGCGACATTGCTGATTTCAAAACCATTAAATTTTATAATAATAAATTTTTGGTCAATGGTTTTACTACCAATCCAAGTCTTATGAGACAAGCGGGAGCAAAAAACTATAAAAATTATTGTTTAAAAATTTTGAAAGTATGTAGGAAAAAACCAATATCTTTTGAAGTGTTTGCTGATAATCATAAACAAATCCTAGAACAAGCTTATAAGATTAATAAATGGGGAAAAAATGTTTATGTTAAAATTCCTGTAGTTAACTCCAAAGGGGTCTTTATGGGTCCCGCAATAAAAGAATTGAGTAAAAAAGGTATTAAATTAAACATCACAGCAGTATACACTTTTGAGCAAACTAAAAAAATAGTTAAGTGTCTTAATAAAAAAACAAAATCGATTATATCTATATTTGCAGGAAGAATGAGTGATAGTGGGAAAGATCCAGTTCCTATCTTTAAAAAAAGTATTTTGTTAACTAAAAAAAATAAAAACATAGAAATACTTTGGGCCAGTACAAGAGAGGCTTATAATTTTATTCAAGCCCAGCAACTTAATTGTAATATTATTACTATGCCACCAAAAATTATAAATAAAATTGATAAATTTGGAAAATCCTTTAATTTGCTTACTTTAGATACAGTGAGAGGTTTCCTTAAAGATAGTAAAAAATCCAATTTTAAAATTTAATTAAATAATAATCTTTTTGTTTTAAGAATATTTTTAACAGTAAAATTTAAAAATTTATTATAAGAGCCATTATCAATTTTTGATAATGCTTGATCGTAATCAATTATTTTATTAAGGTTTTTTTTAATGAATTCCTCAAATTTTTTATAATCAGTATCATTCCAATAATTTAAATGTATTTGTGTAGTTTGAACTCCATAAGGTAAAGAAATTAAATTATAGAATAATTGAGGAATAAATTTTATATTTTTTTCCTCATAGGGTACTAACCCATACCCATCGATTACCTGATTGATGCCACAAATCTTCAAAGCTTTAAATGTATTTTCATCGTAAGTATGATTTGGAGCATAAAATACTCTAATTTTTATGTTATTATTGCCAAAAATTTTTAATCCTTCTTTAATTTTATTTACTTGATCATCGATAGAATGACCAAAAAATTCTGATTTTCCACCATAACTAAAATAGTCTTTTTTATCAGTGTTAGTATCGTAAATATGAGTATAACCATGCATTGCAATTTCCCATTTTTTAGACTTCCAACCTTTTACAATTTTCCAAAAATTTTCTCTTTTTGGATAAGATAAAAGTTCTTTGTCTTTGTTTAAAGGAATAACCCCTACTACTGGTCGTATGTTATATTTCTCAAATAAACTTTCACATCTATCCATAAGTTGCCAGTTCATATTTTCAGCAATATCATCAAATCTAATAAGAATACCTTTATTTTTTTTAAGTTTTATCATTAAAATTTTTGTTAATATTAATAATCTTTATATAAAGTAAATTTATTACAAAGATATACTAATGCAAAATAAAAATAAATTAATTTCAATAATCCTTAATTGTTATAATGGAGAAAAATACTTAGAAGAGGCTTTATCAAGCATTATTTCTCAAACTTATAAAAACTGGGAATTAATTTTTTGGGATAATAAGTCTACTGATAAAAGTAGACAAATTTTTAATTCTTTCAAATCAAAAAAATTTAGATACTTTAAATCAAAAAAGCACGTCTCATTATATAAAGCGAAAAA
>CACPLT010000007.1 GCA_902634845.1 uncultured Pelagibacteraceae bacterium
AACTTAAATAACGTCTGTATACAAGGCGGCATGAATCCGGAGATTTTATTAAAGGATGAAAAAATAGTTTTGTCAGAAACAGAAAAGTTTTTAGAAATATTCAAGAATATACCCTACATATTTAATCTCGGTCATGGTATTCTACCAGAAACAAATCCAGAGATTGTTAAAAAAATTGTGGACCAAGTTAAGCTAAAGACAAAATGAAAAAAGATCATCCAAAAATAAACTTTGGTAAAACTGGAGTGTTGCTAGTAAACCTTGGCACTCCCGATTCTACAAAATGGTTAGATATTAGAAAATATTTGAAAGAGTTTTTATCAGATGAAAGAGTAATAGAAGTAAACCCGATTATTTGGAAAATAATTTTAAATTTATTTATCTTAAATTTACGCCCATCAAAAACCGCAAAAGCATATAAAGAAATTTGGATGAAAAAGGAGGATATGTCTCCTTTAAGATACTTCACGATTATGCAAACTAAAAAACTATTAGATAGAGTAAGCAGCAAAGACTTAATAGTTGACTATGCAATGCGTTATGGCAATCCAAGTATAAAAAACAAAATTTATAAACTTCAAGCAGCTGGTTGTGAAAAACTAATAGTATTACCTTTATACCCTCAATATGCTGCTGCAACAACCGCTACGGTATGTGATGAAGTATATAGAGTCCTAATGAATATGAGGTGGCAACCTAGTTTACAAATAATACCGCATTACGAATCTGAGCCACTTTATATAAAGGCGCTAGTTAATAGTCTAAATTTAAAAATTTCACAATTAAGATGGAAACCAGATTTAATTTTAGCTTCATATCATGGAATTCCTCAAAAATATTTTGATAAAGGAGACCCTTACCATTGTTACTGTCACAAAACATCTAGACTGCTTTCTGAAAATTTTAGATCTGTTGAAATAAAAACAACTTTTCAATCTAGATTTGGTCCAGATAAGTGGTTACAGCCATACACAGACAAAACCTTGGAAGCTCTCCCAAAAGAAGGAAAGAAAAATGTTTTGGTTATCTGTCCGGGCTTTTCTTCTGATTGTGTTGAGACTCTTGAGGAGATTTCGATACAAGGTAAAGAAAGTTTCATCATTGCAGGCGGTAAAAATTTTGACGTTGTCCCCTGCTTAAATGATAATGAAGACCATATGAATTTACTAGAGGCATTAATAAAAAGATTCTTATAATATTATGAATGTATATTTAACTTTTAAAGCCCTTCATTTAATTGCAGTAATCTCGTGGATGGCCGGTCTACTTTATTTACCAAGAATTTTTGTTTATCACTCAGAAACCAATGACAACAAAGGACAGTCTGAAACTTTCAAGCTAATGGAAAAAAGGTTATATTTTTACATTATGAACCCGGCGATGATTTTGTCATGGGTTTTTGGTTTGCTTCTAATTCATTCCCAAGGCCTTTCAAGCTTGAGTTTTTTATGGATGAAAATTAAATTAGGGTTAGTAATTATTCTAACCGCTTACCATTTTTATTTGCTCATTTTCCTAAAAGATTTCCAATATGATAATAATACTAAAAGCTCTAGATTTTTTAGGATTATAAATGAAGTTCCAACAATATTGTTAATTATCATCATTTTTGTTGTAGTTTTTAAACCATTATAAGACTTGAAATTTTATTAAAAAAGACCTATATTTAAGATACTTACCTCAAAACAAACCAACTCAATGAACTTACAAGAACTAAAAAAACAAAACCCAGCTGATTTAATAGCTCAAGCAGAAAAACTTGGTATAGAAAATCCTAGCACATTAAGAAAACAAGAGATTCTCTTTGCGATATTAAAAAAATTAGCAGAAAAAAACGAGCAAATAAGCGCTTCAGGCGTTTTAGAGGTTTTACAAGATGGCTTTGGCTTCTTAAGAGCAATCGAGTCAAATTATTTACCAGGGCCAGATGATATTTATGTAAGCCCTAGTCAGATCAGAAGATTTGGACTTAGAACAGGTGATACAGTTGAAGGTGAAGTTAGAGCACCAAAAGATGCTGAAAGATATTTTGCTTTGCTTAAGGTAAATAAAATAAATTTTGATGAACCAGAGAAAGGTAGAAATAAGATCGCTTTTGATAATCTAACTCCACTTTATCCTAATAAAAGAATTAAGCTTGAAGTGGAAACCACTAAAGTAGAAAAAAAACCTGATAATACAGCAAGACTAATTGACTTAGTAAGCCCAATAGGAAAGGGACAAAGATCTTTGATAGTATCTCCTCCTAGAGCGGGCAAGACAATCATTCTTCAAAACATTGCGCAATCTATTACAGCTAATCATCCTGAAATTTACTTAATGGTATTACTTATTGACGAAAGACCAGAAGAGGTTACTGATATGCAAAGATCAGTTAAAGGTGAAGTAGTGTCATCCACTTTTGATGAACCTGCTTCAAGGCATGTTGCAGTTGCTGAAATGGTAATCGAAAAAGCAAAGAGATTAGTAGAGCATAAAAAAGATGTTGTTATTTTATTAGACTCAATTACCAGACTCGGCAGAGCTTACAATGCTGTTGTACCAAGTTCAGGAAAAGTATTGACTGGTGGGGTTGATGCTAATGCTTTGCAGCGACCCAAAAGATTTTTTGGAGCTGCAAGAAATGTTGAACAAGGAGGCTCACTTACGATTATTTCAACGGCCCTTATAGATACTGGTAGCAGGATGGATGAAGTAATTTTTGAGGAGTTTAAAGGCACTGGTAATTCAGAACTTATACTTGATAGAAAAGTCGCAGATAAAAGAATTTATCCAGCATTAGATGTAACAAGATCCGGCACAAGAAGAGAGGAATTATTGTTTGCTAAAGACGATCTGTCAAAAATGAACGTTTTAAGAAGAATAATTAGTCCTATGGGCACAATGGACGGTATAGAATTTCTTATATCAAAAATAAAAGATACTAAAAACAACTCAGACTTTTTCAATTCGATGAACAAATCGAATTGAAGTAAATTTGTAATTTAAGTTATTATCCTATAAAATATTCGTATGATTGAAAAATTTAATAATATATTTTATTTAACAATTTATTTAGCTCATTTTATAATTGTAGGTAGCTACGCCTTTCAACTAGTTTTTGATACTAAAAAATTTCTTAAGGGTAGAGGAGTTGATAAAACAGCAACTTTGATAACTAGGTTTGCAGGATCATTCATGGTTGGAATAGTTTTAATGGCAATCTATATCGCGTTTATAAGACCAGGAGGTTTAGAAGCCACGTGGGCTTTTTTAAACTTAGTTTTCATTGTAAATGTCTCAATATTAATTGTTAATTTCTATTCTTTAAAAATTGACAAGACAGGTTTGACAAAGAAAACTAAAAATGACGGAATATATGCTCCATTAGTTCTGGTAATTATGAGTGCAATACTTTGTTATGGTTTAGCAGATAAAATTTACGTTTAAAATTATTGTATAGTCTCTTTATCGTAAGAGTTTTCATAGGAATAAAACTTAATAATATTAAGCAGTGTATTTGTCTTATCGTTCAAACTTATTGTTTCTAGAAGCTTCTGCTTTTCCTCATTTGAAATTGGCGCGATCATTGAAAGTGTATTTATTTTTTGAGCTTCGTCCAATTTATCAAATTCTTTCCAATTTATCATAAGACCATTCTTCTCGAAAAATCTTTTAACTTTTTCCATAAAGTTTAATTTATCGTATGCTGCTGCAATTTTTTCAGGAACAAGAACGTCTTTATGATATTTCTCATAATTAACCTCAAATTCTCTATATTTTTTTTGATTGGTGATTTCTTTAGTAATTTCAAATCTGGTTATACCAGTTAAATTTATCAAAACTCTTCCATCAGATGTTTCTTGATAATCACTTATTTTTCCAAGACAACCGACCTTATAAACAAGGTTATTTTCTTTTTTAGACTGGACCATTCCCATAAGCTTGTTACTTCTAAAGCTATCATTTACCAAATCTAGATATCGATCTTCAAAAATGTTTAAGGGCAAATTTGTTCTCGGAAAGTAGATTACTCCACTCAAAGGAAAAACTGGTATTTGTTTCGGAAATTTTTTATCCATACATAATTATATGTTTAAAAAATTAGAACTGTCAATTTGATAAATACGCCAATTAAGCTTTAAAAATTTAAGAGTATCTGTTTACCTCAACGATAAATTTAATTATAATAATATAAATTTTGCGGGCATAGCTCAGTGGTAGAGCGTCTCGTTGCCAACGAGAAGGTCGAGGGTTCAAGTCCCTTTGCCCGCTCCAAATAATAAAGCGACTAAATTACCATTTTTTTAAAACCTTTTCTTTGATATTAATAATCTAATGTTTAGATTAATTACAACTTTATTAATTTTTGTTCCTTCTATCAGTTTTGCCTCATCTATGAAAATGATTGGTGAAAAGGGTGACATCAAAGATGTTACGAAAGTTATTACAGTAAAAATGTTTGATAATTATTATGAGCCAAATAAAATAATTGTTAAAAAGGGCGAAACAGTAAAATTTATCGTTAAAAATATGGGCGAGCTTGTTCATGAGCTAAATATTGCTACTAAAGAAATGCACATAATGCATCAGCCTGAAATGGCAAAAATGGTAGAACACGAAATACTTTTTGCGGATAGTATTGATAAAAACAAAATGAAAGAAATGG
The DNA here is from genome assembly GCA_902634845.1 of uncultured Pelagibacteraceae bacterium. Classification (GTDB taxonomy): domain Bacteria; phylum Pseudomonadota; class Alphaproteobacteria; order Pelagibacterales; family Pelagibacteraceae; genus Pelagilacustribacter. The sequence goes on from CACPLT010000007.1 coordinate 4,649, forward strand.
CAAAAAAAGATCATTCTATGGCGCACAAACATGCTAATAGTGTATTGCTTGAACCACGTGATACTGGAGAAATTATTTGGAAGTTTAGCACTTCAGCAAAACTAGAGATAGCTTGCAATGTGCCGGGTCATTATGAAGCTGGAATGATAGCTAAAATAATCAAAGATTAATCATGGAAGATTTAGCTAAAAAAAAATGTGTTCCATGCGAAGGCGGTATACCAGCTTTTGATATTAAAGAGATACATAAATACCTTAAGAAAATAGACGGTTGGGACGTTCTTGAAGACAAAGATAGAAATTTTTATATAGAAAAAAATTTTAAATTTAGTAATTACATTGAAAGTGAAAATTTTGTTATTAGTGTAGGTAAGATTGCAGAAACAGAAAATCATCACCCAGATATCTCATTTGGTTGGGGCTATGCTAAAATTAAAATTTCAACACATGCTATTAAAGGTTTAGCAGAGAGCGATTTCGTTTTAGCTGCAAAAATAGATAAAATTTAGTTAATGATTAAAATGTCTGATGCCAGTAAAGATCATTTTAATTTTAGCTTTATTTGCAGCCTCTATTACTTCTTTATCTCTTATTGAGCCGCCCGGTTGCACTATAGTTTTAATACCCGCACGAATTAAAGTTTTTATGCCATCTGCAAAAGGGAAAAAAGCATCTGATGCAGCAATTGAATTAGGCAGGTGTTTTGGTTGAAATTGTTTTGCCTTTTGAATAGCTATTTTACAACTATCTAATCTGTTTTGTTGTCCAGCACCAATTCCAATAGTTGAATTATCTTTTACCACAACAATTGCATTAGATTTAATATATTTGCACACTCTAAAAGCAAATTCTATGTCTTGAAGCTCTTTTTTAGAAGGTTTATTTTTTGTTACGCATTTTAATTTTTTTTTATGAAAAACCAAATCATCTTTTTCTTGCAAAAGAAAAGAATTATCAAAAAATTTACCTGTGGTTTTAGACTCATAATTAAATTTTGAAATATCAACTATTCTCATATTTTTCTTCTTTTTTAAGATTTTCAGAGCGTTTTTATCATAACCTTTTGCTAAAATTACCTCAAAAAAAGTTTTATTAATTTCTAATGCAATCTTTTTATTAATTTTGTAATTACAAGCGACTATACCCCCAAAAGCGCTTATAGGATCACTAGCCTGAGCTTTTAAAAAGGATTGGTAAGCAGATCTATTTGAAGATACTCCACATGGATTTGCATGTTTGATTATTACGGTTGATGGCATTTTTAAACCTGAAAAAAGAATATCTAGCGCAGCAAATATATCATTGTAATTATTGTAACTTAGATCTTTACCACCTAACTGTTGTAAATTAATATTATCATGTTTGAGGCTACTAATATATATAGAACTTTTTTGATGAGGATTTTCACCATATCTTAATTGACTAATCTTTTTTCCAAAAAAAGTTTTTTTCTCAGGAAATTTTAGGCCTATATCTCTGTTAAACCATTCTGATACGATAGCGTCGTAATAAGCAGTCGAACCATAAGCCTTACTTGCCATCTTTTTTCTAAAACTTAAAGTTGTGTTGCCTTTAAACTTTTTTAATTCTTTTATTAATTCAGAATAGTCATTTTTATCTGTTATTATAGTTACACTTTTGAAATTTTTTGCAGCTGATCTAACCATGCTTGGACCCCCAATATCAATATTTTCAATAATCTTATCTTTGCTAGAAGTCTTCTTAATTACTGTTTCAAATGGATAAAAATTAACAATAACTAAATCTATAGGGTCAAACTGTTTTTTTTGCATTTGTTTTTTATGTGTTTTTTTATCTCTCTTAAAAAGAATACCAGAGTGAATTTTTGGATGTAAAGTTTTTACTCTTCCATCTAACATTTCCTCAAAACCAGTATACTGTGAAACCTCTACACAATTAAAACCCAATTTTTTTATTGATTTATAGGTTCCTCCAGAACTAATTACATTTATTTTGTTTTTTTTTAAAATCTGTAAAACAGATTTTAGATTTTCTTTATCAGAAACAGATATAAGAGCATTTTTAATTTTACTCATTTTATATTTTTTTTATTATTTCCCAGTCGATAGTTTTTTCGTTGTTTTCCATGATACCAGAAATTACAATACATTGATTATCTAACACTTTCTGGCCTCCAAAAAAAATACTTTTTTCAATTTTTAAGTTTCTCTCATTTGTAGAGAACAATAAGGCTTTATTTTTGTTTATTTGAATAAGCAAAGTATTACCACCAATAGTTTGAACAGCTGTAAGCCCCGGATATAGATGGAAACGTATATCATACTTAATTTTTAAATTTGCACTTTTCTGTATAAGTTTATCTTGGCCAACAACTTTATTATTAATTTTATCAATACCAATAGATCTATTATGTAAACAACTTAAATTTTTTAGATATGCATCGTGACCAGCTTTCACTTGAATTTCATTCGAGTCGTTCTTGTGTTCTAGATTAAAAATTTTAAAATCTCTTTTTATCAAATACCCATAAGCTTTATTCATCATATTGCTTTTCTCAAACCCAACAATTGATGTGTCATTTAAACATAATGCTGTCTGAGAAGATGTAAAACGACTTAAGAGTCTTGCTTTTTCTGAAATATTTACTCCAAACCCGCTATTAGTAATTATTTTTTGATCTTCATAAAAATATTCAAAAGATAATGGACCCGATTGATAACAAGAGGAGAAGTTTTTTTTTGGGGGTCTTCCTGCTTCAAAATAAATGACATCCTTTTTATTTTTAAGGACGTGAATATTACCTGAAATAATTTTTGATTTTTTTATTTTAATTTTAAAATGATTAATGTAATCATAAAAATTAGTTAAATCATTTTCAACAGAGCCATTAAATAATGGAAGTGAATTATTTGGGGTGGTAATTTGCTTCAAACACTCTAAATTTTTCTCAAGCATGTTTTCTAAAGTCTCCGGAACGTATTTTTGAGCATCTTTTACAACTTCTTTTATTAATAAAAAATACTTTGTATAATTTAATAAATCGTCTGGACTTCTTGTTAAAGGAAAACCTTTGTCGTCAAAAAATGTTTCAATTAATTTTTGCAATTCATTTAAACTATATTTATAATTTTCCTCATATTCTTTAAAAACCAATCCAGATAAGATTAATGCTGTTATCACCTCAATTTTTTTTTGGTGATCTATTTCGTATTTAAAATTTTTCCTCAAATGATTTGTTTGAATAACAATAGATTCTATAAAATTTCTTTTAAAAGCAAAATTTGAATTTTTCAAAATTATGTCTGCATTTAAAATCCAACTCATTATTCTTTTGCTTATTATACTTGTTTCCCAAATCAATGATTTATATTTGAGATTATCTTGGTTCCATAAAGATATAATTTTTCTCAGAGTAGAAGCATCGTCTTTTCGATCAATTGAACTTAACCATAAAAAATTGTGTAGCTCCCTTTTTTCTTTATGAGAATAATTTTGAGTCCAAAAATTATCAGGGTCAAGATCATTGATTTGAAAAGCAAACTTTTTATAATTAGAAAAAGAAGACATTAAAAATGGATTAGGAAAGAAAAAGAATTGACTCGGAACTTTAGAGATTAATGATTTTCTGTATAACCCCGTGGTAAAATAAATTCTTTTAAAAATTTTTATAAAATTTATTTTAACTGCCAAAATATAATAATAAGCAGTTTTAAAACTGATCATTTTTAACTCGATCTTAATAAGCTAATGTTTTTTTTTAAATCCCCATTATTCTGTTTGAAAATAGTAGAGCCTGAAACCAAAACATTTGCACCAGCATCGATTGCGGTTTTACAATTTTCAAAATTAATTCCACCATCAATTTCAAGGTCTATTTGCAATTTTTTTTCAGCAATAATTTTTTTAAGTTTTTTCAGTTTTGGCAAAACATCTGGCATAAATTTTTGACCTGCAAACCCTGGCTCCACACTCATAATTAATATTAAATCAACTCTTTCCAGATACTTTTCAATAAGTGTAATATCAGATTTTGGTTTTAGAGATAATCCAACCTTTTTATTAAATTTTTTTATTAATTTAATTGTTTCTTCTGTGCTAGGAGTTGCTTCTGGATGAAATGTAATAATATCTGCCCCAGCATCAGCAAAATCTTTAATATATTTATCTACTGGTTCTATCATTAAATGAACATCAAAAATCTTCTTGGTTACAGGTCTTAATTTTTTAATAATTTCTGGACCTAAAGTAATATTTGGAACAAAGTGTCCATCCATCACATCTACATGAATATAATCAGCACCTGCTTTGTCCAATGAAACTATTTCTTCACCCAGTTTGCTAAAATCAGCTGACAAAATTGAAGGTGAAATCTTTATATTAGATGACATATATTTGATTTATATTTTATATAATAATCTTGTCAAAAAAATTATTTGTCTGGGCTAAATAATCTGTATAGTTCTCTAGAGAACTCATGATCTATCGGAAAAGACAACATTCCCATAGACCCATACCCTAATAACCATGGCATTAAATAAAATCTGATTAAATAGAAATAAAATGCAACATATAATGGAACAATTGGTCTAGCTAAAAACTCAGGTGTGATTTTATCAAAAACTTTGAGCACCGGATTTGTAAATTTTACGAAAATTCTCATAAAAAAGAAATTGGAGTCTTCCCTTTGAAAGATGTTCATAGCCGCTCTTCCAATTAAAGTGTACATCACTATTCCTAATACATAATCTAAAATGTAAACCCAAATAGGCATGAATTACATTATCATTATTGAGACAAAAAAAAAGGGGCGAATAAATCGCCCCTTTAAATCATTTAATATTTTACCCTTAGTGCGCTCTACCAAGAATAGCTTTTCCGCTAGGAACCCTAACTTCATCAACCATTCTTTGAGTTGCAGCATCAGGAGCTTTGGTCATTAAACTTACAACAACCATCACTACTAAACATACTGGAGCACCGATTAGACCAAATCTTAAATGGTCAATACCTAACCAAGCTGGGTTACCCATAAACTTAGGATACACATAGATTAGATAAGCTGTTCCAGCCGCTAGTCCAGATAGCATTCCTGCTATCGCACCTTCTCTAGTAGCTCTCTTCCACCATACTCCAAGTACAAGTGGGAAGAATAAACCTGACATCGCAAAGTCAAACGCCCATGCAACTGCTCCAAGGATACTAGTGATACGCATTGATGCAATGTATGCACCAGCCGCACCTACAACAATTAATAGAACTCGCGCTACTATTAATCGTTTTCTAACATCCGCTTTTGGATCAATCATGTTGTAGTAAACATCGTGCGATAACGCATTTGAAATCGCAAGTACTAATCCATCGGCAGTTGACATCGCTGCAGCCATACCTCCGGCAGCAACTAATCCAGAGATTACGTATGGTAATCCAGCAACTTCAGGAGTTGCAAGAACTACTACACCTGTTCTCATGAACCATTCGTTTAACTGTAGTATGCCGTCACCGTTAAAGTCAGCAATGAACACTTGCTTTTGAGAAGACCATTGTTTGACCCACTCTATACTTTGTACATCAGCAATAGATTTTCCAATAATACCTGTCGGTAAGTTTGGATCCATCAATGATATTTTAGACAAAGTTGCAAGCATTGGAGCTGAAGAGTAAAGCAAGAAAATAAAGAATAGCGACCAAGCTACTGATTTTCTAGCTGATTTTACAGAAGGAGTTGTGAAGTATCTCATTAAAATATGAGGTAACGACGCAGTTCCTACCATCATACAGATAGCTAGCGATATGTATTTCCATACTGCCATTCCACCCGCACCTACTCCAGCATGTGCTACCGCGATAGATTTTAATCCACCAGGAACACCTGCTGCTTTTACATCAGCGGCACTGTTTTTGACTAAACCGAATTGACCTTCAAGTTGAGTTATTCTTGCTACCTCATCACCTAACATTAAGTGTGGGAATACACCGGCACCGATTTTGTTACTAATCCAGAATACTGGAATTAAGTAAGCAACAATCAATACAATGTATTGTGCTACTTGTGTCCATGTTACAGCTCTCATTCCGCCTAACATTGAACAAAGCAAGATACTAACTAAACCTACCCATACACCTGCTTCAAACGGAATACCTAATGCTCTAGCAGCAATAGTTCCTGTAGCATTTATCTGAGCTGTCACGTAAGTGAAAGAAGCTAATACAAGAACTAACACTGCACAGAAACGTACACCGTTTCCACCGTATCTTGTTCCTATAAAATCTGGCACTGTATAACATCCAAATTTTCTTAAGTATGGTGCTAATAAAGTTGATACAAGCACATAACCACCTGTCCAACCTACTAAGAAAGCCATATAACTATAGCCACCAAAGTAAACACCACCTGCTAATGCTACGAACGAAGCACCTGACATCCAGTCAGCCGCTGTCGCCATTCCATTAAACACTGTTGGGACTTGTCTTCCTGCAAGATAGTATGCGTCTACCTGTACCGTTCTAGATAAATAACCAATTAAGGCATATATCGCCACGGTAAATGCAACAAACAAAATACCAATTGTTTTTGCTGTTACACCAGCTTGCTCAGCTATTGCCATCATCAAGATGAAAACTAAGAAGCCTCCGGTATACAAACCATAAATCTTAGGAAGGTTTTGTATAAATCCACCTTTAAACATTAATCCTCCTTCTCTCCGAAACCAAACTCTTCATCGATTTTCTCTTGTTTGTTTGCAAACCAGAAAATGATGATAACGAACGCAAGAAGTGATCCTTGTGCTGTCATGTAATAAGCTAACGGATATCCTAGAAAGCTCATTCCGTTGATTTCATATCCAAAAAGGAAAATTACCATTGAGAAGAATGCCCAAAGACATAGAGTCATTATCATATGACCTTTGGTTTTCTGCCAATGTTTTTCTTTATTTGACATATTTCCCCCTATATTTACGTTAACGTAACTTAATGGTTGTGATCCTACCCATTTTGAGAGTAATTAAAAGTTAAAAAACCTATTTTGAAGTGCTATAAATCGCTAAAAATAAAGGAAAAAAAAGAGACAAAAAAGCATACAACTTGAAATTGAATCTAAAAGTAATATCAGAGGTCTTGTCGGCAGTAAAGGACTATCTATTTCCTTATGAAAAAATCAGCAAAAAATTTTTGAAGATTAATAATGAAGATGATTTGATAAATTTTATAAAAGAAAAATCAGCTTTTGTAACTCAGTCGACTCTTTATGGTTATTTAAAAACCAGGATGGGCTTGAAACAGAACATGATGTTTACCGATGACATTTTTATCGAGTCTGTAAACAAGGCTAAATGGAATATTTTTTCTGAAGCTGTAACAGACTTAACTTTTTTTGCCGTCTCGTATTTAAATACAAAACATAATATTGATATTTTAAACCCAAATAAAATTTATCAAACTATTCTAGATAATGAAATTATCAATGGTTTGCCAAATGAAATGTGTGAAAAATACAAATTAAAATTTAAGGAAAAATTGAATAGCTTTAATATAAAAGAATATTGCAGCGATAAGCCCTTTTCAAATAGTTGTAACGCTTTATTTCATTGGGCGCCAATTGCGGATGAATTAAAAGAATTGGACAAAGAAATTGTAATTAACTCCATAAAAAATAAATGGATGCTGGTGGTTGCCGATTTTGAAAAAATTCCAGTAAATTTAAATAATTAATCTTTATTTTGCCTATTTTCTACTAGAGATTCTACTACTGATGGGTCTGCAAGGGTAGTCGTATCTCCTAATTCGTTATATTCATTAGCGGCGATCTTTCTTAAAATTCTTCTCATTATTTTACCCGATCTTGTTTTTGGTAAGCCAGGCGCAAATTGGATTAAATCTGGAGTAGCTATAGGTCCGATTTGTTTTCTCACCCAAAGTTTAAGCTCTCTTTCTAGGTCACCATCAGGTTGTTCACCAGCATTTAAAGTGACATAACAATACAAACCATTTCCTTTAATATCATGAGGATAACCTACAACTGCAGCTTCCGCTACTTTAGGGTGAGCTACAAAGGCGCTTTCTATTTCAGCCGTTCCTAAATTATGACCGGAAACTATTATTACATCATCAACTCTTCCTGTTATCCAATAATAACCATCTTTGTCTCTTCTACATCCGTCTCCAGTAAAATATTTACCATCAAATTGAGAAAAATATGTGTCTATGAATCTTTTATGATCACCGTAAACCGTCCGCATTTGGCCTGGCCACGAAGCAGACATACACAGTCTTCCTTTGCACGCCCCTTTAAGAACTTTACCAGCTTCATCTACTATTACTGGTTTAATTCCATAAAATGGTTTCGTCGCTGATCCTGGTTTTAGGTCAATCGCACCAGGTTGTGGAGCTATTAAAATTCCACCTGTTTCAGTCTGCCACCAAGTATCGACAATTGGACAACGCCCGTCGCCTACTGTTTTGTAGTACCACATCCAGGCCTCTGGATTAATAGGCTCTCCAACAGTACCAAGTAATTTTAATGATTTTCTGCTAGTCTTTTTTACTGGCTGATCACCTTCTCTCATCAAAGCCCTGATTGCTGTGGGAGCGGTATAAAAAATATTTACTTTGTACTTATCAACGATCTGCCACCATCTCGAACTATCTGGATAATTTGGAACCCCTTCAAACATGATTGTTGTTGCTCCATTAGATAATGGTCCATAAATTATATAGCTGTGCCCAGTTACCCAGCCTATGTCAGCCGTACACCAATAAATATCTTTAGGTTTATAATCAAATATATATTGATGTGTCATTGATGCGTAAACTAAATAACCACCTGAAGTATGAAGCACACCTTTCGGTTTGCCTGTAGAACCGGAGGTATATAATATGAATAAAGGATCTTCAGCGCTCATTTCTTCTGGGTCACATTTAGCTGATACTTTTTTTATAAGCTCCTCGTAAGAAACATCTCGATCATCATCCCAACTTACCTGATTTCCAGTTCTCTTCACTACTATACATTTTTTTACATTAGGACATTGTGATAAAGCTTCATCAGCTATTTTTTTAAGAGGAATTATTTTTCCTCCTCTTACTCCTTCGTCTGCAGTAATTAAGTAGTCAGACTCGCAATCATTAATTCTTGTTGCTATCGAGTCGGGAGAGAAACCACCAAAGATTATAGAATGAACTGCACCTATTCTCGCACAAGCAAGCATTGTATATGCAAGCTCAGGAATCATAGTTAAATAAATAGTTACTCTGTCACCCTTTTGTATTCCAATACTTTTAAGAGCATTTGCAGCTTTGCTAACATTTTTATGTAATTCTTTATAAGTTATTTTTTTTGTATCTGCAGGATCATCTCCCACCCAAATTATTGCAGTTTTTTTACCATTCTTTTTTAAATGCCTATCAATACAATTTGCTGAAACATTTAAAGTACCATCGTAAAACCATTTAATCTTCACCTCATCTTTACTATATTTCACATCCTTAATTTTGGTGTATGGCTTAATCCAGGTAATTCTTTTACCTTCTCTTTTCCAAAATTTGTCATTTTCTTTAACAGAAGAATTATATTTCTTTTTATATTTCGTGCTATTAATAAGAGCTTGATTAGACCAAGAGTCTGAAACTTTAATTACAGAATTACCCTCTTCATCTTTTATTATGATGCTTTTCTTAGAACGAGAAATTTTTTTCTTAGAAGTTTTTCTTTTTTTTGGCCTTTTTTTAAATTTACTTAACTTTCTAAATTTTTTTTTCTTCGTTTTACTTCTTCTTTTTCTTTTTTTGGATCTTTTAGCCACAAAAACCTTTTTTTTATTTTTTTATTAGATTTTACCCATCTTGCAAATTATTTTCCAGCTTTTAAAATCAATAGGCATAACTGATAATCTGCTTTGCTTTATGAGAGGTAAATGTGAGATTTGCTTGGTTTTTTTTATCTTTTCTAAAGAAACTGGATTTTTAAACTTCTTTTCAAACCTAACCTGGACAGCTACAAACCTTTTCTTTTTATCAGTTTTGTCCAAGAAAGCTTCTTTAATTAGTCGAACTATTCCAACTATCTCCTTACCTTCATTCGAATGATAAAAAAAACAGAGATCATTAACTTTCATCTTTCTTAAATTATTAGCTGCTTGATAATTTCTTACTCCATCCCATGTGGCACCTTTAAAACCAGATTTTTTTTGTTGGTCTATTGACCAAACATAAGGTTCAGATTTAAGTAACCAGTATCCTCTCAAAGTTTCAAACCTGGACCCTTCATATATTTTGCTTTTAAATCTAAAGGCCATCTAGATTTTGGTTCTTCGTCAAGATTATTTATAAGTTTTTTTTTGTAACGTTGTATTCCTGCCCAGGCAATCATTGCTGCATTATCACCACAATATTTTATATCTGCAAACACGGGTTTAAAATAATTTTTTTCTGCAATTTCTTTTAAGTTATTTCTTATACTTTCGTTTGCTGCAACACCACCCGCAACAACAAATATTTTATTTTTTGAATTTGTAATGTTTACAAAGTCATTAAAAGCAACTTCAGTCTTTTTTTTTAAAATTTTTATAATTGTTTCTTGAAATGAAGCTGCCAAATTATATTTGAGCTGATCATTATTTTTAATTTTTTTTGACTCTCTCAAAACTGCGGTTTTTAGTCCTGCAAAAGATAAATTACATCCTGCTTTGTTTATTATTGGCATTGGCAATTTAAAATAATTTTTATCACCTTTCTTTGCAAATTTTTCAACAGCAGGACCACCAGGATATCCTAAGCCTAACATCTTTGCTGTTTTATCAAAAGCCTCTCCCAATGCATCGTCTATAGTTGTGCCTAACTGTTTGTATTGATTAATGTTTTCGACAATTAAAAATTGTGAGTGTCCACCAGAAACTAAAAGAAGCAAATAGGGAAATTTTATTTTAAAACTTAAGCCAGGACTTAAAGCATGACCTTCTAAATGATTAACCGCAACAAACGGTTTATTTGCGAATCCCGCTATAGCTTTGCCAAAGTTTAATCCAACTGTTAAACAAACAATTAGTCCTGGTCCAGCTGTTGCCGCAACACCACTGATGTCATTAACTTTGACATTTGCATCTTTTAATGCTTTTGAAGCGATAAATTCAATATTATCCATATGAGACCTAGCTGCTAATTCAGGCACGACACCTCCGAATTTTTCATGTTCTTTAATTTGACTAGAAACAACGGACGATAATATTTTTGCAGTACCGTCATCATTTTCTTGAACAATAGATGCAGCTGTTTCGTCACAACTTGTCTCAATACCTAAAAAAGTTAGTTTTTTTTTCATCAGATTAGATATTATAAAATAAACTTTAAAATACTTAAATGAATAAAAAAATTATTATAGGAGCCAGAGGCAGCAAACTTTCATTGTCATATGCTGAAAAAGTTAAATATTTATTATCATTGGCTTCGAAACAAATTGAAATAGAAATACAACCAATAAAAACATCTGGTGATATTTTCATCAATAAAAAAATATCTGAAGTAGGTGGAAAAAATATTTTTTGTAAAGAAATCGAAAAAGAATTAACTGAAAAAAAAATTGATATTGCCGTGCATTCTTTAAAAGATATGGACTCTTTTGAAGAGAAAAATTTATCTATAGCTGCTTACATAAAAAGAAATGACCCTAGAGACGTTCTTATTTTAAATAAAAATAAATCACTTATTAATGATGAAATTGTAATAGGGTCCAGTTCTAAAAGAAGAGAATTTCAATTTCGATCTCACATTAAAAAAGCAGTATATAAAGATATAAGAGGAAACATAGATACAAGAATTTCAAAAGTTAAAGAAGGCAAATATGATGGAACTATATTGGCCCTAGCCGGCCTTCAAACTTTAAAGTTGGAAAAAGAAATAAACAAAATTTACTCAACAGAAGAAATAATACCTGCTGCAGGTCAAGGAATTATAGCAGTACAATGTAGGAAAGATAACCATGACATATATAATGAATTAAGAAAAATCAACGATGAGGAAACTGAATTATGTGCTTTGACGGAAAGAAATTTATTAAAAACGATAGGAGGTGATTGTCACACAGCAGTGGGAGCATATGCAAAGATAGAAAGAGATAATATTACAATTATATCTCAACTATTTTCAGATGATGGTCTAAAATCTTTTTCTATAAAAAAAACTGGTAAAAAAAAACTACCTGAAAAATTAGGAATTTTAGCTGGAAATTATTTGCTTAAACAATCTGAAGGTAATTATAAAAAAAAAAGATGAATATAATTTTAACAAGACCATTAAATGATACTGAAAATTTAATGAACGAACTTTTCAATTTAGGGCATAAGATTATGCATGTACCAACATTGAAAATTACAAGTGCAAACATCGAACCCTTAAACATAAAAAACTATAATGCACTAGTTTTTACGAGCTCGAATGCAGTAAAAAATTTACAAGTTATAGGTGAGAAAAAAAATATAAGATGTTTTTGTGTGGGCTCAGTTACTGAAAAAGTCGCAAGACTAAGCGGATTTTCAAATACAATATCAGCAAGTGGAAATGTTAACGCTTTAAAAAATTTGATGCTTAGCTCCAAAGAGCTCAAGAAAAATGACAAACTGGCCTATATTTGTGGGGATCAAATAACTTTAGAATTAGATAAGGAGCTTAGAAGAGAGGGATTTAAAGTAAATAAAATCATTAATTATTTTTCAGAGAAAATAACCTCTTTAAATGATGCTAATATTGATTTAATCAAAAAATATCCACCCAACGTAATATTTGTTTATTCTTTAAGAAGTGCAGAGAGTTTTAATAGTATAGTCGCTAATTATTCTTTAGCTCCAATGATGACACAATCAATTGTTATGTGTATAAGTAAAAAAATTATAGATTTTTTTAAAAAAGCCGGGTGGAAAAATAACAAAATTTTTAATCCTGGAAATGAGATTATAGAACTTGAAAAAATAAAATGAATGTACTGGCAAACTTTAAAAACTTATTCATTGAAATTTGGCAGCAAGGAATAGCTGGAATTAATTTTACTCAAATAGGCGTAGGTATAGTCATTTTTTTATTGTTCCTTTTATTAAGAGGCTTGATTTCAAATTTCATCTTAAAAAGATTGCAAAACTATGTTGCCAAAACTTCTAACAAATTTGATGATGCTCTAGTAAAAGCTTCTACAGGACCAATTAAATTTCTTCCAATTGTTCTGGGAATTTTCGTTGCAAGCTCCTATATGGAATTTGAGGGAAAAATGTTAGTTTTTGTAGATAACATTAACCGTTCGTTAATAACAATTCTAATATTTTGGTTAATACATCAAGTCGTTGAACCACTGACTTATCTTATAAGAAGAGTAGAGGAACTTTTATCTAAAGACTTGTTAAATTGGGTTGTAAAAGCTAATAAAATTTTAATAATTTTTTTTGGTTTTGCAGCCACATTAGATATTTGGGGCATAAAAATTGCACCCATAATTGCTGGATTAGGTTTATTTGGTGTAGCAGTTGCTTTAGGCGCCCAAGATTTATTTAAAAATTTAATTTCAGGAGTTTTGGTTTTAGTAGAAAAAAGATTTAAAATTGGTGATTGGATTTATGTCGAAGGAATTACAGAGGGTATTGTAGAGAGAATCGGCTTTAGATCAACGGTGATAAGAAAATTTGATAAATCAATTGCAACAATCCCCAATTCTTCGTTCGCCGAAAATGCAGTAGTAAATATTAGTGAGACCACCAATTGGAGGATAAGTTGGATAATTACACTTCAATACAATTCCACAATAGATCAATTAAAAAATATTCGAGATCAAATTGAGAAATATATTGAGAATAATAAAGATTTTAAAATTGGAGAAGATACTGAGCACGCAGTTAGAATTGATAAGTTTTCTGATAGCTCAATAGATCTCTATGTTAGATGTTTTACGAAAACCAATGAGTGGGGTGAATGGCTCAAAGTAAAAGAAAGATTAGCTGTCGAAGTTAAAAAAATTGTTGAAAGTAATGGCGCATCATTTGCATTTCCCAGCACATCAATTTATGTGGAGAAAAACTGATGAAGTCTGCATTAATTTTGTTTGATAATATTGTTACACTTTATATTTGGATTTTAATAATTAATGCTGTTTTAAGTTGGTTAGTTGCTTTTAATATACTTAATACAGGAAATAGATTTGTTTATGCAATTCTTGATGTATCTTATAGACTTACTGCTCCCCCACTTAATTTTATTAGGAGATATATGCCAAACTTAGGATCGATAGATATTTCACCCGTAGTATTAATATTAGCATTAATGTTCTTTAGAAACTTAGTTTTTGAATATCTAGCTCCGAGTTTATTTTAAATATGATTATAGATGGAAAATTACATTCTGAAAAACTGAGAAAAAAAATTAAAGATGAATTAACAAAAATATGCCAAAATACAAAAGATGTTCCCAAGTTAAGCGTAATATTAATAGGTGATTATTTACCAAGTCAGATATACGTAAAAAATAAACAAAAAAAGGCTAAAGAAGTGGGTATAAAATCTGAAGTTATTAAATACCCTGAAACAGTCTCAGAAAAAGAAGTGTTGGACAAGATTAAATCTCTAAATAACGATAACAGGGTTACTGGTATATTGGTTCAGTTGCCGTTACCAAAACAAATTAGTCAGAGAAAAATAATAAATTCAATTGATCCCAAAAAAGATGTTGATGGTTTTAACCCTTTAAATGTTGGAAACTTAGCTTCAGGCTATGACGCCATTGTGCCATGCACGCCATTAGGATGTGTTAAACTTATAAAAACTGTTCAAGAAGATTTAAAAGGGTTACATGCAGTAATTCTTGGCAGATCTAATTTAAACGGGAAACCAATGGCTCAACTTTTACTAAAAGAAAATTGCACAGTAACTATACTTCATTCAAAATCTAAGAATATAAAAGAACAGTGTAAAAGAGCCGATATACTAGTTGCTGCTGTAGGTGCAGCTAATATGGTAAAATCTGATTGGGTGAAAAAAGATTGTATTGTAATAGATGTTGGAATTAATAAATTAGAAAGCCAAATAGTTGGTGACGTAAAGTTTGATGAAGTAGAAGGTAAAGTCAAAGCTATCACACCAGTGCCTGGAGGGGTAGGGCCCATGACAATAGCATGTTTACTAAGTAATACTCTAGAATGTTTTAAAGCTCGTTAGATCTCGAAGAGTCCAATTTTAAAATCTTACTATTTCTAAATCTTATAATTACTGTTGCAGCTGCAACTATAAGAATAGCCAAAGATATATAAATTAAATTTGTTGGATCTTGATCTTTATCTTGAAGGATTATAAATCGAGCTAATGCAGTGATAGCAATTATCATTGGATATGTTATTCTTACTGACCTTGTTTCCCAATAAGATCTTACAAGTCCAATAACCTCTATATAGATAAACATAAGAAGTAGATCAGCTAAACTTATATCTCTATTTTCCCACATCTCATGGATCTCAAGAAAAAATGCAATTACAGTAGCTACTAAAACAATTAATACCGCGACTAACTGGATATTTCGAATCGTTGCATTCATACTTATTCTTTTAACAAATTTTTATTGTTTATGTAATTGTTTTGAGTGAAATTTTATAAATTTTTCAATTTTTGTTTTTTTAAATGTTTTATTTTCTTCAAAAGAAACCTTCTTAAGCGAATAAGCTTTGTTTTTTGATCTTCTTGATAAAATAGTGATATTACCTTTATAAATTTTAAGAATTACTTCCCCATTAACTTTATTCCTTTTTTTATCTACAATTTTCTGAAGGCTCAATCTTTTTTTTGAAAACCAATAGCCGTTATAAATTAACTCAGCGTACTGTGGCATTATTCTCTCCTTTGCATGCATGGTTTCCTTATCAAGTGTAACAGACTCAATTGCTCTATGAGCAAAATATAAAATTGTTCCTCCTGGTGTCTCGTAAACCCCTCTAGATTTGATTCCTATAAATCTATTTTCCACAAGATCAACTCTTCCAACTCCATTCTGACCACCAATTTTATTTAATTTTTCCAATAAAAGTTCAGGCTTATATTTTTTTCCATTGATTGAGACCGGATCACTATTTTTAAATCCAATTTTTAGTTTGACAGATTTATTATTTGCTTTCTCAGGTGAAATAGTTTTTTGAAAAATAAATTCCGGCGCAGCGTTTTTTGGGTTTTCTAGAACTTTACCTTCCGTTGAAACATGGAATAAATTATCATCAACAGAAAATGGAGGTGCACCTTTTTTATCTTTAGGAATTGGTATTTTATATTTTTTTGCATATTTTATTAAGTCGGTTCTGGACTGAAGTTTCCATTCTCTCCAAGGAGCAATAACTTTTATCTTTTTACCAAAGAAAGCGTATCCCAGCTCAAATCTTATCTGATCGTTACCTTTTCCTGTAGCGCCATGCGAAACAGCAAAAGCTTTAAATTTTTTTGCTATTTCAATTTGTCTTTTTGCGATTAAAGGTCTAGCAATTGAAGTACCCAATAAATAAACACCTTCGTAGACTGCGTGTGCTCTTATCATTGGAAAAATATAATCTTTGACAAAAATATTTTTTAAATTTTCTATTATTACTTTCTTGACACCTAGTTTTTTTGCATTGCTGATAATTTTTTTTTCATCTAAGTCTTGGCCGATATTAGAAGTGTAAGCTATTACTTCAGCTTTATAATTTATCTGCAACCATTTAAGTATTATTGATGTATCTAAGCCTCCGGAATAGGCTAAAACAATTTTTTTCATTAACTACAAGTTTTCTTAGCTGTATTGTAAGCTTTGGTAAAACCCATCATCGAATAATGATCGGTTGTTTCTGCTCCATCCTTTGTCTTCCCTTTAATCATTAAATTAGTAGCTCTTTTCATAAGTTTTATAAATTTTTTTTCCTCATTTTCATCGAGTAACCAAGCAAAATTACCTTGGGAGAAAAATGAATAATTACTTTTTCCAGACTTAGCGGATACAGTCGAATTTTTATAAGTATGACCACTTGTAACGCTAATCTCATCCTTTACATTTTCAGTTGGTCTAAAAGTAACAAAAATTCTAGACTCATTTCTTTTAATTGCAGCTGGTGCTCTTTTCACTGGCTTGGTTTGAGCAAAACAAATTTTACCTTTTTCTGTCATTAAAACAAAACTTTCCCAATTTTTATACTTACCTGAAGATTTTGGCATATTGGCAGCTGCACTTGATGCGGCAAATATAGTTAAAAATAAAATAGTAATTAATTTTTTTATCATTATTTCTTTTTTATACTAAAAAAAATCTAATTCAATCCTTGTATCAAGGTGCAGGGTTTGGATTATTAGTATGAATTAAATTGATTTTATCTAATGTATCTTGATTTAACTCAATATCAACGCTACCTATGTTTTCTTTTAGTTGATCCATGGTAGTAGCTCCAATAATATTACTTGTAACAAATGGTCTTGAGTTTACAAATGATTGAGCCAGTTGTACCATTGTAATATTGTTCTCTTTAGCTAATTTTTCATACTCTTCGTAAGCTTTCATAGCCAAAGGGTTCAGCATTCGCTCCCATCCTTTAAATAGACTCATTCTTGAATTTTTAGGTTTTTGCCCGTTTTTATATTTTCCTGAAAGTGCACCGGCTGCTAACGGATAATAAACTAGCAATCCACATTTTTCTCTAATCGAAATTTCTGACATGCCTATTTCATAGGTTCTATTTACAAGACTGTAAGGATTCTGTACCGACATCATTCTTGGTAGCTTTTTATTTTTTGATAACTCTAAATACTTTGACAATCCATAAGGTGTTTCATTTGACATACCTATGTATCTAACTTTTCCATTTTTTATAAATTTTTCTAAAGATTGAAGAATCGACTCGAAATCGTTCCATTTGCCTTCATTTTTATTTACAGAAAACTCTCTTCTACCAAAGCAATTAGTAGATCTTTCTGGCCAATGTAACTGATACAGATCTATATAATCTGTTTTTAATCTTTTAAGACTGTTATCTATAGCCTCACCAATTTTTTTTTCAGAGAAGTTATTTCCACCACCTCTTATCCATTCACAACCAGGGCCAGCAACTTTAGATGCCAAAATTATTTTGTCTCTGTTCTTTCTCTTTTCAAACCAATTTCCAATCATTATCTCTGTTTTGCCGTAAGACTCTGGTGTAGGAGGAACAGAGTAAAGTTCAGCAGTATCAAAAAAATTAATTCCTTGATCTAAAGAATAATCCATCTGCTCAAAAGCCTCTTTTTCAGTATTTTGAGTTCCCCAAGTCATGGTTCCTAGACAAATTAAGCTTACATCTAGATCAGTATTTCCTAATTTTTTAAATTTCATACAATAAATGTAATAATTTATGTTTTTTAATGCAAAAATTGCCTATTGAAAAGTTATTAAAAGTTCATATATTGGATTTATGGTTTTTAACAAACAAAGTTCTACTACTAGATCAGGAGTTTCTGAAGCAATAATCGATCAGGGACTGAGATCTTACATGCTAAAAGTTTATAACTACATGGCTTCAGGTGTAGCGTTAACAGGTTTTGTTGCTTTACTCTTATTTAAAATGGCAGTAGTAAGCGGTCCAAATGGAGAAATTTTAGGATTAACGCAGTTAGGGAATACATTATACAACTCAGGTTTTGCATGGATAGTAATGTTGGCACCGCTTGGAGTAGTTTTTTATATGAGTTTCGGTATTGCTAAAATGAGTGCCTCTAAAGCACAAACTGTATTCTGGATATTTGCAGCCTTAATGGGAGCTTCGTTATCTTCAATTTTCCTTGCATACACTGGAACAAGTATCACAAGAGTTTTTTTCATAACAGCAGGTACTTTTGGAGCGATGAGCATTTATGGCTACACTACTAAAAGAGATCTAACAAAATTAGGATCTTTTTTAATGATGGGCCTAATAGGGATTATAATAGCATCTATAGTCAACATTTTTTTAAAATCCTCAATGATGTATTTTGTAATTTCTATAATTGGTGTTTTGGTATTTGTCGGCTTAACTGCTTACGATACTCAAAAAATAAAAAATATGTACTTGGCTAGTGATAGTGGTGAGTTGATTGGAAAAAAAGCAGTGATGGGCGCTCTTACCCTTTATTTAGATTTCATTAACCTATTCATAATGCTTTTGAGACTTTTTGGTCAAAGAAGATAATCTATTTTATTAATTCAATTTTTCCAAGACTAGTCCTATCAATCAATAATTTTAGATTTTCGGATTTTTGAATAACTTTACCATTTTTGTCTTTAATTAAATATTTTTCGTTTTTATAATGTGGTTTTAGATTTTTTAAAATTCTTAAAATTGGCTTTTCTGAATTTCTTTTATATACATCAAATGAAATTTCTTTTTTACCCGCATAAAGACTATAATCTTTCCAAGTCCCGTTAGAGACCATTCTTGCATATAAATTTAAAATTGTCTGAAGCTCTTTTTTAATAAAATATGGTTGTTTAAAATTGTAACTATTATCTACAATTAATTTAATATTCTTCATTCTTTTTATATTTATTAATTAATGGCAATTGTAACGCTGTAAAAATGAAAGTTAAAGGCAAAATTCCCCAAACTTTAAAATTTACCCAAATGTATTCTTTTTCAGGGGCGAATGACCTCCAAACAATTTCGTTTAAAATTGCCAAGAAAACAAAAAAATATGACCACCTTTTGTTGAGCAATGTCCACCCTTCATCGCTCATTTTAAAAGCGTTATTAAGAAGTAATTTTAATAAATTCTTTTTAAGAAAAGTATCACTAATTAACAAAGC
The DNA here is from genome assembly GCA_902634845.1 of uncultured Pelagibacteraceae bacterium. Lineage (GTDB taxonomy): Bacteria > Pseudomonadota > Alphaproteobacteria > Pelagibacterales > Pelagibacteraceae > Pelagilacustribacter. The sequence goes on from CACPLT010000007.1 coordinate 24,415, forward strand.
CGCTGCAAATATTAAATTAATTATAGTTGGTTTTAAGTAAATAAAAATTGGATTATTGAAATATAAAGTCAATCCTCCGAATAGCGATATCAGCGCTGCACCAATAAGTGGCACATAGGGTATTTTACGCTCAACCATAAAAACGATAATTACGGCTATTATTGTTGAAATTATAAGCGGAGGTATAGCAATACTTAAATTATTACCACTATTCTTATAAAAGTAAAAAAATATTAATAAAGGACCAAAATCTGTGACAAATTTCAATAAAGACTTATTCACATTTGAACTCTAACATAAATATTTTTAATATTAAATTTATATATTGATTTTAAGTTAAAAATTATTAAGTATTAAGTATGTCGACTAATAGAGCAAAATTTTCAATAGGAGAAGTAGTTAAACATAGACACTTTGATTTTAGAGGGGTAATCTATGATGTTGATTTTGAGTTTAATAACTCTGAAGAGTGGTATCAGTCGATACCTAAAGATGTTAGACCAAAAAAAAATCAGCCTTTTTATCACCTTCTTGCCGAAAGTAACGAAGTTACCTATGAAGCTTACGTTTCGGAACAAAATCTTCTAACAGATAACTCCAAAGAGCCTGTTAAGCATCCTTTAATTGAAGAAATTTTTATTGGGAAAAAAGGGACTAGTTACCTTAAGCCTTCAAATTAAAAGCAACCGCCATAAATAAAACATTTTTGGTTCAAAACTCGGCCAAAAAAAAAGACTAAATTTATATTGTTGAAGCCTAATTGGGGATTACTCATACTTCTTACTCACTCTCAATTCTCAATTAGGCAAAAATGCACCTTCCCTTAAAAAAAATACTGTAGTAATTACTTTGTGATGGACTTTTTTTCTTTCGGAAAAATAATTGTATATATAGATAAATTTATTAAATTTATAAATTCAATTTTTTTCTTAGTTTTAATAATAGGACTTTCTTTTGCATTAATCATATCACCAATTGATTACTTACAAGGTGATACTGTTAGAATTATGTATGTACATGTACCCTCAGCTTGGATTGGACTTTCAATTTTTTCTATGATGGCAATCGGAACTTTATTAAATTTTGTTTTTAAAATTAAAAATTTATATTTGTTTGTAAAAAGTTTAGCCCCTATAGGTTTGCTATTTACATGCTTATCAATTGTTACAGGTTCGCTCTGGGGTAAGCCAACTTGGGGAACATGGTGGGCATGGGACGCAAGATTAACATCAATGTTAATTTTAATGTTATTTTACGTTTTCTTTATAATAGCTTTTAAAATTTTTAAAGAGAGTGAAAATTTACCTAAAATTTTATCAGCAATATCTATTTTGGGAATTGTAAACATTCCAATAATAAAATACTCGGTGGAATGGTGGTCAACGTTACATCAACCCGCTAGTATAAAAATTTTAGGTTCGTCAAGCATACATTCTAGTATGTTAGTTCCTTTATTCTTGATGTTATTGGTTTTATTGTTGTATTGTGCGTTAATTTTTCTAATGAAATACAAAACAGAAATCATTAAAATAAAGAAGCAAAATATTAAAAGATTATGATAAACGAATTTTTAAACATGGGTGGATATGGGTTTTATGTTTGGACTTCTTTCCTGATAGTTATAGCTTTTTGTTTTTTACTTTACTATAAAACTAAAAAAACTCTTCAAAAATATGAAAGAGAATTTGCTCAAGAATTAGAAAAGTTGCCTATGAAACATAGGAGAAAAATCGCAAGATCATCTAAGGTTATAAGCAGTATTTTAGCATCGCAAAATAAATTAAATTAAAGCATTTTAAATGCTTACAAAGAAAATTAAATCAAGATTGTTTTTCATTCTATCGGTAGTATTTATAACACTCCTTTTTTTAATATTTGTATACTTTAATCTAAAACAAAATATTTTATATTTTAAAACTCCATCAGAAATTTTTAAAGTCGATGAAATTAAGATTAACTCTAAGATAAGGGTAGGAGGTATGGTAAAAAAAGACTCAATCAAACAAAATAACAGAGAAATAAAATTTATTTTAACTGATTATCAGAAAGAATTAATTGTAGTTTATAATGGAGCGGTTCCAAACTTATTTTCAGAGGAGCGCGGAGCTGTAGTTGAGGGAAAGCTAAACGACAAACGTTATCTAATAGCTGATAGAATTCTAGCTAAACATGATGAAAACTATATGCCACCAGAAATGAAAAAAATACTAGAAAATGCTAAGTAATACCGGAAATATTTTATTAATTGGAAGCATTATTTTTACCATTTCAATAATTTATTTTGCTTATCAAAGCATAAAGGAAAGAAGTTTCCAAATAAAAAAAAATATAATTTATTTGTCATTTTTCCAAATAACTTTTGTGATTTCCGCATTCTTATTATTAATATTTGCTTTTGTTTTTTCAGATTTCTCTTTACTAGCTGTTTATCAAAATTCTCATACTGCCAAGCCGCTTTTTTATAAAATATCAGGAGTTTGGGGAAACCATGAAGGAAGTATGCTTTTATGGATAAATATCATGGTACTTTTTTCCTATTTATTTTTTGTTTTTAACAACAAGATTAATAATACTTTAAGTTTGTACACTTTGGTGGTGCAAAATATTTTGATATTAGGATTTTTAATATTTTTAATATCCGACTCAAATCCTTTTTTTAAAATTTTACCTATACCCGTTGAAGGTTTGGGATTAAATCCTATTTTACAAGATCCAGCACTAGCAATACATCCTCCATTATTATACCTAGGCTTTGTTGGATCATCTATTTACTTTTCAGCAGCGGTGGCAGCTATACTTTCTAATAGCGATGGTAAAAATTTTGCCTTATCTATAAAAAAATGGGTTTTGGTTTCTTGGGCTTTTCAATCACTCGGAATCATTGTTGGATCTATTTGGGCTTATTATGAACTAGGTTGGGGCGGATTTTGGTTTTGGGATCCAGTAGAAAATGCATCATTAATACCATGGTTTTGTATGACAGCATTAACCCACTCTGTTTTGGTGTTGGAAAAAAGAAATTATCTTTACAATTGGGTTTTAATTTTATCTTTAATTACTTTTATTTCTAGCGTTACTGGAACTTTTCTAGTTAGATCAGGAATTTTAAATTCAGTTCATACATTTGCTAATGATCCTTCAAGAGGACTTTATATTCTGATTTTTTTGTCTTTGATGATATTTTTTTCATTTTTAATTTTTTTCAAAAAAAGATTTAACGAACAGTTTAATCTAAATCTAATTAGTAAGGAAACTTTCATTTTAAGCAACAACTGGTTTATGATGTTTTATTTAGCTACTGTTTTTGTCGGCACAATTTATCCAATATTTACCCAAGTCCTCTT
>CACPLT010000008.1 GCA_902634845.1 uncultured Pelagibacteraceae bacterium
CTTGTAGAAAAATTGTCTGAGAAAGGTGTAAGTATAACAGCTTCACCGAAAGAAGATAAAATGCCATCTCTATTAGGCATACTTCTATCTTGGTTTCCAATGTTGTTGCTTATAGGAGTTTGGATTTTTTTCATGCGACAAATGCAAGGAGGTAAAGGTGGAGCCATGGGATTTGGTCGATCCAAAGCTAAACTTTTAAATGAGGCAACTGGCAAAGTTACGTTTAATGATGTTGCAGGTGTAGAAGAGGCAAAAGAGGAAGTGGAAGAGATTGTTGAATTTTTAAGAGATCCGAAAAAATTTAGTAGACTGGGCGGTAAAATTCCTAAAGGAGCATTATTAATAGGTCCTCCAGGAACAGGAAAAACTTTGTTGGCTAAGGCAATAGCTGGTGAGGCAAATGTTCCTTTCTTTTCGATCTCTGGTTCAGACTTTGTAGAGATGTTTGTAGGTGTTGGCGCATCTAGAGTAAGAGATATGTTTGAACAAGGAAAAAAAAATTCGCCTTGTATAATTTTTATTGATGAAATTGATGCTGTTGGTAGAAGCAGAGGTGCAGGTCTTGGAGGTGGTAATGATGAAAGAGAACAAACTTTAAACCAACTATTAGTAGAAATGGATGGATTTGATACAAATGAGGGTATTATACTTATTGCAGCCACTAACAGACCAGATGTCCTTGATCCTGCATTATTAAGACCAGGTAGATTTGATAGACAAGTAGTTGTTGGTAATCCCGATATAATTGGAAGAGAAGCAATTCTGAAAGTTCATATTAAAAAAATTAATACTGGTCCGGATGTAAAATTAAGAACTATTGCCAGAGGTACTCCGGGGTTTTCAGGCGCTGATTTAGCAAATTTAGTCAACGAAGCAGCTCTCCTAGCTGCGAGAAAAAATAAAAGAGTTGTTACTATGTCTGATGTTGAAGACGCAAAAGATAAAGTAATGATGGGCGCTGAGAGAAGATCAATGGTCATGAGTGAAGATGAAAAAAAACTCACTGCATATCATGAGGGTGGACATGCTATAGTTGCCTTAAACGAAAAAGCTTCAGACCCTATTCACAAAGCAACAATTATTCCAAGAGGACGTGCTTTAGGAATGGTTATGAGACTTCCCGAGAGAGACCAGTTGTCAGTAACAAGAGAAAAAATGCATTCAGATATAGCTGTAGCTATGGGAGGAAGAATTGCTGAAGAGATTATTTTTGGTCACGATAAAGTGACTTCTGGAGCATCTTCAGACATAGATATGGTAACGAAAATGGCAAAAAATATGGTTACAAAATATGGTATGAGCGCAGAATTAGGAACAATAGCTTATGGAGAGAATGAGGAAGAAGTTTTTTTAGGCAGATCTGTAACTAAGCAACAAAACATGTCAGAAGAAACTGCGAGAAAAGTTGACTCTGAGGTAAAAAAAATAGTTGATAAAGGTTACGAAAGAGCAAGAGCTATACTCACTGAGAAAATTGATGATTTACATAAAATTGCGAAAGCTTTGCTTGTTTATGAAACTTTGTCAGGTGATGAAATTAGGGATCTAATTCTAAAGGATAAAAAACCCACTAGATCTTTTGAAAATGAGTCAAGAGATGATGCAAAAGAGACATCCGCCCTAGGAACAATAGGTTTAAAACCTAAGCCCGTTCTTTAAATTAATGATCAAATATTACACTCGAGCGTGTAATTTTAAATACGGTTCTGCAGCGAGGCAACTAATTAAAAGAAAACAAGCACTTCCACTATGTGGAAATAAAGATATATCTTTTAATGAAATTGAACTTATCACCAGAAAAAAAAATAAGGTTTCCTCAAAAATTATTAATTACAAAAACGTAAATTTACTTTCCCCTATTCAAAAAAAAAAAGTAAAGCAAGATTTAAAGAAAATTACAATAAAAAGAAAAAATTTTTTAATTAATGTGAATTTTTTTTACCCATCCATTATGGGAATTTTAAATTTAACCCCGGATAGTTTTTCAGACGGAGGTAAATTTAATAAAAAAGAAAAATCATTCAAACATATCAAATATATGATTAAACACGGTGCAAATATAATTGATGTTGGTGGAGAGTCAACAAGACCAGGTTCCAAAACTATTAACCCATTAACAGAATGGAATAGAGTAAAATACGTTATTGAAAATTTCAAAAAAAATTTTAAAAAAACTTGTTTATCGATCGATACTAGAAAATCTGACTTAATGATTAAAAGTACTAAATATGGCGCTGATATCATAAATGATGTTTCAGGATTTAATTATGATCAAAATGCATTACCAAAGTTAAGACCATATAATATCGCTAAAGTAATTCATCACATGCAAGGAACACCAAACACAATGCAAAAAAATCCAAAGTACAAAAATGTTTTATTGGATATATATGATTTCTTTGAAAAAAAGATTAATGATAGCCCCAGCAATAAAAAGATTATTCTAGATCCTGGAATTGGTTTTGGTAAAAATTTGAAACATAATTTGACTTTAATTTCTAAAATATCTTTGTTTCATAGCCTTGGCTTTCCGATATTGATTGGAACTTCTAGAAAAAGATTTATTAATCAAATATCTGGAAAAAATGACAGTAAAGATAGAACCGGTGGCACAATTGCTTCAGTCCTTTTTCTATTGTCTCAAGGAGTGCAGATTTTTAGGGTGCATAATGTTAATGAAGTACGACAAGGAATATTAGTTTTTAAAAAGATACTATCTCATAAATGAAAAATAAATATTTTGGCACAGATGGAATTAGAGGAACAGTTAATCAAGGGAATATTACTGGTGAAAAATTTTTTAAATTTGGTCTCGCCTCTGGAACATATTTTAAAAATCTAAAGAAATCTAAACAAATAGCAATAATAGCAAAAGATACTAGATTGTCTGGTTACACATTAGAACCAGCTTTAGTATCAGGTTTAGTTTCAGGAGGTATGCACGTTTTTACTTTAGGACCCCTGCCTACAAATGGATTAGCAATGTTAACTAAACTAATGAAAGCAAACATGGGAATTATGATTACTGCATCCCATAACCCTTTTTATGACAATGGTTTAAAACTATTTGGTCCAGATGGGATGAAGCTATCAGATAAAATTGAAAAAAAAATTGAAAAATTAATAGATGCCAAAAATACTAAACAACTGACAAATCCAAAGTTATTAGGAAGGGTTAAAAGATTAGAAGATGGAAATGACAAATACATCAAAATATTAAAGAATAATTTTCCAAAAAATTTTCACTTAAAAGGCACAAAGATTGTTTTAGATTGTGCAAATGGTGCCTGTTATAAGGCAGCTCCAAAGCTTTTAAAAGAACTTGGCGCAAAAGTAATTTCAATCGGAGTAAAGCCAGATGGTTTTAATATCAACGAAAAATGTGGGTCAACACACCCTTCAAAAATTATGACAGCGGTTAAAAAATTTAAGGCTCACGTTGGCATTTCATTTGATGGTGATGCAGATCGAATTATAATGTGTGATGAAAAGGGTAAAATTGTTGATGGAGATCAAATTATTGCAATGCTTGCTCGAAGATGGAAATTAAAAAAGATTTTAAAAGGAGGAGTAGTTGGTACCTTAATGTCTAATTACGGCCTAGAATATTTCCTCAAAAAACAAAACATAAAATTTTCAAGATCAAAAGTTGGGGACCGATATGTTAAAGAGAAAATGAAAAAATTAAACTTTAATTTAGGTGGTGAACAGTCAGGGCACATCATTTTAGGAAAATTTGCGACTACTGGTGATGGATTATTAGTGGCTTTAGAGGTTTTATTCTCATTAAGAAAAGGAATAAAGGCAAGTAAATTATTAAATGTTTTTAAACCTTTGCCTCAAATTTTGGAAAATGTAAGCGTAAAAGATAAAAATATCATTAATAAAAAAAAATGTAAAAATGCGATTAAAAAAGCTGTTAAAATTATGAGTAAGAACGGACGAATTTTAGTTAGAAAATCTGGAACAGAACCAAAAATAAGGATTATGGCTGAGTCATATGATAAGAGTTTAATTTTTAAATGTATAAAAATAATTAAAAGTTCAATAAAATAATTGAAACCAAGATCAAAAATATTAATAATTGCAGGCTCAGATTCATCTGGAGGAGCTGGAATTCAAGCAGATATAAAAACTGTTACTTCATTAGGAGGTTACGCTATGACAGCTATTACCGCAGTCACATCTCAAAATACAACTGGAGTCAACTCGGTATTTGCTCTACCACCTTCTGAAATAGAGAAACAAATAATATTTACTTCTAAAGACATAAAACCAGATGCAATTAAAATTGGTATGCTTCATTCTTCAAAAGTTGTTTCCTCGGTTATTAAAGCTTTAAAAAAGATTAAAACAAAAAAAATAATTCTAGATCCTGTTATGGTTGCTAAAGGAGGATTTAAATTAATAAATGATAAAGCCATAAATGTACTAAAAAATAAACTTATTATGAAAGTAGATTTAATTACTCCTAACATTCCTGAAGCCGAAATTTTAACAAATATCAAAATTAATAATTTAAATGATATGAAGAAATCTGCTAAAGTTTTACTTGGACTAGGAGTGAAAAACGTTTTGATAAAAGGCGGACATAGCAAAACAGTACTAATGTATGATATTTTTCTTAATAAAAAAAAATGTCAAATTTTTAAAAGTAAAAGAATTAGAACAAAAAATACACATGGCACTGGCTGCACGTTATCAAGTGCAATTGCTACTTTCTATGCATGTGGAAAAACTCTAAATAAATCTTGTGAGCTTGCGATTAAATATGTTAATCAATCAATAAGATCTAACCTAAATTATGGAAAGGGTCATGGGCCAATTAATCATTTAAACTCTATTAAAATAAATAGGAAATTTAGATAATGAAAAATGTTGTTGTTGTGGGATCACAATGGGGTGATGAAGGAAAAGGCAAGATTGTAGATTGGCTTTCTAGTGAGGCTGATATAGTTGTAAGATTTCAAGGCGGTCATAACGCTGGCCACACTTTAGTAATTGATGGTGTGACTTATAAACTAAGGTTGTTACCATCAGGAATTGTAAGAAAAAATAAAATTTCAGTTATTGGGAATGGTGTCGTTATTGATCCTTGGGCTTTATTAGATGAAATTAAAGAAATTAAAGAGAAGGGCGTGATAGTTAATGAGAATAATTTAATTATATCAGAAGCGGCAAATTTAATTCTACCTTTTCATAAAGAAATGGATGAAATAAGAGAAGACTCAGCAGGAAAAGCAAAAATTGGGACGACTCGAAGAGGTATTGGTCCGGCCTATGAGGATAAAATTGGAAGAAGATCAATAAGAGTAATGGATTTAATTTCAGAAAGTAACTTAGACCATAGATTAGAAACAGTTTTAGTTCACCATAATGCGATAAGAAAAGGATTAGGAAAGAAGGTTTACGAAAAAGACCAATTAAAAAAAGATCTTTTAAAAATAGCTCCATCTATATTAAAATTTTCCCAACCAGTTTGGAAAAAACTAGATGAATATAAATCAAATAAAAAAAAGATATTATTTGAAGGTGCTCAAGGAATTTTGTTGGATGTAGACCATGGAACGTATCCATTTGTAACATCTTCAAATACTGTAGCATCATCGGCTGCCACAGGAACTGGTTGTGGAATTAATACAATTAACTATGTATTAGGTATCACAAAGGCTTATACTACTCGAGTTGGAGAGGGACCTTTTCCAACTGAATTAAAAGATAACATAGGTGAGATTTTGGGAACAAGAGGAAAAGAGTTTGGAACTGTTACAAGTAGAAAAAGAAGGTGCGGGTGGTTTGATGGAGTTCTAGTTAGGCAAACAATAAAAATTTCCGGTATTAATGGTATAGCATTAACAAAATTAGATGTTCTTGATGAATTAGATGAAATTAAAATGTGCGTAGGTTATGAGTTAAGAGGAAAAAAAATTGACTATCTCCCAGCTGCAGTTGAAGATCAATTACAGGTTAAACCAATTTATAAAATATTTAAGGGCTGGATGGTCTCGACTAAAGGCACCAAATTATTTAAAGATCTTCCTAAAAATGCCCAAAAATATATTAAAAGCTTAGAAGAGTTTATAGAAACAAAAGTTGCAAGTATTTCAACAAGTCCAGAAAGAAAAGATACGATTTTAATAGAAAATCCTTTTGCGAGTTAAATTAGTTTTTAGGGAGCAAGTTTTTCGATTTACTAGCGTTAATCATAGATTTTTGTAATTTTTCAAAAGCCTTTGTTTCAATTTGCCTTACTCTTTCTCTACTAATATTGAATTTGGAACTTAATTCTTCTAAAGTTTTAGGGTTTTCACAAAGCCTTCTAGCTTTTAAAATTTCAGTTTCTCTTTCAGTAAGTATATTCATTGCATTTTTTAGTAATTCTTTTCTATCCTCGTATTCCTGTTGTTGAGAAAGTAAAAGTTCTTGATCTAAATTATCGTCAACAAGCCAATCTTGCCACTCTTCCGTCTCCCCAGCTTTAATAGGGCTATTTAAAGATTTTTCTTGACCCATCATTCTTCTGTTCATGTTAATTACTTCTTCCGAGTCAACATCCAGTCTTTTTGAAATTTCTTGCACTTGATTGTCTTTTAGATCACCTTCCTGACCTGGAGCGATTTGATTTTTAATTTTTTTAAGATTAAAAAAAAGTTTTTTTTGCGCAGTAGTAGTTCCCATTTTTACTAGACTCCATGATCTAAGAACATACTCTTGTATAGCTGCTTTGATCCACCACATTGCGTATGTAGCTAATCTAAAACCTTTATCAGGATCAAACTTTTTAACAGCTTGCATTAATCCAATGTTTCCCTCAGAAATTAGTTCATTTACAGGTAACCCATAACCTCTATATCCCATCGCAATTTTAGCTACCAATCGCAAATGACTTGTTACTAATTTATGTGCAGCTTTTAAATTCCCCCTATCTTTCCAATTCTTCGCAAGCATGTACTCTTCCTCAGCGTCAAGCATAGGAAACTTTTTAATTTGTGATAGGTACAAAGATAAACTCCCTGAGGCGGGCGTGGGTAAATTTGTAATTTCTTTATTTTTTGACATATTCAATAAGATATATAATTTTAATCTTTATAATTATCAAGATAATCAATTAATTTCTTAAATTTATTGGGTAATTTTGTTTTAAATTCTAATCTTTCTGAATTTCTCGGATGTTTAAATCCCAAAGTCGATGCATGTAAAACTTGACCCTTAAAAGAATTTAAAATTTCATCAAAATTTTTATCTAATTTTTTAAACTTCATATTTTTTTTACGATATTTTTTATCACCTAATATACTTGTCCCTTTATAAATCATATGAACTCTAATTTGATGTGTTCTTCCAGTTTCCAACTGGAATTCTATTAAACTAATTTTTGGTATATTTTTTTTATTGAAAACTTTTTGAGTTGTATACTTTGTAATCGCTTTTTTACCTTTTAAATCATCTGTGGTCATTAACTGTCTATTTTTTTTGCTTCTTGTAATTAATGTTTGAATAGTTCCTTTTAAAGGTCTAAGCACTCCCCATACCAAAGCAACATATCTTCTATTTATAGAGTGATTACTAAACTGTTCGCTTAAAAAGGAGTGAGTAAAATTATTTTTTGCTATTACCAATAATCCACTTGTATCTTTATCTATTCTGTGAACTATACCAGGTCGCATACCTCCACTTAAGTCTGACAATTTATTTTTATAATTTCCTACTAGCATATTAACTAAAGTGTCGTTTTTATTTCCAGCTCCCGGATGAACTACTAGTCCCTGAGGCTTATTTATAACTATAAGGTCCTTATCCTCATAAATGATATCAATTGGTTTTTTTGAAGGAAGTAAATTTTTATTTACTTCATATTCTAAAGAAATTTTAATTATATCATTTTCTTTAATTTTTTTTGACTGGGACTCAATTATAAAATTATTTACTTTTACCTTTTTTGAATTAATAAGTTTTTTAATATTTGATCTTGTTAATTCTTTTACCTTTTCTGTTAAAAAAATATCAATTCTTTTACCTTTATCAAATAAGGAGGCTGAAATTTTTATTGTTTTATTTTTCATTTGTTTTAAATTACTACTTGTGCGTTCGTAGCTCAACTGGATAGAGCGTCTGACTTCGGATCAGAAGGTTGAGGGTTCAAATCCTTCCGGGCGCATATTGTCAACCAATCCAGATTTTCATTTTATCCAAATTTTGTTGAATATATTCTGGATAAGTTTCATCAATATTTACTTTTTGAATATTAAAACCGCGTTCAAATACATCTTCTCCCTTTCTTATTCTTTCTTGAATTTTTTTTTCGTCAACTAAATGTTTTTTATTAAATTCCCCGTGAGCAAAAGATTTAATTTTTTTTGAAATATTTTCAGGGCTTTGTAAATAAGCAAAGTGCCAACCTCCGTTTTCAATAATTTGAATATTTTTAGGTTTATCTATTCTCCAAAAGGGATATTTTTTAAACTTTAAATTTCTTAACCATTGTGGAGATTTTAAATTTTTTTTTAAACATATTTTTGAACCATGCCAATTGTTTTCATTCAAATTTAAAAAATTAATTTTGTACATAAACATCTTTTGGGAAAAAACAGCATAATTTTTTTTGTCAAATAAATTTAATTTATTTAAATCTGGGATTTCATCAACATCAGACAAAATAATAATATCTTCATCATCTGCTTTAGAAAGCACTTTCATTAAAGAGTTTCTTTGATATTGCTCCACTAAAGACTCTCCTCCTTTATGTGGTTTTTTTATTTTTTCAGGAGTGTCATCGACAATAATATATTTTATTTTATTTTTAAATTTTTTATATTTCTTAATGTCAAATTGTAGTTTTTTTGTTTCACCTTGATGATTTACAGTTGACTCAACTATTACGAAATAATCAACGTATTTGTCTAAAATATTGAATCTTAAATCAGCTATATGTTCCTCGTTAAAGTACTGAAAGCAATCATATATTGCCATAATTTATTTTTTTGTAAAAGTTGTTAAACCTATTTTTTTACCTTCAATTTTAGATGACGAGCAGTGTAGATTTGTTCTATCAAAAATTAACATCGATCCTAATTCCCACTCGTAAACTAATTCAATTTCTAATCCCAAAAGATTTTCAATTTTTTCGTGGTTTAAATATTTCTTATGATCTTCAGAATTAAAAGGTTTATCACCATACATGCCAATATGCTTGTTTGACCTTATGTTTTGACCATAATTTAATTTACTAATTTGAAGTTCTTTTTTATCAATCGTAAAATTTGTAGATTTTCCATAATATCTATTTTTAAAAATAACTGTGCTTCCCACCGAAGTAAGAGGAATTAAACTTTGTTTATAAATCAAGTCTTCAAAATTAAATCCACCATCAATATGAAGTCCTATAGGATTATAACTCTCTTGAAAAAGACCATATATGATATCTCCATTATCAGTTTTTAAATTATCATATTTAAAGTCTCCTATCTCATTTTTCAGCCGTCCATAAAATAATTCTTCTAGTTCCTTTCCATACTCTTTTAACCATCTTTTTTTAATTACATTTTGTTTCTTGTTATGAACAGTAATAGGAAGTTTCTCATAAAGTTCTAAAAATTTGTTAATTTCATCTTTGCTAAATAGGTTTTTGATTATTTTAGGAGAACTTTCATTTTTTTTAATTTCATCAATTTTGTTGTGCATTTTATTCTCCTATGTTTATTAAGGTTCCCCTAATTTTTGCTCCTGCATATGAGATGTAAAAAATTGTTACACCTACAATGAAGTAAAAAACAGAAATGACTATAGCTAATAATATTTGAGTATAACTTATAATATCATTAATTAAAATGTTTCTCATTTCCTCAAATATATGAACTAAAGGTAGTATTTTTGCTGTTATTTGTAACCACTCAGGTAATATTTCGATAGGATAATATATACACCCTAATGGAGCTAAAAAAAATAAACTTGCCCATGCTATATTCTCAAATGAGGGTCCGAATCTAATTAATCCAGAGGTGACAAGCAAACCCAAAGTTATTCCAAAAAGATATAAACTTAACAATAGAGATATTAAAGGAAGTCCTATTTTAAAAATTGAAACACCAAACATCGGAATAGCTAGTAATACTGCTGGCACAGTCCCAATTAAAGTTCTTACTATTGCTGTCAAAGTTAATGCCGCAATAATTTCTTTTAATTTAATTGGTGATATGAAAAGATTTGTAAAATTTCTACTCCAAATCTCTTCCAAAAACATCATGTTATAACTTATACTTGATCTAAAAAGAAAATCGTAAAGAATTGCAGCTGACAAAATTACTCCAACAGTATTATTATAGTATGATGAGCTTAAAGTAAAAAATTTCGATATAAATCCCCAAAGAAAAATCTGTATGCTAGGCCAATAAATTAAATCTAGAATTCTGGGAAAAGAACTTTTTATTAAATAAAAGTGTCTTAAACTTAAACCATATACTTTATTCCAATTCATTTTTATTCCTTGCTATCTTTAAAAAAGTATCTTCGAGATTATTTCTACCATGTTTTTCTATAAGAGAATTACATGTTCCTCTGTCAACTATTTTTCCTTCTTTCATCATTATTACCTCATCACAAAGTCTCTCAACTTCTTTCATATTATGTGAAGCTAATAAAATTGAAATTTTATTTTTTGATTTATACTCTTCAATATATTTTCTAACAAAGTCTCCAATATCTGGATCTAAGCTTGCAGTAGGTTCATCTAAGAACAAAATTTCAGGTTTATTTATTAATGATTTGGCTAGCGATACCCTATTCTTTTGTCCGGAAGATAACTCACCAGTTTTCTTATTAATAAATAAGCCCAAGTTTAAATCATCCGAAATTTCGTAGATTCTCTGGGACAAATTTTTAACTCCATATAATCTTCCATATATTTCTAAATTTTGTTTTACTGTGAGTTTTTTTGGTAATTCAACATATGGCGATGCGAAATTAAATTTACTTAATATTTTTTCCCTATTGAGTTCATCAAAATTAATACCATCTATAAGTATTTCCCCTTTTGAGGGTTTTATTAAACCTAGCAACATACCAATTGTAGTTGTTTTTCCGCATCCATTTGGACCTAGAAGCCCTAAGGTTTGACCATCTTTTATAAAAAAATTTATATTATCTACAGCTGTAAAGTCTTTAAATTTTTTTTCTAAGTTTTTAACTTCTATTTTCATTTTTTTGCAGCTCGTTTTAGTCTGTCATTTATAGCAAATCCAATTCCTTTATTAGGAATTTTCACAACATAAATTTTTTTATATCCCTTATTTTTTATTAATCTAAAAAATTTATATAAATTTTTTGCAGCTTCATTTAAATTAGATTTTCTACTCAAATTAAAAGAATTTCTTGTCACAGGGTATTTAAAACCAAAAGTAATAAATGCAAACTCTTTTGGACATTTTTTTTTATTAAGATAAATAGGTATTCCTGGTGAATAATGTTTTCTTAAAGATCCAGGAGATTTAATTATTTTCTGATTATATTTTAAATTTATTTTAATTTTAAGAATTTTTTCTAATTGTGTTGAAGTAATTATACCAGGTCTTAATATAGAAATTTTACCATCAAGATTTAATACAGTTGACTCAATACCTATTTTTGAAACTCCCCCATCAACTATCTTTATTTTATTTCCAAATTCTTCAGCTACATCAGTTGCTTTTACTGGACTTATACTAGAGGATTTATTTGCACTTGGCATAGCAAGTGGGAAACTTAAATCTTTAAGTATTTTTCGTATAATCTTATTCTTAGGAAATCTTACCCCAACAGTTTTCAAATTTGCACATGCGATGGGATTTATTCGAGAGCTTTGTTTTTTTTTTAGTATAAAAGTCAAAGGACCTGGACCAAATTTATTAAAAATTTTATGAAACCTTTTATCTAAAACAACATCTTTTTTAGCATCTTTTAAATTATAATAATGAACAATAAGTGGATTTTTTTTTGATCTTTTTTTTACATTAAAAATCTTTCTTATTGAAATTTTAGAATATGCATTTCCAGCCAAACCGTACACAGTTTCAGTAGGCAAACTAATAATACCGTCTTTTTTAAGAATTTTGATAATTTTATTTAAATTTTTAGGATTTGGTTTTATTATATTTGAATAGAAGTTTTTCATAATGTATTTAATATAAGATTAATGACAAATAAAAATATTCCAAGTGATATTAAAAGTAAATCAATAAAAGAGACCAAAGAAGAAATCAATAAAATTTTAGAGAAAATTGAAAAAGATAATGTTAATCTTGAGAGTTATACTTATGATTACGATAGACTTTTGAAGTTAAATAAACATATCGATGACTTATTTAAAAAAAAACTCAAAGAAATTAATTCTCAAGGAAAAAAAAATGTTATTAAATAAACTCAAATCCAACGCAAAAAAAATAGATTTATTTGTTAAAAAATATATTAATCATCAAAAAAAAAGTTTATTGAAGACCCCAATGAATTATGGAGTTTTGTCAGGAGGAAAAAAAATTCGATCAAGTATTATTTTAGCTACTGGAAAACTTTACAAGCTAAAATCAAAAAAATTACTAAATGTTTGTGGTGCTGTAGAGTGCATACATTCTTACTCTTTAATTCACGATGATTTACCTTGTATGGACAATGATAAACTTAGAAGAGGGAAACCTACTACACATATAAAATTTGGGGAGTCAACCGCAGTGCTAGCCGGCAATTCTTTATTAACCCTAGCATTTGAAATGATTTCAGATAAAAACTATAAAATCAAAAATACTCAAAAAGTAATTCTTATAAAAAAGTTGGCTGAGTGCTCTGGACACACCGGTATAGCTGGTGGACAAGAACTAGATTTAAAGTACGAAAAAAAAAGAAAAAAATTTAATGAAATAATAAATATGCAAAGAAAAAAAACAGGAAAATTATTTAGTTTCTGCTGTTTTGCAGCAGGTCAAATTGCCGGAAAAAGCAAAGACGAGAATAACCAATTAATTAGAACAGGGGAGGATATAGGTTTGTTATTTCAATTAGCAGATGATTTTTTAGACGTTAAAGGAAAATCAAAGTATACCGGCAAATCAGTAAATAAAGATAAAAAAAAAGGTAAATCAACAATAATAAATTTAGTTGGATACGATTATGCTTACGATTATGCTAACAAATTAAAAAAAAAGATATTGAGAAATCTTGAAAAACATGGAAAAAAAGCTAACGAATTAAAAGATATAATTAATTTTATTTTAGAGAGAAAATACTGATGACGAAAATATTAGACAAAATTGACTACCCATCAGATTTAAGAAAATTTGATAAAAAAGATTTAAGACAAATATCCGATGAGTTAAGGACAGAATTAATTGAAGTAGTCTCAGAAACGGGTGGTCATCTTGGTGCTGGTTTAGGAGTTGTTGAGTTAACGGTAGCACTTCACTATGTTTTTAATACACCTAAAGATAAGTTAGTTTGGGATGTAAGCCACCAGTGTTATCCTCACAAAATCTTAACAGGCAGAAAAAAGGAAATAAGAACTTTAAGAAAGGGCGGAGGACTCTCTGGCTTTACAAAAAGGGAAGAGAGTGAGTATGACCCTTTTGGTGCAGCGCACAGTTCGACCTCTATTTCCTCAACACTAGGAATGTCTGTAGCAAAAAAACTCTCTAACGATAATAACAGTGTTATTGCTGTAATAGGAGATGGAGCAATGAGCGCTGGAATGGCTTACGAAGCTATGAATAACGCAGGGGCCTTAAAATCAAAATTAATTGTAATTTTGAACGATAATAAAATGTCCATAGCAAAACCAGTTGGCGCAATGAGCAAATATCTTGCAAAACTACTATCTGGAAAGATTTATTTTAGTTTAAGAGAGACAATTAAATTAATTACCTCTGCCTTTTCAAAGAGATTTAGTCAAAAAGCCGGGAAAGCTGAAGATATTTTACGTGGTATTGTAACCGGAGGAACTCTTTTTAGCGAGCTGGGTTTTTATTATATAGGACCAGTAGATGGACATGACGTTGATTACTTAGTCCAAATTTTAGAAAATGTAAAAAAATCAAAACATGAGGGACCAATTTTAATTCATGCAATAACTCAAAAAGGAAAAGGGTATGGACCAGCTGAACAATCTGGTGATAAATATCATGGAGTTTCAAAATTTAATGTTAGTACAGGACAACAAAACAAATCTAAGTCTAACGCACCATCATATACAAAGGTTTTTTCTGAAACTTTAATCAAACATGCTGAAAAGGATACTAAGATTATAGGCATAACTGGAGCTATGCCTTCCGGAACAGGACTTAATCTATTTGAGAAAAAATTTCCTGATAGAATGTTTGATGTTGGAATAGCCGAACAACATGCAGTTACTTTTGCTGCTGGTTTGGCAACAGAGGGATATAAGCCTTATGCAGCGATTTATTCAACATTTTTACAAAGAGCGTACGATCAAGTTGTACATGATGTTGCTTTACAATCTCTTCCTGTAAGATTTGCAATTGATAGAGCTGGTTTAGTAGGGGCAGACGGACCTACTCATGCTGGTTCATTTGATGTTACTTATCTCTCAACGTTACCAAACTTTGTTGTGATGGCTGCAAGTGATGAGGCAGAACTTGTAAAAATGATTAATACCTCAGTAAATATTAATGACAGACCATGTGCATTTAGATACCCAAGAGGGAATGGGGTTGGTATTGAGCTTCCTGGAATTTATGAAACTTTAGAGATAGGAAAAGGAAAATTAATTTGTGAAGGAAAAAAAGTGGCAATATTAAACTTTGGAGCTAGATTAAACGAATGTAAAAAAGCAAAAGAGATTTTGGAAAAAAAAGGTATTAGTTTAACACTTGTTGATGCTAGATTTGCAAAACCTCTAGATGAAAAATTAATTCTTGAGGTAGCATCAAATCATGAATTAATTTTAACAATTGAAGAGGGTTCTATAGGAGGGTTTGGCTCTCATGTAATGAAACTTTTATCTGATAGAGGAGTATTTGACAAAGGGCTAAAATTTAGATCAATGTTTTTGCCGGATATCTTTATTGATCAAGACACACCTGAAAAAATGTATGAAAAAGCAGGTTTAAATTATAACGCGATAATTGAAAAAATTGAAGAGGGTTTAAAATCAAATATAATTTTTGCTAAAAATAAAAATAAAATTTCAAATTAATTACATTGAGCTTTATTCATCATATAATGATCCAGAATTACACATGCTAACATCGCTTCACCTATAGGTACAGCACGAATTCCAACACAAGGGTCATGCCTTCCTTTTACAGAAATTCTTGTATTTTTACCTCGTTTATTTATGGTTTCCCTACTGTTCAAAATAGATGAAGTAGGTTTAACTGCAAATGAAGCTACAATTTCTTGTCCAGAGGAAATCCCACCTAATATTCCACCTGCTTTGTTACTTTTAAATTTTATTTTTCCTGAAGTCCCACGTATCTCATCAGAGTTTTCTTCTCCAGTTAAAAAAGCTGAATTCATACCCGCACCAATATTGACACCTTTAACTGCATTGATACTCATTAAAGCTGACGCAATATCGGCGTCTAGCTTTGAATAAATTGGAGCACCCAATCCAACTGGAATTCCTCTAGCTCTCAATTCGATTATTGCTCCACAAGATGAACCTGACTTTCTTATACCCATCAAATATTTTTCCCACAATTTTACAGATGATTTATCAGGGCAGAAAAAAGAGTTTCTTCTTATTTCATTATCATTCCACTTTGAAATATTACATCCTAAAATACCTAATTGCGTTACCGCCCCAATAATACTAACTTTTTTACCAACTAAATTTTTAAGTACAATTTTTGCAATCGCACCCGCAGCTACTCTACTAGCGGTTTCTCTTGCAGATTGACGACCGCCTCCTCTGTAATCCCTTATGCCATATTTTTTAAAATAGGTAAAATCAGCATGTCCTGGTCTAAATTTATCTTTAATTGATTCATAATCTCTAGATCTTTTATCTTCATTATAAATTATCATCGATATAGGGGTGCCCGTTGTCTTTCCTTGAAAAACCCCTGACAAAATAGAAACTTTATCACTTTCTTTTCTTTGTGTGGTAAATTTGGATTGGCCAGGTCTTCTCTTATCCATATCTTTTTGAATTTCTTTCTCAGAAATCGGGATATTAGGAGGACAACCATCTACAATACAGCCTATAGCTGGACCATGGGACTCTCCCCAAGTAGTAAACCTAAAAATTTTACCAAAAGTATTAAAAGACATAGCTATTTAATGTATAAATTATTTTAAATAAATTATGAATCAAAAAAATGGCAAAAATTCTCTAGGATTGGATAAATGCTTCGAAGAAACCGATAATCCAATAGAATTATTCAAAAAATGGTTCGCTAGAGCTGAAGAGACCGAAATTAATGACCCAAACGCTGTTGCAGTAGCTACAGCAGACACAAAGAATCAACCAAGTGTGAGAATGGTATTGTTAAAAGGATTGAGCGAAAAAGGTTTTGTTTTTTACACCAATTTTAATAGTAAGAAAGGGAGTGATTTAAAAAACAATAAAAGAGCATCAATGTGTTTCCATTGGAAAAGTATAAGAAGACAGGTAAGAGTAATTGGTACCGTAGAAAAAGTTACGGAAAAAGAAGCTGATGATTATTATAATTCAAGACCGTACAAAAATAAAATAGGTGCATGGGCTTCTTCTCAATCTCAAATTTTAGATAAAAGAAATGATTTTATAAAAAGAATAGAAACTTATGAAAAAAAATATCCAACCAATGACGTGCCTAGGCCTCCGCATTGGTCTGGGTGGAGATTAATGCCATCGCAAATTGAATTTTGGTTAGATGGTGAAGGCCGAATACATGAAAGATTAAATTTTAAAAAAGAAAACGGTAGTTGGAAGAAAGAACTTCTATATCCTTAAAAAGATCTATTTAAACTAAAACTTGATAAGTTCTGTAATATATTCTTTTCTCTGCTATTTGGAAAAATAGCTAAAGCATCTCTTGAAACATTTACAAAATATTCAGCTCTTTTTAGACTTTCTTCTACAGCTTTATATTTGTTAATTAGCGATAATACTTCACTGAAATCGTCTTCAGTTCTTTTTTCTTTTTTAAATATTTCTTTTAAAAAATCCCTTTCTTCTTCATTAGCCCTTTGAAAAATTATTATTAGTGGTAAAGTAGTTTTACCTTCGTAAAAATCTTTCCCAACTTCTTTTCCAAATAAAATTTCTTTGGCGAAATAATCTAAAGCGTCGTCAGCAATTTGAAAAGCTAAACCAAGATTTTTTCCATAAGAAGCTAAAGCTTCTTTTTCTTTAATATCTAGTTTGCCTAAACAAGCACCTGTTTTAGTAGCTGCGGAAAACAAGGCAGCTGTTTTTAAACTAATAATTTTTGTATAAGTTTCTTCCAAAAGATCTGCCTCACCTTTATGTTGAAGCTGTAAAACTTCTCCCTGTGCAATTTTCGAAGAAGTAGAAGATAACAATTTTAATATTTCTAAATCACCATCATCTACCATAATTTCAAAACATCTACTTAATAAATAATCACCTGTTAAAATTGAAGATTGATTGCCCCAAATAGCATTAGTTGTTTTATTACCCCTTCTTAAATGACTTTCATCTATAACGTCGTCATGTAGCAAAGTTGCAGAGTGAATTAATTCTACACAACAAGCTAAATTTATATCTCTATCTCCCAAATCATAACCAGCTAATTTAGCTGAACCTAATGTTAAAAGAGCCCTTAATCTTTTACCTCCAGAGTTTAAATGATGTTTTGTCATTTTTTGAATGAGATTAACTTTACTCTCAAGTTTGTTATTTATTAGTTCCTCTACTTTATCCAGTTTATTAACCACTAGATTTTTTAGATCGAGGTAAGCAGAATTAGCTGAATTTTTAAGAGGTATAACAGATCCCATAAGTAGTTTTTACACAACCTAAACGAAATATAATATTCTTATTTAAAACCTGTTGACGCACCTTCAATTCAACTAGGAGTAGCGTAATAATTGATTAAAATTTTTTATAGTATTGATATAAGTAAAATATTAATACTCAATTATGTTTTCAATATTTAAAAAAAAAATAATTATACCCCATGTCAGAATGACTGGAGTTATAGGATCTGTTGGAAGATTTAAGCAAGGGATAGACTTAGCTAATCAGCAAGACATTCTTAAAAAAGCATTTTCTTACAAGAAAACTAAAACTGTAGCTATATCCATTAACTCTCCAGGTGGTTCACCAGTTCAATCACATTTAATTTACAGTTATATAAGGCAACTAGCCAAAAAAAATAATACCAAGGTTATTATATTTGCTGAAGATGTAGCAGCATCAGGGGGTTATTTTATTGCATGCGCTGGAGATGAAATTTACGCCAATTCGAGCTCTATAATTGGATCTATCGGTGTAATATCGGCATCATTTGGTTTTAAAGACTTAATAAAAAAAATTGGTGTTGAAAGAAGAATTTATACTGCAGGCAAAAATAAAAGTACTCTCGATCCTTTTGTAGAAGAAAAACAAGAAGATGTTGAAAGGTTAAAAAAGATACAATTAGATTTGCACTCAGACTTTATTAAAATTGTAAAACAAAGTAGGGGTACAAAAATCAAGGACCCAGAAAAAAATAATATATTTACTGGGGAATTTTGGGCTGGTTCAGTAGCTCTTAAACTCGGTTTAATTGATGGAATAGGAAATGCAGATCAAGTATTAAGAGAAAAATTCGGAGATAAAGTTATTATTAAAAAATTTGAAAAACAAAAAGGATTTTTAGCAAAAAAGTTATCTTCTTCAATAGACAATCAAATTGAAAGAGTTTTAGAAAATCTCGAAGAAAAAAGTTTATGGCAAAGATTTGGCTTATAAATGCTAAAAAAGAAAAAACACGATAGTTCTAAAGGACAGACATTTCAAGAAATAATAATGAGTCTGCAAAAGTTCTGGGGCAAATATGGATGTGTATTGCTTCAACCTTATGATTTAGAAGTTGGGGCGGGAACTTTTCATCCTGCTACTACATTAAGATCTTTGGGTCCTAATCCATGGAAAGCTGCTTACGTCCAACCTTCAAGACGACCTACCGATGGACGTTACGGAGAAAATCCAAATAGATTACAACATTATTATCAATTTCAAGTAATTATAAAACCTTCACCAAAAAATATTAAAAATATTTATTTGAAAAGTTTATCAGCAATCGGAATAGATGTAAAAAAACACGACATTAGATTTGTAGAAGATGATTGGGAAAGTCCTACTCTAGGAGCTGCTGGGTTAGGATGGGAGGTTTGGTGTGATGGCATGGAGATAACTCAATTTACTTATTTTCAGCAAATGACCGGTATAGACTGTAAACCTGTTCCAGTTGAACTTACATATGGTTTAGAAAGATTGTGTATGTTTGTGCAAGGGAAGAAAAATGTATTTGACATTGAATGGAATAGAGAGGGAGTTAAATATAAAGATGTTTTTCATCAATCAGAAAAAGAATTTTCAGCATATAATTTTGAATATGCAGATACTAAAATTTTACTATCAAATTTTGAACATGCCGAAAAAGAATGTAAATCTCTTTTAGACAAAAAACTTGCCCTTCCTGCATATGACCAATGTTTAAAAGCTAGTCATATTTTTAATTTACTAGATGCTAGGGGAGTAATAGGAGTAGCAGAAAGAGCAAACTACATTGACAGAATAAGAGAATTATCTAAAGGATCCGGAAAATTATGGTTAGAAAGTCAGTAACATTATGTCAGAATTTATATTAGAGCTTTATAGTGAAGAGATACCGCCTAATTTACAAATTAATGCAAGGAATGATATAGAAACAAAATTTAAAAGCTCTTTAATTGAGGAAAACTTAAAATTCGGATCTTTAAAAGCTTTTTCATCTCCAACAAGACTCACAATATTTCTTAAAGATTTTTCGGAAAAAATTAAAATTCCCTCCAAAGAGATAAGAGGTCCAAAAGTCGGTGTCATGGAAGATGTTATAAATAATTTTTTAAAAGCACATAACTCATCTCGGAAAGATCTTATGGAAAAGCAGAATGATAAAGGAAAATTTTATTATATTAAAACTAAAAACAAGGAAGTTTTAACTTCAGAAGTGTTAAAAAAAATAGTTGTAAATAGCATAGCTTCAATAAAATGGAAAAAATCAATGAGGTGGTCTGATACAGACTTATTATGGGGAAGACCTCTTAGATCTATTTTAGCTGTATATAATAGAGAAATACTTGCTTTAAGCTATGGTCACTTAAGAGCTAGCGACTGCACTGTAATAGAAAAAGACCTCGATACTAAAGTTGTTAAAGTGAAAACTGTTAAGGATTATCAAAAATTATTATTAAATAATAATATAATACTTAATCATGAAGAAAGAGAACAAAAGATAATCAAAAAATTTGAAAGTTTTTATAAAATTAAAAATTTTAAGAATCTTTATGACCCTAAACTTTTAAAAGAGGTAACCAATATCGTAGAAGACCCTCAAGTATTATTGATTGATTTTGACAAAAAATATTTAGAATTACCAAAAGAAATTATTATTTCAACATTACAAAATCATCAAAGATACTTCCCTATTATAGATAAAAAAGATGAAATCACTAACTTCTTTTTGGTAGTCACAAATAAAAAAGACACAAACAATCTTATAAAAGATGGAAATAAAAGAGTAGTAGAGGCTAGATTGGCAGATGCCAAATTTTTTTGGGATAAAGATAAATCAAAAAATTTAATTAAACAAATTGCAAAACTTAAAGATTTAAAATTTTACGAGGGACTCGGTTCTGTTTATGACAAAACTCAAAGATTGAGAAAATTGAGCGGAATGTTGGCTGATGAATTTAACTTAAATAAAGAGAAAGCGGAGATTGCAGCATCTATCTCTAAATCTGATTTATGTTCGGATTTAGTAAATGAATATCCTGATTTACAAGGACTCTTAGGAAAATATTTTGCTTTAAGCCAAGGTTTTGAGGAGGATGTATCAAGTGCAGTAAGTGATCATTATCTTCCATTAGGAAATAATTCTATGACTTCTAAAAAACCAATCAGTTATGTTGTGGCGATCTCAGATAAAATTGATACCTTGGTTGGATTTTTTCTAATTAATGAAAAACCAACTAGTTCAAAAGATCCTTTTGCTTTGAGAAGATCGGCAATCGGATTATTACGAACTATTATTGATAATAAATTAAATTTAAAACTCAGAAATTTAATAAGTTACAATATTAAATTACTTGAGGAACAGGGAGTAAGAAAGACTAATGAAAATTCTGAAAATGAAATATTAAATTTTCTCAAGGAGAGAATGAAAAATATTTTAAAAGACAAAAATATAAAAAACGATATTATTGAAGCCTCTATAAGTTCATACTTTAGCGACAATTATTTTGACCTCTACAAAAAAAACACTTTAATGAACAAATATATAAATAAAGAAGCTGGGATAAATGCAATTAGTTCTTACAAAAGAGCATTCAATATTGTGGAAAGCGCAAAAGAAAATTTATCAGGTAGACCAGATGCTGTTTTATTTAGAAAGGATGAAGAAAAACACTTATTTGAAAAGCTTAATGAGATTCGAAAATCTTTTACAGTAAATGAACAAGATAAAGATTATGAAAAATTACTTTTAAGCCTATCAGAAGTTAAGATATTCACTGATAAATTTTTCGATAATGTTATTGTAAATGATGACAATAATGATATTAAAAATAATAGGCTAGAGTTATTAAAAATGTTTTGCAATACTTTTAACAATTTTATTAACTTTTCTAAACTAGAAGGAATATCGTGAAACAATTTATTTTCAGTTTTGATGATAAAAAGATTAGTAAACTTAAAAATAAAAAAAACTTATTAGGTGGTAAAGGAGCAAATTTAGCTGAAATGGGTAAGCTTGGCTTACCTGTACCCCCAGGTTTTACAATTACTACAGAAGTCTGCGATATTTTTTATTCAAATAAAAAAAAATTGCCTACTAAAATTTTATCTCAAATTAAGGCAGAGATTAAAAAAATAGAAAAAAAAACATCAAAAAAATTTGGAGATTTGAAAAACCCTCTTTTAGTTTCTGTTAGATCTGGTGCAAGAATTTCGATGCCTGGAATGATGGATACTATTTTAAATTTAGGATTAAATGATAAAACAGTAAACGCGTTAGCTTCAAAATCTAATAATCCTCGCTTTGCAAAAGATAGTTACAGACGATTTATTCAAATGTTTAGCAACGTAGTAATGGGAGTAGAAGGTCATTTATTTGAAGAAATGATAGATAATTTCAAACTTACAAAAGGTGTACTACAAGACACAGAAATTGATGCTTCTGATTGGGACGGACTAATAGAAAACTTTAAAAAACTGGTGAAAGAAAAAACTGGGAAAAATTTCCCTCAAGATGTTAATGAGCAATTGATAGAGGCTGTGAGCTCAGTTTTTAGATCTTGGGAGAGTCAACGAGCAAAAACATATAGAAAACTTAATAGAATTCCTGATGAATGGGGAACAGCTGTCAATGTTCAAGCTATGGTCTTTGGAAACATGGGTAATGATTGTGCTACTGGAGTAGCTTTTACAAGAAACCCATCTACTGGTGAAAATTCATTTTTTGGGGAATATTTAATCAATGCTCAAGGTGAGGATGTAGTTGCTGGTACAAGAACACCACAATATATTACAAAAAAATCTAAAAAAGAATCAGGCTCAAAAGAACTATCAATGCAAGAAGCAATGCCCAAAGCTTATAAAGAGTTAGAAAAAGTTTTCATCAAATTAGAAAAACATTATAGAGATATGCAAGATATTGAATTTACGGTTGAAAATAATAAACTGTGGATGCTTCAAACAAGATCTGGAAAAAGAACTGCTAAAGCAGGAATTAAAATTGCAGTTGATATGGTTAAGGAAAAATTAATTTCAAGAAAAGAGGCAATACTAAGAATAGATCCTAATACTATTGATACACTTTTGCATCCTACTTTAGATGATAAAGTTAAAAAAGAAGTTGTAGCAACTGGGTTACCTGCTTCACCTGGTGCAGCAAGCGGCAAGGTCGTTTTTACCGCTGATGAAGCAGAAAAACTTAATAACATGATGCAAGATACTATTTTAGTACGATTAGAAACATCCCCAGAGGATATACATGGAATGCATGCAGCCAAAGGTATATTAACCGCTAGGGGTGGAATGACCAGTCATGCTGCTGTAGTCGCAAGAGGAATGGGTCGACCATGTGTTTCAGGATCAAGCGAGATAACAATTGATTATGACAATAAACAATTTAAAGCAGGTAACGAAATTATAAAAGAAGGTGATATCATAACAATCGATGGGGGAAGTGGTAAGGTTATGAAAGGTTTGGTTCCAACAGTTAAACCTGAAATTTCAGGATATTTTTCAACAATAATGAAATGGGCAGATGAATTTAGAAAATTAAAGATAAGAACTAATGCTGAGACTGAACAAGATAGCAAAACAGCTATAGACTTTGGTGCAGAAGGAATAGGACTATGTAGAACTGAACACATGTTTTTTGATGAAGATAGAATATTATCGGTAAGACAAATGATCCTCTCCAGATCAAATGAAGACAGAAATCATGCGCTATCAAAACTTTTACCTTACCAAAAAGAAGATTTTAAAAAAATCTTCAAAGTAATGTCAGGCTTACCTGTTACAGTAAGATTATTAGATCCACCACTTCATGAGTTTTTACCCAAGGCTGAAAAAGATGTTGATGAGGTTGCAAGATCTTTGAATTTAGCTTCCAAAGAAATTAGAGATAGAATAGCAGAACTACATGAAGAAAATCCGATGCTCGGCCATAGAGGGTGCAGATTAGGGATATCTTTTCCTGAGATTTATGAAATGCAATGTAGAGCTATTTTTGAAGCGATAATAGAACTTAAAAAAGAGAAAATAAAATCTGCTTTTGTAGAAATTATGATCCCATTAATTTCAACAGAATCTGAATTAAGAATAATGCGTTCATTAGTTAATCGTGTTGCTCATCAAATTGAAAAACAAAACAAAGCTAAATTAGATTATATCGTAGGGACAATGATTGAATTACCTAGAGCTGCTTTACAAGCTAAAGATATATCTAAACATGCAGACTTTTTTAGTTTTGGTACAAATGATTTAACTCAAACCACTTTCGGTATAAGCAGAGACGACGCTGGTAAATTTTTAAATGACTATATAGAAAATAAAATCTTCGACGTAGATCCTTTTGTGAGTATAGATCAAAGTGGAGTAGGCGAACTTGTTGAAATTGCTTCTATGAGAGGTAGAAAAACTAATAAAAAAATTAAACTCGGTATTTGTGGCGAGCACGGAGGTGATCCTAAAAGTATAGAATTTTGTTCTAAGACCGGTTTAGACTACGTATCTTGCTCTCCTTTTCGAGTACCGGTAGCAAGACTAGCTGCAGCACAAGCAGAGTTATCCAAGCAATAAACTAGTGTCAAAAGTTTTAGCACTATGAGTGATAGCACCAACTGAAATTCTATTAATCCCAGTTCTAGAAATTTTTTTTATGTTACCTAAATTAGCATTGCCAGAATATTCAGTTTCGTATTTTTTATTACAGAGTTTGAGACATTTTTTTAATTGAGAAATACTCATATTATCAAAAAGTATTCTTTTAAATTTTAATCCTAATATTTTTTTTAATTGTTCTATGTTTTCAATTTCAACCGTAACAACTTTTTTAGATTTGGAAGCTTTAGTAACAAGTTTTTTTAAATCTCTAGCCGCTTTTATATGATTTTCCTTAATTAAAACTTCATCGCTTAGATTATATCTATGATTAAAACCCCCACCTTTTTTAACAGCATACTTTTCTAATAATCTTAAGTTAGGGGTTGTTTTTCTTGTACAACAAATTTTTGTTTTTTTTCCTGCTTTTTCAACAAAACTATTTGTAATTGTAGCAATACCTGATGCATGGTTTAAAAAATTTAAAGCTGTTCTCTCAGCTGTAAGTATTGTTTTTGTATTTGCTAAAATTTCAGCTATCACTTTATTTTTTTTAATAAATTTTCCGTCCTTGATTTTAGACTTAAAAATTGACTCTTTTCCAATTAATTTAAATGCTTTTTTGCAGAATTCTATCCCAGCTATCACTCCATTCTGTTTGGCTATTATTTTAGCTTTAATTTTCTTATTACTAAATTTTATAAGTTTAGTTGTAATATCGCCCATGGGTTTAAGATCCTCATCTAAGGCCTTTTTGACTACAGAACTAATATACTTTTGATTTATTTTTTGCACTGATCTAACGACCAATTTCAGTCATTCTAATTACAGATTTTCTTGCAGCCTCGATTGTTTTATCATCCAATATAATTTCATTGGTTTCATTCTCTAAACAATCAAGTATTTTCTTTAAATCTATTTTCTTCATATATGGACAAAGATTACAAGGTTTAATGAAACTTACATTTGGATTATCTGCCTCAACATTATCGCTCATAGAACATTCTGTTACTAGCATTACTTTCTTCGGCTGATTATCTTTAACATAATTTATCATACCAGAAGTTGATCCAGTAAAATCAGAAGCCTTTATTACATCTGGAGGACATTCAGGGTGAGCAATAACTTTGATACCAGGATTTTGTTTTTTAATATCTTGAATCTCTTTTGCACTAAATTGTTCGTGCACTATACAAGTTCCTTTCCAAGAAATAATTTTAACTTTTGTATTTTTTGAAACATAGTCAGCTAAATACTGGTCTGGTAAAAAAATTACTTTTTCAACATTAAGTGACTCAACAACTTTCACCGCATTTGCTGATGTACAACAAACATCAGTTTCTGCTTTAACGTCTGCTGAAGTGTTTACATATGAGACGACTGGAACACCTGGATATTTTTCTTTTAACATTCTCACGTCTGCACCTGTTATTGATGTAGATAATGAACAACCAGCTTTCATATCTGGTAAAAAAACTTTTTTATTAGGACTCATTAGTTTTGCAGTTTCAGCCATAAAGTGAACTCCGCACATAATTATTTTATCTGCTGAAGTTTTTGAAGCCTCAACAGCAAGAGCTAAAGAGTCAGCTGCAATATCGGCTACACCATGATAAATTTCTGGCGTTTGATAATTATGGGCTAAAATTATTGCGTTTTTTTCTTTTTTGAGTTTATTTATTCTTTCTATAAGTGGCTGATGTATCTTCCACTCAACATCAGGCACAAATTTTGAGATTTTTTTGTAAATCTCTTCTGAATTTTTAACACTTTCTTGTTGAGCAGACATACTAATTCTAGTCTATCAACTTGAACAATAATTGTCATTCATTTATTGTCGCATAAAATAAGCGGTCGTGCTGAAATTGGTAGACAGGCACGGTTGAGGGCCGTGTGGGTTTTCCCATGAGAGTTCGAGTCTCTCCGACCGC
>CACPLT010000009.1 GCA_902634845.1 uncultured Pelagibacteraceae bacterium
ATTTTTTATTGATTGTTTATAGACTTGGTACCTACGTTCCTTTATCTGGGATAGACCCAGACGCATTAAAAGAAATAATGTCATCTAGTCAACAGGGTCTTTTAGGTATGTTCAATATGTTTTCAGGTGGGGCGGTCACTAGAATGGCTATTTTCGCGCTAGGCATAATGCCTTATATTTCGTCGTCAATTATTGTCCAATTACTTACAGGCACTTCTGATTATTTTAAGAATTTAAAGGAGCAGGGTGAAATTGGAAGAAAAAAAATTACTCAAATTACTAGATATGGAACTGTGATGATTGCTGCGTTACAAGGTTATGGTGTAGCAGTCGGTATTGAGAATGCAGGTAATTTAGTTTTAGAACCAGGTATGTATTTTAGAATAACTACAACTATTTCTTTAGTAGCAGGTACTACTTTTTTAATGTGGCTAGGTGAACAAATAACTCTTAGAGGAATAGGAAATGGTATATCTTTAATAATTTTTTCAGGCATTGTAGCGGAAATACCTAGAGCTTTAGCATCAACGTTTGAACTTGGTCGGACAGGGGCTTTATCTGCTGTCATGATTGTTGGAATATTTTTGCTAGTAATAGTTACAGTTTTATTTATAGTTTTTTTTGAAAGAGCAGTCAGAAAAATATTGATAAATTACCCTAAAAGACAAATGGGAAATAAAATTTATGGCGGCGAGTCCTCTCATCTACCGCTCAAAATTAATACTGCAGGAGTTATACCTGCCATTTTTGCTTCTGCGTTGCTTTTATTGCCTATTACTATGAGCAATTTTGGTTTTGCTGAGTCAGATTTTTTTATAAATTTGTCTTCACTTTTCACCCAAGGCCAACCTCTATATATGGCGTTGTATGCATTTGGAATTATCTTTTTTTCTTTTTTTTATACTTCAATAGTTTTCAATCCAAAAGAAACTGCAGAAAATTTAAGAAAATATGGAGGTTATATTCCCGGAATCAGACCAGGTGAAAGAACTGCGGAATATATAGAAACAATTTTAAATAGACTTACAACCATTGGAGCAATGTATTTAACTATTGTATGTTTAATGCCTGAGTTTTTAATAGCTAGATATCCAATACCATTTTACCTTGGAGGAACATCAATATTAATTGTTGTAGTAGTTGCAATGGATACTGTGACTCAAGTTCAAACAAGATTGATGAGCTCACAGTACGAGTCATTAATTAAAAAAGCAAAATTCGGGAAGTAATTACATGAACATAGTTATCTTCGGACCACCTGGAGCTGGCAAGGGCACTCAGTCAAAATTTATAGAAGAAAAATTTGGAATGTTTCAGTTATCTACTGGGGAATTCTTAAGAAAAGAAATGACAACAAATACATCAATAGGAAAAAAAATTTCTTCGGTTATAAATTCAGGCGCTCTAGTTTCAGATCAAATAGTTTCTGATTTAATAGAAAAAATTTTAGCAGATAAAAAATATAAAAATAGAATTATTTTTGATGGTTATCCTAGAAACTTAAACCAAGCAAAAAATTTAGATATTTTACTTAAAAAATACCAACAAAAAATTGATATTGTTTTAAAACTGTCTGTGAGTTTAAGAACGATAAAAAAAAGGATTTCAGAGAGAAGAACATTAGAAAAAAGGGATGATGATAATGAGGAAATAGCAATTAAAAGATATGAAACTTACGAAAAATCAACAGAACCTGTTATTGAGTATTACAAACAATTGAAATTATTAAAAGTGATAGATGGTGAAAAGTCAATTGATCAAATAAGCAAAGAAATTAGCGATATTATTTCCCTTATATAGGGTTGACATTAATCAATAACGCCATTAAATACGCTTTAGAAATTAAACCCTTTATAATATGGCTCGTATAGCAGGAATAAACATTCCACAAAATAAAGTTGTTAGTATCGCATTAACTTACATCCATGGTATTGGATTACATTCTTCAAAAAAGATTTGCAGAAAATTGAATATTTCAGAAAGTACAAGAGTTAATCAGCTTTCTGAGGAACAAGTTCTTAAAATAAGAGAGTACATAGATGGCAACCACAAAGTTGAAGGTGATTTAAGAAGAGAAATATCTGTAAATATTAAAAGATTAGTTGATTTAGCAACTTACAGAGGAAGCAGACATAAAAAAAAATTACCTGTAAGAGGACAAAGAACTCATTGTAATGCAAGAACAAGAAAAGGTAAAGCTATAGCTATAGCAGGAAAAAAATTAACACCACTTAAAAAATAGTTATGAATAAAAAAACAGATGAAAAAAAAGATACAGATATTAAAGATATAAAAAAAAAAGAACCCCAGTTTAAAAAAAAGAAAAAAATAAAGAGAAATATCACCTCGGGAATAGCGTTTGTTAATTCAACATTTAATAATACTATAATATCTATTGCAGATGAAACCGGTAATGTCATATCTTGGTCTTCAGCCGGGTCAAAAGGATTTAAAGGATCAAGAAAATCTACACCTTATGCAGCTCAAGTTGCTGCAGATGACGCTGGTGCAAAAGCTTATGAGATGGGCTTAAGAACACTTACTGTTCAAGTAAAAGGTCCAGGATCAGGAAGGGAAACAGCTCTACGATCTTTACAGTCTAGAGGATTTAAAATAATTTCAATTAAAGATACAACACCAATGCCACATAATGGAACAAGACCACCAAAAAAAAGGAGAGTTTAATGTCATCAACATCAAATATAATTGATAAAAATTGGAAAGATTTAATTAAACCAAATAAACTAAACATCACTAGTAGCGATGACAAATCATTTGCTAAGGTTGTAGCCGAACCTTTAGAAAAAGGATTTGGACAAACTATAGGAAATTCTTTAAGAAGGATTTTGTTGTCATCAATTCAAGGGGCGGCAGTGACAGCAATTCAAATAGATGGAGTACTGCATGAGTTTTCATCTATAAAAGGAGTGAGGGAAGATGTTACTGATATTGTTTTAAATGTAAAAAATTTAGCGATTAAAAGCAATTCAGCTAATCAAAAAAAAATTATTTTAGATGTTAAGGGACCAAAAGAAGTTAAAGCGAAAGATATTACATTAGGTGCAGAGGTCGAAATTTTAAATCCTGAACAAACTATCTGTAATGTTGATGAAAAGACAAATTTTCATATGGAGTTGTTTGTAAGTTCAGGAAAAGGTTACGTTCCAGCTCCAAAAAATAGGTCTGAAGATAGTCCATTAGGATTAATATCTATAGACTCACTATTTAGTCCCGTTAAAAAAGTTTCATTTTCAATAGAGAACACTAGAGCAGGTAGCGCTCTAGACTATGACAAACTTGTAATGAATGTAGAAACAAATGGTACCGTTGCAGCAGAAGATGCTATTGCATATTCAGCAAGAATTTTTCAGGACCAACTATCAATGTTTGTTAATTTTGAAGATCCAAAAGAAATAGTTAAAGAGGTAAAATCATCAGAGCCAGAATTTAACAAGAATTTATTGAAAAGAGTTGAAGAGCTTGAACTTTCAGTAAGATCAATGAATTGTTTAAAAAATGACAACATAATTTATATCGGTGATTTAGTTCAAAAAACTGAACCCGAAATGCTTAGAACACCAAACTTTGGTAGAAAATCTCTTAACGAAATCAAAGAGGTTTTAAGCACTATGTCCCTTTATTTAGGTATGGAAATTCCTAACTGGCCTCCGGACAATATAGCGGAAATGTCAAAGAAACTTGAGGAAAATAGTTACTAATGAGACACAATTTAGGTTACAGAAAATTAAATAAAACTACTGAACACAGGAAGGCCTTATTCAAAAATATGCTCAACTCATTAATTAAATATGAGCAAATTATAACAACACTTCCGAAAGCAAAAGAATTAAAACCACAAATTGATAAAGTAATAACTATAGGAAAAAAAAACGATTTAACAAATAAAAAGAAGCTGTTTTCAAAATTACAAAACCAATCATCAGTTAAAAAAGTATTTAATGAACTATCAAAAAGATACAGTAAAAGAAAAGGTGGTTATTCTAGAGTTTTGAAAGCTGGATTCAGAACTGGGGACGATGCACCTATGGCGGTGATTGAACTAGTAGATCGAAATATTGAGGCAAAAAAGATAGATAAACCTAAAAAAATAGAGAACAAAGACAAAAAGACTCCAGAGACAGCTCAAGTATCAAGTAAGTAGAGCATATTTAATATGCCAAATAAGTTTATAATTAGCAAAAGTTATAACAAATCTCGTTTTGATAAATGGTTTAAAGAAGAAGTTATTAATCTCCCAAATTCGTTAATCCAAAAATTATTACGAAAAAATCAAATAAAGGTTAATAATAAAAAAATAAAATGTTCATATAGATTAACAGAAGGTGACAGTATATCAGTTTATAATTTATCAAATTATAAGCCTACGGATTTAAAAAAAAAAATTCAATACTTACCTTCAATTAAAGAAAGAAGTAGATTTGAAGACTTTGTTGTATATGATGACAATAACTATATAGTGGTAAACAAACCAAGAGGTATTGCAGTTCAATCAGGAACTAAAAATTTAAAAAACATAATTGATACTTTAAAAAAAACGAAATATTTTGAACATGCGAAACCTTATATTGTCCATAGATTGGACAAGGAAACATCTGGTGTTTTCATAATAGCAAAAAACAAAGAGACTGCACAATTTTTTACCACCTTATTTAGAATAAGAAAAATACATAAAACTTATATTGCAATTGTAAAAGGAAAAGTACCTAGAAGTTTAAAAAAAATGGAAGACTTTCTTGAATATTTTGAAAATAATAAAAAAACTAAGTTGAAAGCCTTAACATTTTTAAAAGTATTAAAATCAAATAATAAATACTCTTTATTAGAATTAAATCCTAAAACAGGTAGAAAACATCAATTAAGAAAACAACTATATATGAGAGGATTTCCAATTATTGGAGATGAAAAATACAATTTAAAGTACACTAAAATTTTTAAAGATCAAGCTATGCTATTACATTCATCTAAAATTAAATTTATTAAAGATGATAAAAAAATTTCTTACGAAGCAGATCCTGACGAGGAATTTAAAAAAAAATTAAATTTATATTTTTGATATTTTTTTAATAAAAATTTTTTTAATATTTCCATTCAAATTGCTTATTTTTTTAACCCCTAAATCATTAAACGAAGTTATATCTTCATTGTTTAAACCACACGGAATAATTTTTTTATATTCAGTTAAATTATTACTGATATTTATTGAACATCCATGATAGGCTATCCATCTTTTAACTTTAATTCCTATAGCTGAAATCTTTTTATTTTTTACCCAAATACCAATATTTTTTCTGTCAGCTTTTGCATCGATATTATATATCTTTAAAAGCTCAATGATGCTCTCCTCTAACGTCTTAATGAACAGTCTAATATCCTTTTTCCTTTTATTTAAATCTATTACAAAATAAATAATTTTCTGACCAGGGTTATGTAGTGTAATTTTGCCCCCCCTATTAGTTTTAATTATTTTTATCTTTTTATCTAAAACTTCATTTTGATTTGATCTTATTCCTCCAGTATATGTTGTAGGATGCTCTAGTATCCATAATAATTCTTTTTTTAACCCTCTTTTTACATCTTCCACTCTTCTTTCAAGAGTAAACAGTGCCTTTTTATAAGGAATTCTATTTTTACTGATTTTTACTTCAATGCTCATTTAATTTGAATTTTATCATTATATGAACTATTAGTCTCAAAAAAAGAAATCAAGGATTTTTATGAGTTTAATTAAATCAATAGGCGGCAAAAACGTAAACTTTGATTTTAACAAAGAATTTTTAAGCGTTTTTAGCGATAAAATAAAATCTTCAGATATCAAATTTATAAATCAAACTTTAGAGGATTTACACCCGTCTGATGTTGCTAATTTAATTGAAAATTTGTCAGCCGAAACAAGAGCGAAGTTATTAGAGATCGAAGAATTCGATATTGAACCAGAAATATTTGTTGAAATAAATGAGTCAATTCAAACAGAAATCTTACAGCTACTATCTTCTGACTCAGTAGCCAAAATTATAAAAAGACTTGAGTCTGACAATGCAATATCAATTATTGAAAACTTAAAACAAGAAAAAAAAATTTCTGTTTTAGATAAACTGCCCCCAAAAGATAGGTTTTTATTAGAGGAAGGATTGAGTTATCCGGAGGACTCAGCAGCTAGAATAATGCAACGGGAGTTCACAGCGGTACCCAGTGATTGGTCAGTAGGACAAACGATAGATTATTTAAGAGAAAGCAAAGATTTACCTGAAGAATTTTTAGAAATATTTGTGGTGGATAATGAATTTAAACCAATAGGAATAGTTCCATCATCTAGAGTTCTTAGAACACCTAGAGAAAAAAAAATGAGCTCAATAATGAGAGAGATGCCAGTTTTAATTTCTGTAAATATGGATAAAGAGGAAGTTGGACACGCCTTCGAAAATTATAATCTTGTATCAGCAGGTGTTGTGAATAAAAATAATAAATTAGTTGGTATGATAACTGCAGATGACGTGGTTACAGTAGTTCAAGAAGAGGCAGAAGAGGATGCACTTAGACTTGCTGGTGTAGGAGATGAGGAAATTACAGATAGTGTTATAATTAAAACTAAAAGAAGATTTAATTGGTTGCTTTTAAATTTGTTTACAGCACTTTTGGCTACTTGGGTAATAAGTTTGTTTGGAGCATCAATTGAACAAATGGTAGCTCTTGCATTTTTGATGCCAATAGTTGCCTCTATGGGAGGGAATGCAGGTATGCAAACTTTGGCCGTTACAATTAGAGCTATTGCAACGAAAGAATTATCATCAGGTAATTTTAACAAAATTGTTGGAAAAGAATTTTTAATAGGAATACTAAATGGTATAATTTTTGCAATTATTACTGCCATTATAGTTCAACTTTGGTTTCAAGAAATAAAGTTATCATTATTAATTGGTATTTCAATGGTTTTAAATATGATCGTGGCTGGCTTATTTGGAATACTTGTTCCTGTTTCCCTAAAGAAAGTCAATATCGACCCAGCCTTAGCTTCAAGTGTTTTTGTAACAACAATTACCGATGTGATAGGTTTCTTATCGTTTTTAGGTATTGGATCTTATTTCTTTTTAAATTAAATATTATCTATAAGTCTAGTTTTTCCAATATAAAAAGCTGAAAAAATATTAAATTTTTCGTTATATTTTTTTGCTTTTTTAAGACTATTTAAGTTCACTGCTTCAATGTAATCAATTTTTTTTATACCAAAATCAAAAAGTTTTTTTTTAATCTTTATTAAACTAATCTTTTTAATTTTTTTTCTTTTGATAATTTTTTTTTCTTTTTTAATTAATTTAAAAGCCTTTGAAGCTAAATCTGTACTATATCTACTTAAACTGCCATTTCTTGATGAATAAGGTAAAAAGTTTGAATATCTTATAGTATTACATGACACAACCTCAGTTTTAATGTTATTTTTTGAAATATGTTTTTTAATTAAAACAAGTTGTTGAAAATCTTTTTTACCAAGATAAATTTTTTTTGGTTTAATTAGCTCTAAGTATCTATTTACTACATTTAAAACCCCTTTAAAATGACCTGGTCTATACTTTCCACATAATCTATTTGAAAATGAATGAAGATAAATTTTATTTTTTGTTTTAAAAGAAAATATTTCTTTGTAGGTCGGTAAATAAAGGTATTTAACATTTAATTTTTTAAGAATTTTCAAATCCTTATTAATATTTCTAGGATATGATTTAAAGTCTATTTTAGAATTGAATTGCTTAGGATTTACAAAAATACTAACTAAAGCGACTTTATTTTCTTTTTTTGCTTTTTTTATTAAAAATTCATGCCCTTTATGTAAGCCACCCATAGTAGGTATAAAAGATAGCGAATTTATCTTATTTATTATCTTGTTAAGGTCTTTTTTTCGCCTAATTATTTTCATTTATAAATCGTAATGATATTAGTTAATAAAAGAATCATATGATAAAACAAGCAATTATTCCACTAGCTGGATTAGGCACTAGAATGTTACCTTTAACCAGTGTCACACCTAAAGAATTACTACCTATCAACGGTAAACCAAATTTAGAGTATATATTAGAAGAATGTTTAGAAGCCGGAATAAAGCAATTTATCTTTATTATTTCAAATAGAAAAAAGAATATAAAAAAGTATTTTTATAATGATAAATTTTACAACAAAATATTAAAGGAAAAAAAAGATGAGAGAATTCAAAAAGAAGTTAAAAAAATAAAAAAATTCCGTAAAATGATAAAGTTTGTTTATCAAAATAAACCTAAAGGTACTGGTGACGCTGTTTTGAAATGTCAGCGTCTAATTTCAGAAAAATATTTTTTGATGCTTTTGCCTGATGATTTAATTATTAAAAAAAACTGTACTAAAGAAATGATTAAAATTCATAAACAAAAAAAGGGATCAGTTATAGCTGCAAAAAAAGTACCGAAAAAAACTGTATCGCGATGGGGAATCTTATCATTAAAAAATAAAACTAAAAATAGTTTTCAAATCACAGATGTTATTGAAAAACCTAAATTAAAAAATGCACCCTCTAATTTTGCAATTATTGGAAGATATATTTTACCAAAGAGTATAATGCATGAAATTAAAAAGCTTAAACCTGGTCATGGCAAAGAAATACATATTACGGATGCTATAAAAAATTTAATTTACAAAAAAGAGAAATTTTATGGAAATATATTTAAGGGTAAATATTTAGATTGTGGCACTCTCAAGGGTTATATTAATTCAGGAATAGAAATTTTTAAGGTATAAAATGAATTTATGTATGATAGGAACTGGTTATGTTGGCTTAGTAAGCGGAGTTTGTTTTGCTGATCTAGGCAATAAGGTTTATTGTTTAGATAAAAATAAAGAAAAAATAAAAATATTAAAATCGGGCAAATCGCCAATATATGAACCTGGTTTAGATGAATTAATTAAGAAAAATTATAGTGTTGGAAGATTGATTTTTACAACCGACTTGAATAAAGCTATATCTAAATCAGAATTAATTTTTATATGTGTTGGTACGCCTACCAAGAAAAAATCTCAAAATGTTGACTTATCATTTGTATATAACGCTGTTAAAGAAGTAGCAAAAAGTACTAAAAAAAGAAAATTGATTATTACAAAATCAACAGTGCCAGTTGGCACCGGGGATGAATTAGATCAAATATTAAAAAAACTTAAAAGTAATAATATAGATGTAATCTCTAATCCTGAATTCTTAAGAGAAGGTGAGGCTATTAGAGACTTTAGATTTCCAGACAGAATTGTCGTTGGCTCAGATAAAAAAAAATATTTTAAGGTTATGAAAAAAATTTATCAGCCGCTCCTAAATAAAGGCGCTAAATTTTTTACAACTTCCAGAAGAGGTGCTGAACTTATTAAGTACGCTTCTAATGCATTTTTAGCAACTAAAATTACTTTTATAAATGAACTAGCAAATTTATGTGAGCAAACAAATATAGATATAGGGGATATTGCTTTAGGGATGGGTAGCGATACTAGAATAGGTGGAAGATTTCTAAGAGCTGGTCCGGCATATGGAGGGTCTTGTTTTCCAAAAGATACGAAAGGTCTTGTATCAACAGGCAATAAATTTAAAACTGATCTTACAATTGTAAAATCAGTTATTAAATCTAACGAAAATCGAAAAAAAATTCATACTCAGAAAATTAAAAAAATTTTAGGTTCTTGTAAAAATAAAAAAATAGCTTTTTTAGGCGTTACTTTTAAACCTAATACTGATGATATGAGAGATTCTACGAGCCTTAAAATGATACCTCACCTTAGCAAACTAGGTGCAAAAATTAAATATTATGATCCAACAGGAGAAAAAAATGAATTTAAACATCTAAAAAATTGTATTTTTGAAAAAAATATTAAAGAAAACTGTAAAGATGCTGATTTAATAATATTACACACCGAATGGGATGAATTTAAATCTATTGATTTCAAAAAAATAAATAAAAACAAAAGATTAAAGATTTTTGATTTAAGAAATTTATTTAACGTAAATGAAATGAAATCAAGAAAAATCGAATACTATTCTATAGGAAGACAAAGTTTCAAATAACTTCGAATATTGCATCTACTTCTACTGCAACATTTAAGGGCAAACTATTGCAACTTACAGCGGCTCTTGTGTGTAAACCTTTATTATCAAAAACTTTTGAAATTATTTCTGAAGCTCCATTAATAATCTTTGGTTGCTCTCCAAAATCGTCTGTAGAATTTACATAGCCAGTCAATTTTATGCAAGATTTAACTTTTTGAAGATCTCCTCCACAAGCCTTTTTAACTTGAGAGATAATAGCCAGACCACATCTTTTTGCCGCTTCATAACCTTGTTTTACATCCAGGTCTTTCCCAATTTTACCCTTTATAAGATCCCCATTTTCATCAGTAGAAATTTGTCCAGATATATACAACAGCTTTCCAACTAATTTGCTAGCAACGTAAGAACCAACTGGGTCTTTTGGTTCAGGTAAAATTATTTTTAAATCTTTTATTTTACTTTCTATAGACACTAATTTTTTTTTTTTAATTTTTCTGGTAGATTTTTAATCTTATTTTTTCCACCCTCAAAACCTTTTTTGACTTGAGATTTTCCATCCTCTAAACCTTTTTTTTGAAATTCTTTAGTTTCATCTATAAATTTTTTTGTTTTGCAACCAATATCGAAAGTTTTACATTTTACTTCTTCGGCAAATAGTGATTTTGAAAAACTTAAAATTATAAATAGAGTTATTATTTTAATAATATTCATTTTTTTCTCCTTTTCTTAGACTTATCATACTCTCTTCTTTTTTCTATAAGTATTAATGCCTCTTCCATAGTTATTTCAGTAGGATCTTTATCCTCTGGGATTGTTGCATTTAAAGATTTATATTTAATATAAGGCCCATATTGTCCCTTCATGACTCTAACTGGCTTTTTATCCTCAGGATGTTCACCAATATTTTTAATTTCAGACGAAGATACTCTTCC
Source organism: uncultured Pelagibacteraceae bacterium (assembly GCA_902634845.1). Classification (GTDB taxonomy): domain Bacteria; phylum Pseudomonadota; class Alphaproteobacteria; order Pelagibacterales; family Pelagibacteraceae; genus Pelagilacustribacter. The sequence goes on from CACPLT010000009.1 coordinate 11,002, forward strand.
AGGTTTAGCCTCTGAAATTAATGTTATGGCTCTGTTAAGTCCGATAGAAAAAAGATCTTCAATAGTTTCTAATCTGGCAGATTTGTTTGCACATTTTAAATAAGGACCAAATCTTCCGACGTTTATAGTAATGTCATCATTAAGCTCTGGATGCTTACCAATAACTTTTGGAAGAGAACATAAGTATTTCGCTTTTTCTAAATCTACATCTTCCAAGGCCAGACCTTTTGGAATTGACACATTTTTAAAATTATTGTCTTTTTCTTTTTTTAATTTTCTTTTTTTCTTTGGTTTTTCAATTTCTTCTTTATTTAATTCGTATTGTAAATAAGGACCAAATCTTCCATTTTTAAGAAATATTTCTTTTCCTTCGTCGTTTTTTCCAATTAATTTTGGTTCAGCCAAAAAAGATTGTTGAGAAGCTTTAGCCTTTGATAGAGGCCTAGTAAATTTACATTCTGGGTAATTTGAACAACCTATAAAAGCACCACCTCTAAAGCTATTTTTAAGACTTAATACTCCATTATCACAAACTTTACATTTTCTATCAATTTGATCTTTCTCATTTTTATCAAATATTAAATCACCTAAGCTGTCATTTAGTAAATCTAATACTTCTCTGGTTCTAATATCTTTGACAGATCCCACATCATTATAAAAGCCTTTCCAGAAGCTTTCTAAGACATTCAGATAATTAGTTTTACCACTGGTTATTTCATCAAGTTGATTTTCTAAATCTGCTGTAAAATTATAGTCAACATATTTAGAAAATAATTTCTCCAAAAATGCTGACAATAATTTACCTCTATCCGTAGGATGAAATCTTTTATTTAATAATTCTGTATAATTTCTAGTTGATAAAACTGATATTATACTAGCATAGGTAGATGGTCTGCCAATACCTAATTCTTCCATTTTTTTTACCAAACTTGCTTCTGAATATCTTGGAGGAGGTGATGTAAAATGCTGTTCATCAATTAATTCACCTAGAGTTAATTTTTCTCCAACTTTAACTTCTGGTAATATATTTTTTTCTTCATCATCGTTTTGAAAAGAATAAATTTTTAAAAAGCCATCAAATTTAATTACAGATCCGCTAGAAGTAAACTGAACACTGTTATCTTTTGAATGAATTTGAATAGTGTTTCTATCAAATTCTGCAGCTTTCATTTGCGATGCCAGGGCTCTTGACCATATTAAATTATATAATTTAAATTGATCTGTGCTTAGATATTTTTTCATCTCATCAGGTTTTTTTTTAATATCTGTTGGTCTAATTGCTTCATGTGCCTCTTGAGCGTTTTTAGCTTTTTTCCCTTTATAACTATTTGGATTATCTGGTAAATAATTTTTACCAAGGTCATTTTCAACAAAAGATCTAAATTCTTTGACTGCTTCATTAGATATATTTGTTCCATCGGTTCTCATATAAGTGATAAGACCAATTGTTTCTCCATCAATTTCAATTCCTTGATATAATCGTTGTGCTATTTGCATTGTTCTTGAGGCACCGAATCCAAATTTTCCAGAAGAAGTTTGTTGAAGTGTTGATGTTGTGAAAGGTGCAGAAGGGTTTCTTTTAACTATTTTTGAATTTACATCTTTGACAAAATATTCATGTTTATTAATAATTTCAGTTGTCTTATTAATATCATTTTTATTTTTGAAACTAAATCTTTCAATTTTTTTGTCATTAATAAAATTTAGCTTTGAGAATATATTTTTTTCTTTTAAGTTTTTAAAATTAGCGTCGATAGTCCAGTATTCTTCAGGTTTAAAAGATTCTATTTCATGTTCTCTCTCAGTTATTAGTTTGAGAGCAACTGATTGAACTCTTCCAGCAGATTTTGATCCAGGAAGTTTAGTCCATAAAATAGGTGAGATATTAAAACCAACAAGATAATCCAAAGCTCTTCTCGCTAGATAAGCTTTTACTAAAGTGTCTTCAATTTCTCTTGGATTGTTTATACCATTTATTACTGCATTTTTAGTAATCTCATTAAATACAACTCTCTCCAGTTTTTTTCCTTTTAATAATTTTTTATCGTCCAAAACTTGTTTTACGTGCCAAGCAATTGCTTCGCCTTCTCGATCTGGGTCAGTTGCTAGGATTATTTTATCACTTTCTTTTGCAGCATCAGTAATTTCTTTTAAATATTTTTTTGAAAATGAATCTAGCTCCCACTGCATTTCAAAATTTTTATCTGGGTCAACAGAACCATTCTTAGATGGCAAATCTCTAATATGACCGTAACTGGCTAAAACTTTATAATTTGTTCCTAGATATTTATTTATTGTTTTAGCTTTTGCTGGACTTTCAACTATAACTAAATTCATATTTGAGACTTATTCAAAATTTAATATAAATGTCAAATTTATTTAAATTTAACACAAAAAAGCTAATAAATTAAAACTTAATTTTTGTTTCCTTTTTATCTTTTATTCTCAAAATATTTTGTTTGTGGGTATAAATAATTATCAAGAAAAATAAAATTAAGAAAATATTCTGGAAATTATTATCAAAAAATGAATTATAAATTATTAGTGTTAAAGATGCCAAAATAGATGAGAGAGAAGAATATCTAAATAAAAATAAAACAATTAGCCATGTAGCTCCAAAAATTAAAGCCAATTTAAATGATAGGGCTAAAATTATACCAACATAAACTGCTACTCCTTTGCCACCTTTAAATTTTAGCCAGACAGGAAAAATATGACCAATGAAACAAATTAGTCCCATTAAATATATTAAGTCAGGAAAATAAAAAAAAGAAATTTTAACTACTAAATATCCTTTGCCAATATCAAAAAATAAAGTTAATAAAGCTAAAATTTTGTTGCCAGTCCGAAGCACATTAGTAGCACCTATGTTTCCAGATCCAATTTTTCTTACATCTTTTTTTAAAAAAAATTTAGTAAATATTAAACCAAAAGGTATTGACCCTATAAGGTATGAACACAAAGATAAAATTATAATTTCCATTTTCAAATTTTAAATACAGGTTCACCTTTTAAAAAGGTCATCAAAACTTTACCCTGTAATTTTTTGTCTTCAATAGCAGTATTTTTAGATTTGGATTTTAAATTTCCTGCTTTTACCACCCATGGTTTATTTAAATCAATCACACAAATATCTGCATCGGAACCTTTTTTTAAAGTGCCTTTATTAATTTTAAGAATTTTTGATGGATTTATTGTTAGACATTCAACTATCTTATTAAGTGGTAAAGACTCATTATGATAAAGTTCTAGGGCTAAAGGTAAAAGAGTTTCTACGCCTATTGCGCCAGTGGCTGCTTGAGCAAAAGGCAGCCTTTTACTTTCCTCATCCTCAGGAGTGTGGTCTGAAACTATAACATCAATAAGTCCATTTTTTATTCCGCCCACTAGTGCTTTTCTATCATCTTCCAATCGAAGGGGAGGAGATAGTTTTAAAAATGTTTTAAAGTCTCCAATATCATTTTCATTAAGGGAAATATTATTTATTGAAACCCCAACACTAAATTTTTTTCCATTTAATTTATTTTTTTTAATAACATCTAAAGAATTCTGAGATGAAATTTGATTAATATGGTACCTACATGGGAATTCACTTAATAAAGAGAGATCTCTTTCTATAATAATTTTTTCAGCAATTGGTGATATTCCACTCAAACCAAGTCTATTTGATACTTCACCTTCATTTATACATCTATTTTTTGATAATTCGTAATCTTCAGCATGTTGCATAATCAAAACACCAATATCGGATGCATAATCCATTATCCTTGCCATAGTCTCTGTATTTTGAACTGTTTTGTTTACATCACTAAATCCAATAATTCCTTTTGCTGATAATAACCCAAATTCTGTCATCAGCTTACCTTCCATTTGTTTTGTGAGAGAAGCACATGGAAAGAGATTTATTTTTGATTTATCTCGTCCACGTCTCATTATAAAATCAACCATGGAGACATTATCTATAATAGGCTTTGTGTTAGGCATCGTAACAATAGAGGTTACACCACCTGCAAGAGCCGCTTGACTTAAAGTTCTAAAATTTTCTTTGTATTCAAACCCTGGTTCACCAACAAATGCCTTCATGTCAACGATACCAGGTATAATTAGATTTTTTTTAACATCAATTACTTCAGCATTTGGACAGTCTTTTTTAGTTACTTTTTTACCAATAGCTTTTACTTTTCCATTTTTATCAATAATGATTGAACCCATTTCATCTAATTTTTGAGACGGGTCAACAATTCTAGCGTTTATTATAATTTTTTCATTCATTTACAATATAATTTTAAACATGCCATTCTAACAGCTACTCCAAGTTCAACCTGTTCTTTTACTAAACTTACATTAATATCGTCAGCTAATTTAGTATCTATTTCTACCCCTCTGTTCATTGGACCAGGATGCATGATCAAAGCATTTTTGTTAGCAAACTTTAATTTTTCTGGAGTTAAACCAAAGTACTCATAGTATTCTCTTTTAGAAGGAAGAAATGATCCTTGCATTCTTTCATTTTGTAATCTTAACATCATGACAATGTCACAACCATCTAAACCTTTTTTCATATTAGTGAAAGACTTCACACCCAATCGTTCAATTGATTTTGGCATTAATGTTTTAGGAGCAATTACATTTACTTCTGCTCCAAGCATATTCATTAAATAAATATTTGATCTAGCAACCCTAGAATGGAGTATGTCTCCACATATTGCTATTTTGAGACCTTCAATATTACCTTTACGACTAATTATTGTTAAAGCATCAAGCAATGCTTGAGTAGGGTGTTCTCGCCTACCATCACCTGCGTTAATTACAGCGCAATTAACTTTTTGTGAAAGTAAATTTGGTGCTCCCGAGTCCTGGTGTCTTATTACAATTAAATCTGGATGCATAGCATTTAATGTCATAGCCGTATCAATAAGAGTTTCACCTTTTTTTAAAGCGGAGTTACTCATATTCATAGTCATAACATCAGCACCTAATCTTTTACCAGCCAAGTCAAACGAACTTTGTGTTCTAGTCGAAGGCTCAAAAAATAAATTAATTTGAGTTTTACCTCTTAATGTGTCCAGTTTTTTAGTATTACTTCTATTTAATTTTATGAAGGTCTTTGCTTCATTGAGAATTTTTTTAGCTTCTAAAATTGATAAGTTTTGAATACCTAATAGGTGTTTTGGTGAGTTTTTAATAGCTGAAATTTTTTTTACTACCGCCATTAAAATCAACTCTATAGGCCTTTTGCACTATCTTATCAAGTATTATTTTTATTTAAATAATCCAAAGCTCCTTGTAATATGAATTGAGCCGCATTTTCGTCTAATTTTTGGACCTTTTTACTTACATTTATATCTAAATTGCTCGACAAATTGAAAGCCCCTTCACTTGATAATCTCTCATCCCACATTGTGATATTTTGTGTAACATCTTTTGATAAATTTAAAGCTAAGTCTTTTGCTGATTGAGATGACGAACCAGATGAGCCGTCCATATTTATGGGGTTTCCAATCACTATACCTTTAATAGTATTTTCATCGACTATTTTCTTTATTTCAGCCAAAAAACTAGAATAATCTTTTTTAATAATAGTTGTGTATGGAGTAGCAACTTTTTTATTTTCATCTGAAATAGCTATTCCTATGCGCTTTTTTCCAGGATCAATGCCTATTAGCCTTGATTTTTTGTCTAGTTTTTTCTTAAATTCCTCAATATCCAACATTTATTTATTATATTTTATGATATTAATTTCCTATATAAATAACATAAATCACAGATGTCCATAGATAAAGATAAAATTAAACATATTAGTAAGTTAGCTAGAATTTCTATAGATTCAAAAAAATCTGACTCTTTAGCTAAAGATTTAACATCTATATTCAAGTTTATCGAGCAATTAAATGAGTTAAACACTGATAAAGTAGAGCCATTATCTTCAATTTTAAACACACCGCTTAGAGCAAGAGAAGATAAAATAAATGATGGAAAAATAAGAGATAAAATTCTTGAAAATTCGCCAAAAAAAAATGAGGAATTTTTTGTTGTTCCAAAGGTAATTGAATAATGTCAGAAATTATAAAAAAAAACTTATCAGAAATAATAGATTTAATAAAAAAAAAAGAGATTAAATCTGAAGAACTTGCCAATCTTTATATAGATAAAGTAAGTAAAAGCAAAAAACTTAATTCGTATATAACTACCTGTTTTGAACATACAATTCAAAAATCAAAAGAATTCGATAAAAAACCTAATTTAAACTCTTTACTCCCAGGAGTTCCATTAGCCGTAAAAGATCTTTTTTGTACTAATGGATTTAAAACCACCGCTGGTAGTAAAATGCTTGAAAATTTTATACCTCAATATGAGTCCACAGTTACAGAAAATTTATGGAAAGAGGGAGCAATCTTACTAGGTAAATTGAATTGTGATGAATATGCCATGGGATCATCTAATGAAACAAGTTATTTTGGAAATGTTATAAATCCAATAGCTAAGGACACTGTTCCTGGTGGATCATCTGGTGGATCTGCATCTGCACTTGCAGCCGATTTAACTCCCGCAACAATAGGTACGGATACAGGTGGATCAATAAGACAGCCTGCTTCCTTCACTGGAACTGTCGGATTAAAGCCCACTTATGGTTTGTGTTCGCGTTGGGGGATTGTTGCATTTGCCTCATCACTTGATCAAGCTGGTCCAATGACTAAATCTGTTAAAGATTGTTCGATCATGTTAGAGGCTATGGCCGGTTTTGATAATAAAGACTCTACATCTATAGAAAAGAAAAAAGAAAATTATTCAAAAAATTTGAAAACAGATATTAAAGGTCTCAAAATTGGTATACCTAAAGAATATAGAGTTGAAAATATGCCAAATGAAATTGACGAATTATGGAACAAGGGAAAAAGTATTTTAAAAGACTTAGGTGCTGAAATCATTGATATCTCACTCCCTCATACAAAGTATGCACTGCCAACATATTATATAGTGGCACCAGCTGAAGCTTCTTCAAATTTGGCTAGATATGATGGTGTAAAGTATGGTTATAGATCATCAAAAGGAAATGATTTAATTGAAATGTATGAGAATACAAGATCCGAAGGATTTGGAGATGAGGTTAAGAGAAGAATCTTAATTGGTACTTACGTTTTATCATCAGGATACTATGATGCTTATTATCTTAAAGCCCAAAAAGTTAGACAGCTTATAAAAAAAGATTTTGATGAAAATTTTGGTAAGGTCGATGCTATTTTGACACCGTCAACACCGAGTTCTGCATTTAAAATTGGTGAAAAGACTAATGACCCTATTTCTATGTATCTCAATGATATATTTACAGTACCGGTAAATTTAGCTGGTTTACCTGCAATATCCGTACCAGCAGGCTTAGATAAAAAGGGCTATCCACTAGGATTGCAGTTAATTGGAAAGACTTTAGATGAGCAAAATATATTGAATGTGGCCTATGCTTTTGAAAAAAATTGTAATTTTAAAAATGAAATAAAAAATTGGTGGTTATGAGTAAAGATAAATTTGATTATTTTATAAAAGGAGAGAAAAACAAGTATGAGGTAATAATTGGTTTGGAAGTTCATGCCCAAGTATCTTCAAACTCAAAACTTTTCTCTGGTTCTGCAACTAAATTTGGAGCTGAACCTAATAGCCAAGTAAGTCTTATAGACTCTGCTTTTCCTGGTATGTTGCCAGTAATTAATAAAGAGTGCATAAACCAAGCTATTAGGACTGGCTTAGGATTAAATGCAAAGATTAATAATAATTCTGTTTTTGATAGAAAAAATTATTTTTATGCAGACCTTCCTCAAGGTTATCAGATCTCACAGTATAAAAATCCTATCGTTGGTGAAGGAAAAGTTTTATTAGATATGCCGTATGGTTCAAAAGAGGTTGGTATTGAAAGACTTCACCTAGAACAAGATGCAGGTAAAAGTATTCACGATATGGACCCATCTAGCACTTATGTCGATTTAAATCGTTCTGGAATTGCGCTAATGGAAATTGTGAGTAAACCAGATCTTCGATCTCCAGAAGAAGTTAATGCTTATATAAAAAAACTTAGAACTATAATGAGATATCTAGGAACCTGCGACGGTAATATGCAAGAGGGTTCATTAAGAGCTGATGTTAATGTATCAGTAAGACCAGTAGGGGATAAAAATTTTGGAACAAGATGTGAAATAAAAAATGTAAATTCAATAAAATTTATGCAAATGGCAATAGAATACGAGGCCAATAGACAAGTTGAATTATTAGATGAAGGGAAAAAGATTGAGCAGGAAACAAGACTTTTTGATACAAAAAAAAATGAGACAAGATCCATGAGATCAAAAGAAGATGCTCATGATTACAGATATTTTCCAGATCCGGATCTTTTGCCTCTCAAAATTGAACAAAAATTAATAGATGATTTAAAAAAAACTTTACCGGAGTTACCTGATAATAAAAAAGAAAGATTCATGAGTGATTACGGACTTAATTCATATGAAGCTAATGTGCTAGTTTCTGAAAAAGAAATTTCAAAATATTATGAAGAGGTTGCAAAATTATCTGATAAAAAGCTTGCCGCAACATGGATGATGGGAGATTTATTTGCAATGTTAAATGACAAAGGACTAAATATATCTAACTCACCTATCTCTGCTAAAAATTTCGCCGAGTTGGTTCAATCAATAAAATCAGGTGAAATTTCTGGCAGAATAGCAAAAGAAGTTTTTGAACTAATGGTAGAAAGTGGGGACAATCCAAAAAAAATTATAGAATCAAAAGGGATGAAACAGCAAAGTGATCCCAAAGAATTAGAAAAAGTTATAAATCAAATACTAACTAAGAATAAAGACAAAGTTGACCAATATAAGTCCGGTAAAGAAAAATTATTTGGTTTTTTTGTTGGTCAAGTTATGAAAGAATCAGGCGGAAAAGCTAACCCGCAACTAACAAACGAAATCTTAAAAAAACTTTTAAAAGGCTAAATATGCCTAAAAAATTAGATTTAACTGATAGTCTTGAAAAATATATTATTGATCACTCAGAAACTTTATCTAATGTTCAAAACGAAATAATTCAGC
>CACPLT010000010.1 GCA_902634845.1 uncultured Pelagibacteraceae bacterium
TTTTTATATTAAGAAAATATTAAAACAGGCTATAAAAGAAGGAGGATCTTCAATAAAAGATTTCAATAACATAAAAGGCAAAAAGGGGAACTTTCAGCAGTTTTTTAATGTATATGGAAAAGAAGGCTATTCTTGTACTCGGCCTAATTGTATCGGGATTATTAAAAGAATTAAAATTTCAAATAGATCAACTTTTTTTTGTAAAATATGTCAAAAATAATAAGTTGACCAGGATATGACAGGCATATATAAAACCCTCATTCATGCCAAATACAACATCTGCAATAAGAAGAGTAAGACGTGTTAAAAAACAGACTACAGTTAATAGAGTAAGGAAAAGTAAATACAAGTCTGCCGTTAAACACATGGAAAGTCTTATAAAAAAAGGGGATAAAAAAATAATTAAGAACTATTTCCCTAAGTTTCAATCAATTCTAATGCAGGTTGCTAAAAAAGGTGTAGTTAATAAAAAAACGGCTGCAAGAAAAATTTCTAAAATTTCAAAAAGAATTTCTTAAAACAAACAATTCAAAGTTGTTAATATTTTTAGCTTATCTAGTTTAAAAAACAAAATATAGATTTTAATTTCTGTTAAGGGTTGTAAAAAAAGATTTTCTATTGCCACGCTAAGTCTACAACCTAAGTCGATTTTTTTTTTAAAAATAAAAAATATTTCTTGAAAGTTTTTTTAAAATGGGTTTTTTAGAGTTTCAAGTAAATTTTAATCATGAAAAACAAATCAACCAAACCGGAAAATATTTTTGTTTCAGAAGAGGAAAAAACAATAAATTGGCCAGATTTGCAGTCGGAATTCAAAAAAAATTTTGGTGACGAAGTATACAACAGTTGGTTAAAAAACTTGGTTTTGATTAAAGAATACAACGATTACTTGATTTTAGGTGTGCCAACGAGATTTTTCAGAGATTGGATAGTATCTAGATATTTAGACAAGATCTTAGAACTTGTTAAGAACTTCAAGTTAAGTTTAAGTAGAATTGAGTTTAAAATAATAGAAGATCAAAAAAGCAGTAAAGGTGATGAGTTTAAAATTGAAGACTTTAACAAAGTTACTGAAATTAAAGACTCAATATTAAACTACAATAGACTTAATCCACATTTAAATTTTAATAATTTTATTAAAGGAGCCAGCAATGAAGTAGCACTCTCTTATTCGAAAAAAGTGTGTGAGCATACTTCGCGATACAATCCATTGTACATTTATGGAGGTGTCGGACTTGGAAAAACGCATTTACTCAATGCCATAGGTCTAGAATTACAATCGATAAAAGAGGTAATGTTTATTTCTGCAGAAAGATTTATGTATCATTTTATTAAATCAATTAAAAAAAATGATATGGTCAATTTTAAAGACTTTTTCAGAAAATCTTCGGTTTTCATTATTGATGATATACAGTTCATAAGAGGCAAAGAAAGCCTTCAAGAGGAATTTTTTCACACTTTTAATAGTCTTTTAGACAAAGGGTCACAAATTATAATTTCTGCTGATAGACCTCCTATGAAGCTTGATAGAGTTCAAGAAAGAATAAAATCTCGACTTTCAGGTGGGTTGATCATTGATATAGATATCCCTGATTTAGAGCTTAAAAAAAATATAATTTCAAATAGAATTGATCATATTCAGAATCAATTTAAAGAACAAATCAATATCTCTGAAGAAGTAATAGATTTTATTGCTACTGAAGCAAAAACTAATATAAGAGAATTAATTGGTGTGTTAAACAGAGTAGTTGCGTTTAGCAGACTCCATAAAAAAATTTTAAATATAAGTGATTGTAAAAATATTCTTAAAGATGTTTTTAACCAAGCTAAAATCGTGACAGTAGATAAGATTCAAAATACAGTTTCAAATTATTTTAATATTTCCCTAAACGATATGTTATCTCAAAGAAGATCAAGACCACTTGCTAGACCGAGACAAATCGCAATGTTTCTTGCTAAACGATTAACAACAAGATCACTTCCAGAAATTGGAAGAAGATTTGCCAATAGAGATCACACCACAGTTATTCATGCTGTAAAAACAATTACCAAATTATCTGAAAAGGACGAGGAAATGAAAAAAAATATTGCTCAGATTAAAAGCCTATTGGTGGAAAATTAATAAAAATGCAGTTTGATATTAATAGAGACTTATTACTCAAATCACTTAATTTTGTTCAAGGGGTTGTTGAAAAAAAAAATACACTACCCATCCTCTCTAATGTACTGCTTAATCTGAAAAAGGATAAATTAGAAATTGTAGCTACAGATTTAGACCTGATTTTTTATGATGAAATATCTGATTTAAAAGTTACTCAAGAAGGCAATACAACAACCTCAGCAAATGTTTTATTTGATATATTAAGAAAAATTCCTACTGGCACAGAAATAAATTTTTCATTAAAAAATGAGAATAAATTGAGTTTAAAGTCAAAAAACTCAGATTTTAATTTGTTATGTCTACCATCAAGTAATTTTCCAACTTTTGATGATAAGTTCGAGAATGAAAAAATAGAAATAGACAAAAAAAGATTTCTTTCATTGCTAAATAAAACAAAGATTTCAATTTCAAACGATGATACAAGGCATTATTTAAATGGCATATTTCTTCATGCTACTGAATCAAATAAAAACACTTTTTTGACTGGTGTTGCTACGGACAGTCATAGACTTTCTTCGAGCAGTATATTGGTAGACAACATAAAAAACTTTAATTCAATTATCATTCCAAGAAAAACTGTATTTCAGTTGTGTACTTTACTTGATAATATTGAAGATAAATTATTTATCCAAGTAAGCTCAAATAAAATAAAATTTTCACTAGGTAAGATTAATCTAATTTCAAAAGTAATAGATGGTAAGTTTCCTGATTATCAAAAAGTTGTTCCTAAAGAAAATAGTAAAACACTTACAGTTGCGTCCTCGGATTTTATTAATTCTGTTGAAAGAGTAGCTTCAGTCTCAATTGATAGAAAAGAAGGAGTAAAATTAGAAATAAGTCGAGATAAATTAAGGTTGTCCGTGAACAGCACCAACTCTGGTGATGGAAATGAGGTAGTTGCTGCAAAATATGATGGTGAAGAGATTGCTATCGGTTTTAATTCAAAATATTTAATAGATATTGCCTCTGAAATTGAAGATAAAAACTTAGTCTTTAGTCTTAAAAATTCCACATCACCAGTTCTTGTTTTTGATAATTCAGATAAAAACAGTTTTTACGTCATAATGCCGATGAAAATTTAAAAAAATTATTTTTTATCTTTTTTTTTTTAAAATTCACCTAAAAGCGTTGATAACTAATACTTATAGAAGGCAAGCTTAATAGTCGATTGTATCTTGCTAACAAAAAATGATATAAAATTGAAATTTTAAAAAATTAAATGTCAAAACAATCACAACTAAATCAAAAAAACGATTATAGCGCATCGTCAATAAAGGTTTTAAAGGGCTTAGATGCAGTTAGAAAAAGACCCGGAATGTATATTGGTGATACTGACGATGGTACAGGTCTGCATCATATGGTTTTTGAAGTTTTAGATAATTCTATAGACGAAGCCCTAGGAGGATATTGTAAAAATATTTCAGTTTTTATAAATCCTAATAATACAATTACTGTTGAGGATGATGGCAGAGGAATACCAACCGATATGCACAAGAGTGAAAAGATGTCAGCAGCTGAAGTAATAATGACCCAATTACATGCCGGGGGTAAGTTTGATCATAATTCTTATAAAGTTTCGGGAGGATTACATGGTGTTGGGGTTTCAGTAGTAAATGCATTGTCAGAAAAACTTCAATTAAGAATCTATAGAGATGGAACAGAGTATTTTATAGAATTTGAAAACGGCAAATCATTAAAACCTTTAAAAAAGATTGGAAAATCCTCAAAAAGGGGGACTAATATTACCTTTTTACCATCTAAAGAAATATTTTCATCTATCAAATTTAGCTCAACCGTTTTACAAAAAAGAATGAGAGAATTGGCATTTTTAAACAAAGGAATAAGTCTTACACTTGTTGACAAAACTTCTTCTAAAATCAAGAAATATGAAAATAAGTTTGATGGTGGTATATTAGAATTTGTTCAATTTATTAACCAAAAAAAACCAATCTTATCAAATAAAAATGAAAAACCAGTATTTAAAAAACCAATTTACATTTCTTCAAGCAAGAATGATGTTCAAGTTGAGTGCTCTCTTGAATGGAATGCAGGATATTCTGAAGAAGTTATGGCTTTTACAAACAATATCCACCAAAAAGATGGCGGGACTCATTTATTAGGATTTAGAAGCGCCTTAACAAGAGTTATCAATAAATATTCCAATGAGCATAATAAAAAAAATAAATTATCTTTGACGGGGGAAGACATTAAAGAAGGTCTGACTGTGGTTCTATCCATTAAAATGCCTGATCCTAAATTTTCTTCACAGACTAAAGATAAATTAGTCTCTTCAGAAATTAGATTAATAGTCGAAAATATTATAAATGATAAAATTTCTTTATGGTTTGACCAGAATCCTTCAACTATAAGAAACGTCCTTGAAAAAATTACCCAGGCAGCTGTTGCTAGAGATGTTGCAAGAAAAGCTAGAGATAATATTAGACGTAAAGGAAGTTTTGAAATTACTGGGTTGCCAGGTAAACTTGCTGATTGTCAAATATCCAAAAAAGAGGGAACAGAACTTTATATCGTAGAAGGTGACTCCGCAGGGGGTTCAGCCAAACAAGGTAGAAACAGAGAGTTTCAGGCTGTTCTGCCCTTAAGAGGAAAAATACTTAATACATATGTAAATATTAATGGGAGAAACGCCGGAAAAACTGCCGAAAACGAGACTAAAGCTCTCTCTAAAATGATGTCATCAAGTGAAATAGTTACATTAATTAATGCCTTAGGAACTGGATCAAAAGACTTCAATATTGACAATTTAAGATATGAAAAGATTGTAATTATGACTGACGCTGACGTGGATGGTTCTCATATAAGAACTTTGCTTTTAACTTTTTTTAATAATCATCCATTTAATCAATTAATTGAAAATGGGAATTTATACTTAGCTCAGCCACCATTATTTAAATTAACCAAAAACAATAAAAGTTTTTACATGAAAGATGAAAAAGATTTAGAGAATTTCATAATCAAAAATTCAAACACTAAAGACAAGAAAGGCAAATTAAGCAATAAGGAAATAAGTAAGATTATTGAACAGGAGAGACAGAAACTTTCTATTCAGAGATTTAAAGGATTGGGCGAAATGAACCCAGAGGAGTTGTGGCAAACAACTTTAAATCCAGATAATAGAAATCTATTAAAAGTCCAATACTCCAACGGTACTAAAGAAAAGTCTAAAGAGGATCAAAAAATCATAAGCATTCTAATGGGTGATGAGGTGGCGCCAAGAAGAGAATTTATTACAAGTAATGCATTAGATGTAGCTAATTTAGATATTTAAAACTCATGAATTTTGCTACTATTTTCAGGTTAGAGGAAAACCTTAATTTAGATAAAAAGACACTAGTATTTTTAAGATGGATTGCAATTTTAGGCCAACTTTTTTCAATTAATTTAGTATACTTTTATTTAGATCTCAATTTTCCAGTATTACTGTGCCATATAGTAGTTTTTGTAGGTTTCTTAACAAATATTTATTTACAATTTGGATTAAAAGCCACTTTATTAAAAGATTTATACTCAAGCTCTTTTTTGATGTACGATATATTACAACTAAGTGTTCTATTGTTTTTGACTGGTGGAATATTTAATCCTTTTGCTATTCTTTTAATTGTACCAACGATTGTTTCCTCAACTTTTTTAAGTATGGGCAGTACAATTATTTTAGGAACATCGACTATTATTTTGCTATTCGTTTTAACATTTTTTAAGATGCCATTACCTGGAATGGAAGAATATGTTCTCTCATTCCCTAACTATTATGTTACTGGAATTTTAATTTCTTTAATAATTGGCCTTATATTTTTAAGTTATTTTGGTATTAGATTCGCGGGGGAAACCAAAAAAAGGTCGGACGCTTTAAATAAGCTTCAACAAATCTTAGCTAAAGAGTATGAACTAGAGTCTTTAGGAGGGCAAGCAGCAGCAGCAGCCCACTCTCTTGGCACTCCACTAGCCACTATATCTGTAGTTTCTAAAGAGCTAAGAAAAGAGGTAGGTGATAATTCAAAACTTACTAAAGATCTAGATTTATTAATAAGTCAAACTAAAAGATGCAGTGAAATTCTAAAAAATATTTCGCAAAAAAAGATTATTAGTGATGAGTTTCTTAGCTCTATGACTTTTGAAGATTTAATAGAGGAAATATTAAAATCTTTTAGAGAGTCTTCAGAAAAAAGTATTGAATTAGACACGGACAAAGACACCAATAAAATTGATATTAAAAAAAATCCTGAGCTTGTCTATGGCTTAAGAAATTTTATAGGAAATGCAGTTAAATTTGCAAATCAAGAAATACTAGTATCGGTAGTTAGTGATAATATAAACCTATATATCTTAATTGAAGATGATGGCCCAGGTTTTCCAGAAGATATAATCCAGGCTCTTGGAGAGCCTTATATTAAATCTAGATCGAAAATATACCAAAATAATGCTGGATTAGGGTTGGGAACATTTTTAGGAAAAACTTTGCTTGAAAGACAATCAGCGATTATATCATTTGAAAATGGTGGTTCATTAGACGGAGCCTTAGTGAAAATAAAGTGGAGAATTAACGATTTAATTCTTTAGTTTTAAACTCAAATACATAAGATATTATTTTGTAAGCTAGTTTTGCAGTTAAAAAGTTACAAGAATGAAAATTTTTAATTGGTGAAAGCTCATTAATATCTGCTCCTACAACATTAGAAACAGAACATACATTTTTGATAATAGGCATCACATCGTCCCAAAATAATCCACCTGGTTCTGGTGTTCCTGTGGCTGGCATTAAGCTTGAGTCAAATCCATCAACATCAAAAGTTATATAAACATTTTTATTTTTAAATATTTTTTTAATTTCAGATATTTTCCATTTATTTTTATTGTTACACCAAAAAATTTTTATTTTTTTTCGATTTTTATTGTAAAAGACGACTTCCTCTTTAGATAAATTTCTAATTCCAAATGATACAACTTTTACATTCTTAAAATCTAAACATCGTCTTATAGCTGTAGCATGAGAAAATTTTTCTCTATTGTATTGATTTCTTAAATCTGCATGAGCATCAAAATGAAGAATATAAAGACTTTTAAATTTCTTTACAAACGGTCTAATAGAACCACTAGTAATAGAATGTTCACCGCCTAACACTAATGGAAACATTCTGTTTGAGAGAATTTTTTCATTTATGTCTGCTATTTGAGTTAAAGCAGATTTAATTTGTTTTTTAATTTTGAAAAATTTTAGAGTTCTAATGCCAATATGCTTATAAGTCTCTTTATTAAGTTCTTCATCAAACAGCTCTACTTGGTGAGAAGCTTTTATGATTTCTCTAGGCGCTTTACTTGTTCCACCTCCATAAGAAACTGTTTTTTCAAGTCCAAAAGGCACAATAACAACTTTACTTCTAATTTTTGTATTAGCATCGTATCCTAGGAAGCCATCTTTTTGTTTAAGAAAATTCATTATTTGAAAATTTTTGAAAATTCTCTTTTGTCTCTTTTTTTCCAATTTTGTCTGTGAAAAGCATCGCTTGCAATAAGTGGTAATACACTTGTAGCCTCTGCAAAAACCATTTGTTCTTTTGATATATCAACTTTGCCCCAAGAACTAGCCTCTTTAAGGGTTGAGCTACTACAGGCTCCATCTCTTGTATCAGCTACTGTTATTTGAACGGCATATTTATGCATATCAACTTTTTTTCCTAATAGTTCTGCACACACGACTGTATCTTGTATAAAGTTCTTCGGAACTCCACCGCCAATCATCAGTAAACCAGACTGCTTTGATCTAAGTTTAATCTCAGTCAGCTCTCTAAATTCTCTTATAGAGTCTATTGTAATGTGCTTTTTTGGATTTTGTTCTTGATGCATTACTAATCCAAAACCTGCAGAGCTATCTGTAAATGCTGGACAAAAAATAGGAACATTATTATCGAAGGCTGTTTCAATTAAAGAGTTTTTCTTTTTAGAATTTTTTTTTAAATATTTACCCATTTCATTTATAAACTCTCTTGAGGTATAGGATTTAGGCTCCAATGAATTCGCTATATCGCATATTTTTTGATCACAGGCTTGCAGTTCTTCTTCATCAATATAGGTATCATATATTCTATCAACATAATTTTCTCTCAATTTCTTATCATCTTCAAATTGTGAACCTTGATAGTGTTTGAAACCTAAGGCCTCAAAAAAATCCATATCTACTATAGAAGCACCGGTAGCAACAATTGCATCTACCATGTTAAATTTAACTAAATCTGAGTATAATTTCATACAACCACCAGCTGAGGTAGAGCCCGCTAACGTTAAAAAGATTGAACATGATTTATCCTCAATCATTTCATTAAATATTTTTGAGGCATTAGCTGTGTCCCTTGAGGTAAATGACATCTTACTCATTGACTCAATTATTTTTCGAGCATCAAATTTTGTTATGTCTATATGTTCAACAGGATTATTAAGAAATGATTTTTTGTTATGTCCTACTGCAGGACTACTTTTTTTATTCATTAAGCTACTAAGTAATTAATTTTACCAGCATCATCATACAATGACATAATTGGTTTGTCATTTAGTTCTATAATTGTATTAGAATAAAATCCATTGAACTTAGTTCTAAATGTCAACCCGTAAGCTCCTAATTGACCTAGCTCTATATAGTCACCCTCTTTAATGTTGTTTGGTAACAAGAAAGGTCCTTTCATATAATCTATACTATCACATGTAGGTCCGTAGAATTGAAAAGCAGTTATTTTTTTTGATTGCACTCTTCCATTAGTAATTAATCTTGATGGTAATATAAAATTTGGAACTCCAGCATCAAATAGAGAACCGTAAGTTCCATCATTAATATAAAGCTTATCTTTTTTTCTTAAATTGACTCGTACTATAGTAGATCCACTTTCGGCCACTAAGGCTCGCCCAGGTTCGCAAATTACTTCAGGCAATTTTTCGAGCTTTAAATAACCTAAACCTTTTTTAATTTCGTTGAAGTAATTTTCTAAAGGTTCAGGCTTTAAATCTGGGTAGATTGATGGAAATCCTCCACCTACATTAATAGTGTCGGGAATTATTTTTGTTTTTTTGATTATATTTGAAATTTCTTTCAGACCTTTTGAAAATGAAATCTTATGCATACACTGTGACCCTACATGAAAACTAATACCTAATTTTTTTGCATGTTGCTTACAAAGTCGCACCAAACCTAAAGCTTCACTTGCCAAAGCTCCAAATTTTCTTGAAAGATCTAACTCTGCATGCTCATTGGATACTGTTATTCTTACAAATAAATTTAGATCTTTAGCATTTTTAGTTGATTCTAAAATTTTCATTAATTCTTCTTTAGTATCCAAAGAAAAATCTTTTACGTTAAAATCAAAGTATGCTGAAGAAATATCTTCTCTACTTTTAATCGGATGCATAAAATATAATTTTGATTTAGGACTGTGCTTTCTAATTAACTTTACCTCATTTATTGATGCCACATCGAATCTATCTATGCCATTTTTAATAATTTGTTTTAGAACATACTCGTTTGGATTAGTTTTTACAGCATACAAAATTTTTCCAGGAAACTTGCTTTTGAATAATTTTATTGAATTTTTAATGCTTTCTGGGCGTATACAGTATACAGGATTTACTGGTTTAAGAGTGTTAACTAGTTCGTTAACGTTACTAAATTTTTCCATTTCATGTGTCCCCCATTTATTAACACAAAAGAGTTTTCAAAAAATTTGTAAAAAACTCTTATCTGAACGCGTTTAGGGTTTTTTTTACCTTATGTAAAGAAAAAAATGCATGCCTGACTTGAGGAATTCACTGTTGTGAGGGGTTGAAATTAGTCATGTAGACCCTATATGTAAACTCATGAGAAAGACTAATTTACAAACTCCGCAACTAAATCTTAGTGATTTTGATGATAAATCACTGATGATTCTTGATGATGATGATCCACTTCGAGGCAGATTATCCAGAGCGATGGAAAAAAAGGGTTTTCAAGTAAAAGAGGCGAAAACAGTACTCGAAGGACTAGAAATTGTTAAAAAATCACCTCCAAACTTTGCAGTTGTAGACCTCAGATTAGAGGATGGCAACGGATTAGATGTTATTAAAGAGCTATCAAAAAACAAATCAAATTGCAGAATAGTAATGTTGACAGGTTATGGAAATTTGCCAACTGCGGTAGCAGCCGTAAAAGCTGGCGCCATCGATTATATTGCTAAACCTGTGGATGCTGACGACGTTGAGTCTGCTTTACTAGCAGCTCCAGAGTCAAAAGCTAAACCACCCGAAAATCCTATGTCAGCTGATAGAGTAAAGTGGGAACATATTCATAGAGTTTTTGAGTTATGTAATAGGAATGTTTCAGAAACAGCTAGACGTCTTAAAATGCATAGAAGGACTTTACAAAGAATTTTATCCAAAAGATCACCTAGATAAAATTATATCCATTTTTTTAATAAATGTATTTTATCATTAAACAAAGTTACAATCATCGATAGTATTGTAAGTTTAAAAAATTCTGCTAATAAAAAAGGAGCAACCCCTAAATTAAATATTGGTTTGTCCCATCCTATAATATTGCCTAGCCATGCTACACCTAAGAAATAAATTATACTTACACTCAGCGTTAATTTTAAAAAATTAAAAACGATATTTTTGTTAAAATTAAATAAGCCACAAAGCATTGTTGCAAAAATAAATCCAACGAGGTATCCCATAGTTGGCCCCATAAAATATACCATACCAGAACCTTTTTCTGGAGTTCCTGAAAATACTGGCAGACCAATCATACCTTCAAACAAATAAAAAATTATAATCGTAACTCCTAATCTCCAACCAAAACATACCCCAATTAATAAAACCACAAAAGTCTGCATTGTCATTGGAACCGGATAAAACGGAATTTTAAATTTAGCAGAGATTGCTAACAGAGTCGTACTAAATAAGATAAGTAAAAAATATTTTAATATATTTATTTGTTTTAAACTTTTTGCTATTTCCATATTTAAATTTACCTTTATTTTAATAAATAAGCTAGCTCTTTGTTAATTGAATAAAAACGTCTTCAAGATCACCCTCATCAATTGAAATATCGAGTATTTTTAAGTTTTTTTCTTTTAAATAACTGATCAATTGTTCAAAACTTATCGAATTTTTTTCATAACTTACGGTTATAGAGTTTTTTGAGCTAATTAAAAATTTAACATTTGGTAAATATAAATTTAAACTTTGGTCAAAATTTTCAAGCTTAAATGTAATCTTTTTATATTTTATTCTTTCTAAAAGCTTTTTTGTAGTATCTAAAGCTACTAAATCACCCTTATTTATTATCGCAATTCTATCACACATTTCTTGTGCTTCGTACAAATAGTGAGTTGTTAGTATAATTGTAACTCCTATTTCATTTAATTCTTTTACATTATTCCATAAGTTTTTCCTTAGTTCTACGTCAACACCAGCTGTGGGTTCGTCTAAAACAAGTATAGGAGGTTGATGTACCATCGCTTTAGCAATTAATAGTCTTCTCTTCATCCCTCCTGATAAATTTCGTGAATAACTGTTAGCTTCTTTTTCTAAAGAAACGAGTTTTAAGATTGTTTCAGTAATTTTTTGACTATTTTTAACTCCATAAAGACCAGCTTGTAAATCTAATAATTTTTTTGGACTAAAGTAAGCATCTAAATTTACTTCCTGAGGAACAATTCCAATTGATGCCCTGACTTGTCTTGGATTCTTATCAAGGTCAAATCCCCAAACGTTCACTTTACCTTTTGTTTTTACAACTGTGCCTGCTAATATACTTAAAAAAGTTGTCTTACCAGCTCCATTAGGCCCGAGTAGACCAAAAATTTCACCCTGCTTAACCTCTAGAGTTATGTTATTAAGAGCATTAACTTTTGGGGTCTTTTCCTTATTACTAAAATATACTTTCGATAGGTTTTCAACAGATAAAGCAGTTTTCATCATAAAATTTTAATATAACATTAAATTTAGGTATTATAAGTTATGAACAAAATTAAAAAGTCAGATCATTTCTATTTAATTGATGGATCTGGTTATATTTTTAGAGCTTACTATGCGTTGCCCCCACTTTCAAGAAAAAGCGATGGTTTACCAACTGGAGCAGTAAGTGGATTTTGTTCAATGTTATTTAAGCTTCTAGAGGACTCAAGAGCAGATGACAGCAAAGAAAAACCAACTCATTTTGCAGTTATATTTGACTCTGCAAGAAAAAATTTTAGAAATGACATTTTTAAAGATTACAAAGCTAACAGAAGTGAAGCTCCCGAGGATTTAGCTCCACAATTTGAATATATTAGAAAATCTGTAAAAGCTTTTAATTTACCATCAATTGAACTTTTAAATTATGAGGCTGATGATTTAATTGCAACTTATGCAAAACAAATTACGAAGCTAGGTGCTAAGGTAACTGTAATATCTTCAGATAAAGATTTAATGCAACTAGTCTCTAAAGATATAAGACTGTATGATCCAATGAAAAATAAAGTTATTGGTGAAAAAGAAGTAATTGAAAAATTTGGAGTAAAACCAAGCCAAGTTATAGACGTTCAATCATTAGCGGGAGATTCATCTGATAATATTCCAGGCGTCCCCGGTATTGGTATTAAAACTGCTGCAGAACTTATAAGTAAGTATACAAACTTGGATAACTTACTCAATAAAGCCTCAGAGATAAAACAAAATAAAAGAAGAGAAACATTGTTAGAGAATAAAGATAAAGCTCTATTGAGTAGAAAACTTGTAACGCTTAAATCCAATGTGCCAGTAAAAGATGATCTGACTAGCTTTATTTTAAAAGAAGTAAATAAAGACACTTTATTTAATTTTTTAAGAGAAATGGAGTTCAATAGACTATTAAGTCAAGCAATCAGTTTTTATGGTGATAATGATAAAAATTTTGAAAAAGGAGAAGAGAAAAAAAATACAAATGCGAATATTGACGTCAATAAATATAAAAATATATTAGATGAAGTTGACTTAGATAATTTATTAAACAAATTAAATGATAAGTCGATCATATCTGTTGATTGTGAAACTTCATCTTTAGATCCTATAAATGCTGAGCTTGTAGGTATTTCTTTTAGCTGCGATATAAATGAAGCTTATTATATTCCAATAGCTCATAAGAACGTCAAAAGTTTAAGCAAAGATTTAGTTATTAAGAAAGTAAAAAAAGTTCTTGAAGATCCCAGTATTAAAAAAATTGGTCAGAATATAAAATATGATTTAATTATCTTTAGAAAATATGGAATTAATATTGAGCCTATAGAAGACACTATGCTTCTCTCATATACTTTAGATGCTGGAAATAATAGACACAATATGGATACTTTGTCTGAGATACATTTGGGACACAAAACTATAACATATAAAGAATTAGTAGGTTCAGGTAAAAAGCAATTAAACTTTTCAGAAGTAAATCTTAAAGACGCAACCAAATATGCCGCAGAAGATGCAGACGTTACTTTGAGACTTTATAATATTTTAAAAGAGCGCGTTGATAATGAAAAACTTAATAAAATATATGAGGTATTTGAAAAACCAATGGTTAAATTGCTATCTAAATTAGAAATGAATGGAATTAAAATTGACGATAATTATTTAAAAAAATTGTCTAAAAAGTTTGAAGAAAGATTAAAAAAAAAGGAAAAAGATATTTATAAAATTTCAGGCAAAAAATTTAATATTGGTTCACCTAAACAATTAGGAGAAATAATCTACAATGATTTAAAGATTGCTAAACAAAAAAAAACGAAGAAAGGCAGTCTTGCAACAAGTGCTAAAATTCTTGAAGATTTAGCCTCAACAGGCCATAAATTCCCGAAGCTAGTTCTGCAGTGGAGACAAGACTCAAAATTAAAAAGCACTTATACAGATGCTTTGCAAGATCATGTTAATCAAAAAACAAAAAGAGTTCACACTTCATTTTTGCTAGCGGCTACTAATACAGGTAGACTTGCTTCAAGCGACCCCAATTTGCAAAATATTCCAATTAAGTCTGCGGATGGTAAAGAAATCAGAAAAGCATTTGTTGCTGATAAAAACAACATTTTAATTTCTGCTGACTATAATCAAATTGAAATGAGGATACTTGCCGATATGGCAGACGTCAAACAACTTAAGAAAGCATTTAAAAATAATCAAGATATTCATTCTTTAACTGCTAGCCAAGTTTTTGGAGTTCAAATTAATAAAGTTAATGAAGATCTTAGAAGAAAAGCAAAAGCAATTAATTTTGGAATAATATATGGAATTACGCAATATGGTTTAGCAAAACAAATTTCAGTTTCAAATCAAGAAGCACTAGATTTTATTAACGAATACTTCAAAAAATTTCCTGAGATAAAAGATTATATGAACAGTACAATAAAGTTTTGCAGAAAAAATGGGTATGTAAGTAATATTTTTGGTAGAAGAATTCATCTAAGAGGGATTAATGATAAAAACTTTAGTGTGAGGTCATTTCAAGAACGGGCAGCAATTAATGCGCCTATACAGGGTTCTGCTGCAGATATAATTAGATTAGCAATGATTGAAATTGACAAATTGATCGAAAATGAAAAAAAAATTAGCGCTAAAATGTTACTTCAAATTCACGATGAGTTAGTTTTTGAAAGTTCAATAAAAGATCAAAAAAGCAACGAGAAATTAATTAAACAAGTTATGACCTCAGTATCGTCTTCTGAGCATCATATGTTTTCAATTCCATTGGAAGTAAGTATAAATTCAGGATATAATTGGGGAGAAGCCCATTAATTAATATGTTAGCGCCTAAATTTTGACAATTTAATTATGAAAATTAAAATATGACTCATACAATTGCATTAGTAGATGATGATAGAAATCTATTAACTAGTATAAGTATTGCCTTAGAAAGAGAAGGTTTTAAAGTTCAAACATATATTGATGGGGAGTCTGCATTGATCGGTCTCACAAGAAACCCTCCTGATCTTGCAATTCTAGACATTAAAATGCCAAGAATGGATGGGGAAGAATTATTAAAAAAGGTGAGAAAAAAAATGTCTATACCCATAATTTTTTTAACTTCCAAAGATGAAGAAGTTGACGAGCTACTTGGACTAAAACTTGGAGCAGATGATTTTGTAAAAAAATCTGGGGGTTTTTCAATGAAGGTTTTAGTTGAACGAATTAGAGTACAACTAAGAAAAAAAACAGATAAAGTGGAGGATACAAAAAATATAATTACCCATGGAAAACTGAAACTTGATCCCTCACAGTTAGAATGTGAATGGAATGGTAAAGCACTTCCAGACAAGCTAACAACGACAGAATTTCTTATAGTAAAAGAGCTAGCTAAAAGACCAGGCGTTATAAAAGAAAGAGCCCATTTAATGGATATTGCCTATAAAGAAAACACTGAAATCGAGGACAGGACAATCGATAGTCACGTTAAAAGAATACGTAAAAAATTTAAAAAAGTAGATGAAAAATTTTCAGCAATTGAAACAAGGTATGGAAGTGGATATAGATGGAATGTTAGTTAATGAAAAAGAAAAAAACATCTTCAATTTTAAGAAAGTTTCTACTTTTTAACCTATCGATTTTTTCTGTATTAGGTTTATTTACAATTGTTTATTTGAATGCAATACAACCGAATTTGGTAAAAAAAGTTTCGACGAATCATTTTATTATAATTAATAATACAACTGATCACATAGAAAGATTAGAAGTAGATTTTGATGAAAAGGGTATCAAACAGTTTTTGCTTTCTACCAGATTTCTCTTTCAAGGTCTCGATAGAGTTCAATTTTTTTCTAAGAATGCTAAATTAATAGGAGATACAAATATCTTAGATTTAGACACAAGTGTTTTTGAAAAATCAGATGAGGTCATTGAAGAAGGGGTAGAAAAAAAACAGTCTCAAGAAAAACCTTTAATTGAAGAAAGTATTGAAAAAAATTCTATAATTAATATTATAAAAAATAAATACAAAGATCAGCCAGTTACAATTGAAAACAAAATTAATAACTCATTTTTTGTTAGTACTATTAGTGAACTTAAATTAAAAGATGTAACAGCTGGGTATATAGTAGTGACTAATGAAGCTAATGATATTTTATTAGCTGTTTCTGAAAGAAAAAATTTTATCATAAGAACCGTTTTAGCTATAGCATTGGTAATTTTAATTTTTTCGTTGTTTCTAAATAAATATATTTTAAAGCCAATCGGATTTTTAGTTTCATTTACAGAGGCCATAAAAAACAAGTCAGATCAAAATATAGATATACAAAAGTTTTTTGTCAGAGAGGATGAAGTTGGAAAACTAACTAAATCTATCGATGAAATGACAAAAGAATTACAAAAAAGAACTACCAGAGCAGAAACTTTCTCAACAGATTTAGCACATGAAATTAGAAATCCACTTGCATCTTTAAAAGGCGCTTCAGAACTATTGGATAAGACTGATAATCCAAAAGATAGAAATAAATTATTTGAAATAATTAATCACGACGTAGAGAGAATTGAAAGATTAATAACTGATTATTCTCAAATGCTAAAAGATGAGGCATCATTGTCTCGAGAAAAAATGATTAAAGTAAATTTGATGCAAATTATATTAAATGTAGTTGAGGATTTTAGACAAGATCTTGTTAATCAAAACAAGAAAATAGAGATTTTAACTAATTTTTCAAATAAAGATGAAAAAAACTTTTTTATAATTGGAATAGAAAATAGGCTAGAGCAAGTAATAGCTAATTTATTAGATAATGCTATTTCTTTTAGTCAAGATCAACAAAAAATAGAAATTGATTTAACTGAGACATCAAATAACTTCGTAATGACTATCAAAGATCAAGGACCAGGCTTCACGGAAGCTTCACCACAAAAAATCTTTAAGCGATTTTACAGTAATAGACCGTCTAAGTTTGGAGAACATTCTGGCTTGGGATTAAATATTGCCAAAAATATAGTGGAACTTCATAAAGGTGCTATAGCTGCATCAAATAGAGTTAATCAAAAAGGAGCCCAGGTAGAAGTCTTATTACCAAAAATATTGTATTAGATCTTACTTGATTAGGGTAGTTTATATTGTTAAAAACCGTTGAAATATGTCAGAAGATTTTAAAGTTAAAGATATAAAACTTGCAGATTTTGGTAGAAAAGAAATTTCTCTAGCAGAAACAGAGATGCCTGGATTAATGGCAATTCGAAAAGAATATGGTGCTAAAAAACCTCTCAAGGGAGCCAGAATTTTAGGTTGTTTACATATGACCATTCAAACTGCAGTTTTGATTGAAACATTGGTTAAATTAGGTGCTGAATGCAGATGGTCCTCATGCAATATATTTTCTACACAAGATCACGCTGCTGCAGCAATAGCTAAAGCGGGCATTCCAGTATTTGCTTGGAAAGGCGAAACAGAGAAAGAATATTGGTGGTGTGTCAAACAAACTATCGAAGGTAAAAAGGATTGGGTTCCAAACATGATATTAGATGATGGTGGCGATCTTACCGCTTTAATGCACAAAGAATATAAAGATATGCTTAAAAATGTTAAAGGCGTTTCAGAAGAAACTACTACAGGTGTGCTTGCATTAAAAAAGATGGAGTCAAATAAACAACTTTTGATTCCAGCTATTAATGTTAATGACTCAGTTACAAAATCCAAATTCGATAATCTTTATGGTTGCAGAGAAAGTTTAGTGGACGGAATCAAAAGAGCTACAGATGTAATGATGTCAGGAAAAGTAGCTATAGTGGCAGGCTATGGTGATGTAGGCAAAGGGAGTGCAGCTTCTTTGAGGCAGGCTGGCGCAAGAGTCCTTGTTACAGAAACCGACCCAATTTGCGCTTTACAAGCAGCAATGGAGGGTTATGAGGTTGTTTTAATGGACGAGGCAATTAAGGATGCAGATATAGTTGTAACAGCAACGGGAAATAAAGATATTGTGACAGCAGACCATATGAGAAATATGAAAGACAGAGCTATCCTTTGTAATATTGGACATTTTGATAACGAAATTCAAGTCGAGGCTCTTAAAAATTATAAATGGGATGAAATTAAACCTCAGGTTCATGAGATAGAGCTTCCTAGTAAAAAAAGAATAATCTTACTAGCAGAAGGAAGACTTGTTAATCTTGGATGCGCTACTGGACACCCAAGTTTCGTTATGAGTGCGTCTTTTACTAACCAGGTTATTGCTCAAATTGAATTATGGAATAATTCAGACAAGTATGAAAATAAAGTTTACGTATTACCGAAACATTTAGACGAGAAAGTAGCAATGTTGCATCTTGAAAAAGTGGGAGCAAAATTAACAAAAATGTCAAAAGACCAAGCAGAATATATTAGCGTTAAACAATCAGGGCCATTTAAACCAGATACTTACCGCTACTAAATTAGTAGCTAATGATTATTAAATCTCTAGAGCATCTAAGTTCACTGTCAAAAAAGGTAGCCGATAATCTTAAAAAGAATGATTGTATATATTTGGTTGGGGAAATCGGAGTTGGTAAAACTACCTTTACAAGGTATCTAATCAACTATTTACAGAAAATTAACGGCATGAAAATTACTGAGGTATTAAGCCCTACATTTAATTTGTTATATGAGTATGATCTAAAAGATTATAAAATCATGCATTAT